>NZ_KV793634.1:111666-225821 GCF_001808485.1 Nosocomiicoccus sp. HMSC09A07
CGAAATTTTTGTTAAATATAATTTTGAAAAGTGGCGTTTAAACTTTTTCAGGATAAAAACACACTCTCAAACCCGCACAATCAAACTCACCATCAGGTTTTTCATCCTTAACACCAAAAAAGCGAACGCCCCGATCAATAAATCAGGCGTTCGCTTCTTTTTTTGATTGTTTTGATGATGCGATTGTATTGAACACTGTGATTCCAAGTATGAGTGCAATCCCGACGACTTGGAATAGTTCTAATACGTCGCCGAGTACGATTACTGTTGTTAACACGGCCATCACGGGTTCGAGTAGTCCTAGAATTCCCGCTTCTTGTGAAGTGATATATTTTAAACTTCCAATATAGAGTAAGAATGCGAGTGTCGTTCCAATTAATATCGAGAATAATAATATACTAATCTCAAATGCCGACCAGTCGTAACCAAAATCTAATGACCAGATCGGTGTTTTAAAGTTTAATAGTATTCCACCGACGAGCATTGAGCCGCCGACGAGTTCTAACGGGTGCATTCTAAGTAGTAAGTACCCCGCGTGTATTGTGTAGTACGCGAGCGCGACACCAGATAAAATACCCCAAAATAACGCGAGTGGTGATACGATTAGTTGAGTGAGATTACCATTTGTTGCGATTAAAACGACTCCGACGATCATAAAGAGAATGACGAGTACTTCTTTGTAAGTGAAATTTATATATTTCTTAAAGACGTAATATAAAATAATATAAATCGGTCCGGTACATTGTAGCACTGTCGCAATCGCAGCATTCCCGTATCCAATCGTTGCTGTAAATGAATATTGAACGAGCGTCATACCGAAAATACTATATATAACGAAGCGAGTGACTAAATATTTGTCCCATACCGTCGTACTCTTCTTTTTAAAAACAATTAAAAAGAATAAAACGAGTATAATACCACTGATTAAAAGCCTTGCTGTCACGTACCAATCGACATTCACAGGTGTGTTTCTAAATAACCAGTCGGTCGCGGTACCACCGATTCCCCAAAGGCTTGCGCCGAGTATAACTGAAATCAGCCCAAACACTCTTTTATCTGAAGCCATCGTATCACCATCTTTCATATTGATATACTATTGTACTCAATATAATTATGGAATACTAGATACATTTTTCTTGTTACATTCTCTTAACGACTTATAGTATTTAAATAAAAAGTTTTGAGATGGTTTTTCTACTACATATAAAATACAATGCGCGAGTAACACTGAAATGATGACCGGAATTATGATCCATATTTCATGCGTTAAACCGTAATTTTCCATGACGTGAATGAGCGCATATCCGATATTTTGGTGAATTAAATATAACGGGTACGAAATACTTCCTAAATAAAGCAGCAATTTATTATTTAAAATCTTCAATTTATCGTTTAAAGCTAAGGCGAAAATCGATATAAAACTCACTGTAAATAATCCATTCACGACACCTTCGAAGATAAAGTCATACATAACGGCTACGATAATGACAGCCCCGTATTTCAACTTCATGCCTTTTATCCAAATTTCGTGCAGCATAATCCCAATGACGAACAACTGAATATAGTTTGCTGTAGAAAATCTCTCAACAAATTGTGCAGAATCAGTACTCATAATTAGGCTGTAAAGTTGTATCGCCATACCTACGCTGAGCATCGTCACAACTACGGGCATGACTTTTTCTTTATCAATAAGTATGATGAGCGCCATCATCATATAAAACGTAAATTCGACGCGAAGCGACCAGTACGATCCGTCAATATTACGAATACCTATAAATTCTTGAACCATCGTCATATTTACAAACATTTCTTGAATCGTTCGTTGAATGTCAATTGACGATGCGCTTAATACGATAAAAGTAATGACTACAGCTGCAATGTATGCCGGATACAAACGGAACGCTCGTTTAATTAAAAAATCACTTGCAGATCGTCCGCGACTAACTGACATAAAAATCACAAAGCCACTGATGATGAAAAATAGCTGTACACCGTAGTGCCCGAAACTAAATAATTCAGTATTATAATCACTTGCTACGTGTCCAAATCGTCTGTCATAGTGAAATGTATAATGATATAACACGACGAGAAGAGCAGCGATTCCTCGTAGTGCGTCAATTTCAGTAATGCGTTTTTTATTCATACAATCATCCTATTTTTAAGGTTGTATTTCCATTAGCCGTATAATCGACACGATAAACGTTTCAGAAAATATTTAATAATTGTAAACGTATCGTAATATGTGATGTTTAAAAATCTCCAAAAAAGGAATAGTATAAAAAACAGTAAAGCGGGGATATTATGGCAAACAATTTAACAGAGTGGTACGACAAAGCGTTATCAGCTGAAGAGATGCGTCAACAGTTTACGGATTTAAAAGAAGGATTCGATAATATTTACGATAATTTTAGCGTAAAAGAAGATGAGTATAAAGACGAGTTACAAGAAAAGAACTTTAAAGTGCTCGGTATTATCGAGCCGTGGTGTGCGCATTGTATGTTAAATACACCAATTTTACTTCGACTCGCTGAAGCGTATGACTTTGAAGCGAAGTTTGTATTAAGAGATGAAAACCTCGATCTCATGGAGCAATATCAAACAAACGGTAAAAACATCATTCCAATTTACGTTGTTTTAGATGAAAATAATAATGAGATTGGAAAATGGGGACCATTTGCACCAGAAGTGAAGAAAGCTTCAGACGAAGCGAAAAAGCATATCCCAAGTAAAGATGACCCAACTTACGATGAGAAGTTTAAAAAGGTCATCGGTGAACTTAGAGAACAGTTTAAATCTGATGAGGCGCTATGGGAAGCGGCATATAAAGATATTCAAAAAACATTATTAGACGCTTAAAATAAACGAAGTCAGATTCTTATTTAAGAATCTGACTTTTTTCATTTCGTATCGTCTTGTATGCCTAAAAATTGAAGTTTTTCGTTAAATAAAAATGGATAAGATAAAAATCCAACTAAAATTGAAGATAGTGCAGCTGCGTTTAATATAAGAAACAGAATGAGTAATTGATACATCACTGCTTCCATCGGATCTCCACCACCGATAATTAACCCACTCATCATACCTGGGAGTTGCACAAGACCAACAGTTTTTTGAGATTCAATCGTCGGAATCATACTCGTTTTAATTGCGGATTTTAACGTGTGGTGAACCGCTTCTTTCGGTGTCCCGCCAAAAGATAAAATTAACTCGATTGTTTCTTCGTTATGACTGAGTTCAGATTTAAATCGGTCTAAAAATAATAAAGATAAAACCATACAGTTTCCGATAATCATTCCGGAAATTGGGATGACGTATTGTGCTTCGAACGGGATGATTTTAAATAATAGTAACGTCCCCATTGAAAATAGTTCGACAAACACAAGTGTCACGATAATAATGATCTTTATATGCGGAATACCTTTACCTTTTTTAACGATATTTTGACTCGCTGCTGCGATAATTAAAACAATCATTAACAACATAAAAATCGTACTCTTACTATCGAACACGAATTGTAAAATATACCCGATAATAATTAGCTGGATTGTCGCTCGTATTGAAGCAATAATAATATCCTTTTCTAGACCGAGCTTTAAAACGACAGCGAGTATAATAGGGATGATTACAAACACTAATGCGAGCGCTAAACTTGTAAACGACATTTAAAATTCCCCCTCTAAAAATTGTTTTAAAGTATCAGTTTTAGGATGAGCGAACTGTTCAATTGATCCAAACTCAATTAACTCGCCCTTTCTTAAATACCAAAAGTCATCGGACACACGCTTTGCTTGTGAGAGATCATGCGTCACCCAAATAATTGTTAAATCAAACTCTTTTTGATTTTTTACGATTAGTCGTTCGATTTCTTGAGCGACAGTCACATCGACACTCGCCGTGATTTCATCGAGAAGTAAGATATCAGGATTATTTACGAGCGTACGTGCTAGTGCGACACGACTCTTTTCACCACCAGATAATTTACGAACCGGTCGGTCGATGAAGTCTTTTGTTAAATCGACTTTTTCTAGAAATTCAATTGCTTCATCTTTAGAAAATGTCTCGTTAAATAAATCTTTTGGAAATTTTAAGTTGTCATATACAGTGCCTTCAAGCATGGGTGACGACTGAAATGCAAATCCAATATTACGTCGTAACTTAATAATATCCATTGCTTTAATGTTTTCTTCTCCAATATATATGTCGCCATTAGTTGGAGATAAAAGACCGTTAATATGTTTTAATGTCGTTGATTTCCCAGCGCCACTTGGTCCGATTAATGCTGTAATACGATTCTTTTTAAACGTTCCGGAAATGTTTTTTAAAATATGTTTATGAGATACGTCTTTAAACGAAATAGACATCATCATTCTCCTTTAGTTTCTATTTTCAAATAAAAATAGTTTCTGTGGTAAAATAAATCTAGGTGATACTATGATTTATATCGGATTAACTGGATGGGGCGATCACGATTCACTTTATACTGATGTCACAAAAGTGAATCAAAAACTTGAGACATACGCCGGTACATTTCCAGTCGTTGAAGTCGATTCGACATATTATGCAATATTACAACAATCGACGATTGAAAAGTGGTGCCGTGAAACACCAGAAGATTTTAAGTTTATCGTCAAAACACACCAGTTTATGACAGGTCATGGTGACTTTAGAACATCTTATTCAAACATAAATGAATTATATAAAGACTATAAAGAAATGTTACAACCTATGGTGAATCATGGCAAACTTGCTTATATATTAATGCAGTTTCCACCTTGGTATGAATGCAATGAGAAAAACATTAACTACGTTCGACTCGCTAAAAAGATGCTTCACCCATTAAAAGTTGCGGTTGAATTTCGTCATGCGTCTTGGCTTACTGATGACAAAAAAGAACAAACGCTACAATTTCTCCACGACAATCGTCTCATCCATACGATTGTCGATGCCCCTCAAATTGGTGAGGGGACGGTTCCATTTGTCAGTCGTGTGACTGATGATATCGGGTTTATTCGTCTTCACGGTAGAAATGCACACGGATGGATGCAGATGAACCGAACGAGAGAAGAGTGGCGAAATGTGCGTTACTTATATAATTATAACCGAGAAGAACTTGAAGCACTGAAAAAACATATAGAAATTTTATCGTTTAAAACAAAAGATATTTACGTTATTTTCAACAATAACTCTGGTGGACATGCTGCCGGGAACGCAGAAACCTTAATCGATATGCTCGGTATTAAATATAAAACTCTCGCTCCAAAACAACTCAAACTATTTTAAAGTAAAGGAGGATAATCATGATCTTAACAATAATTATATTAATATGTATCGGATTATTCTCCTCAATTTTAGGTGCACTCGTCGGAATGGGTGGTGGGGTCATCATCGTTCCAGCACTCGTATTTTTCGGTATTAAACTCGGTATGATCGAAGGTATGACGCCGCAACTTGCGATCGGAACGTCGAGTATGATTTTAGTCATTACGGGATTCTCTGCGATGGTTCAGTATAACAAAAGTAACCAAGTTGACAGATATAGCGGCTCTATTTTTTTAATCGGTCTCGTACCTGGTGCGTTCGTCGGATCATATGCGAGCGCGTCTTTAACTCTAGATTCATTTAATTTATACTTCGGATCATTTTTAATCATCATTAGTATTATACTGATGGTGCGAGATAAAATACCGCCTTTAAAAGTGTTTCAAAACCCTAAATACTTAAGACCGCATATCGATGCTGATGGGGTTGTTCATCAGTATGGATTCCCGGTATGGATTGCGGTAGCGATCACTTTCTTAGTTGGATTTACCACAGGGTTATTTGGAATCGGTGGGGGCGTACTGATGACGCCGTTAATGATTATCGTCTTTAGAATTCCACCGACGATTGCGATCGGAACGTCGATGATGTTAATATTCTTTTCGAGTTTTTCAAGTGCAATCGGGCACGCATTACAATCTCACGTTCAATATTTCTCGCTTATATTTTTAGCGGTGAGTTCGTATTTTGGAGCGAGAATTGGTGTAAAGTTAGCCAGTCGATTTACGAGCGATGGTTTAGTCAAAATACTTCGCACAGTGCTACTGTTAATCGGTTTATATTTAATTTTAGAAGCGATACTTTAAAGGAAAGTGTGTTGTTATGAAAAAGCAAATTCGCATTTACCATACGAATGATATCCATAGTCATTTTGATAATTATCATGCGATTGTCGAGTACATAAAACCGCGTAAAGATGAAAATACACTTTACGTTGATATCGGAGATCACGTCGATAGAAGTCATCCGTATACAGATGCAACGATTGGTAGAGGTAACGTCGAACGTCTAAATGACGCACTCTGTGACGTCGCAACGATCGGTAACAACGAAGGTATAACGTTAACTAAAAGTGAATTAAAAAATTTATATAATGAAGCGGATTTCGAAGTGATTTGTGCGAATCTTCGCGATGAACATGGGTTATTATTCCCACCGTACACGATTAAAAGAATCGGCGATATCCGTATTGGCTTTATTGCCGCAACTGTTGAGTTTACACCGTTTTATAAAGCACTCGCGTTAGATGTTGAAGGCGCGTTTTATTACATTAAAGAATACTTAAAAGAAATGAAACGTCACTGTGACGCCGTTGTGATGTTGTCACACTTAGGTAAATATGACGACGAGAGACTTGCAGAAGAATGTCCAGAAATTGATGTAATTATCGGTGGACATACGCATCACACACTCCCAGAAAATTATAAAGTAAACAAGACGACGTTAACTGCAGCCGGACGATTCGGAGAGTATTTCGGTTGTGTCGATTTAGAATTTACGGATTATAATTTAACAGACGTTTCAACGCGTTTAATTGAAACGGATCTATTATCAAACCGCTACGACGAATTTTATGACGTCGGAAAAGAGATGCTAAATACAACTGTAAAGCACGATGTACTAGCAATTGAACGGACACTATATACGATGAACTGGTTTACGTACACGTTATTACAGATGATTCAAAAGTATACACAGACTGACATTTCTATCATTCACGCAGGGTTAATCGCTGCAGAATTTAGAGGCGGGGAAATGACGAAATACCACGTTCATAAAGTATTACCCCATGCTATTAATCTAATTAAAGTAGAGATGACAGGGCGCGACTTAAAAGATATGTACTATACGGCAAGCGCTCAAGAATATAAAGATGAAATTATAAAAGGACTCGGTTTTAGAGGCGACGTGATGGGTGTGTTTTTAATTGATGGATTATCAGTCGTTGAAAGCAGACGTGAATTTTACGTGAACGGTGAACTAGTAGAAGATGAAAACATATATGAAGTTGGGACGCTCGACATGTATTCATTTGGTCGATTCTTCCCACACTTTAATTCGTTAAATAAGACGTATTACATTCCAGAATTTTTAAGAGATATCGTCGACATTTATAAAGATGATTTAATAATTTCAAAAGAATTTTGACTTTTTAAAACATAAAGTCTATAATGAAATGCAATTCGAAAATAAAGCAATTAAATACAAGTAGAGGTGCACATGACACTGGTAAAAGTTGGAGTAGCCATACTGTGAAGACTTTGAAGAGGGATTGTGCCGAAATGGTAAAGCTGGACACTTTGCTGTTGGGACTTCGTTTAATAGATGAAGTACTGTCATGATTATCATGGTGCGCTACATTTGTTAAACACAAGTGGAAAGCACTTGTGTTTTTTTGTTATATAAGATTAGGAGTAGATTTGAATGGATTTAATTTTAAACTGGACGTATATTTCACTTATCCCACCACTCATTACGTTAATACTCGTCCTATTTACGCGACGTGTAGATTTAAGTTTAGGTGTTGGGATCATTACTTCAGCAATTGTCATAACACAAGGTAACGTCGGAGAAATGGTTGCTAAGATTTGGCAAACGTTTATCGATTTAATTATCGAAGACGGCTGGTTAAATACGTGGAGTGCGTATATTTTAATCTTCTTAGCATTGCTTGGAATTATGAGTGCATTTATGAGTATGTCAGGCGGAGCGAGAGCATTTACGAGCTACGCGATGACAAAAGTTAAAACGCGTACTGGAGCACTTTTATTAAGCGGTATACTCGGCATTATTATTTTTATTGATGACTATTTTAGTGCGATTATTACACCTCAAGTATCTAAGCCGTTAACGGACAAATATAAAGTATCACGCGCGAAACTTGCGTACGTTGTCGACACGACAGCATCCCCAATTGCAGTGATCATGCCAGTATCGAGCTGGGGTGCAACAATTATGGGGCTGACTGCGCCACTACTTATCGCAGCAGGACTCAGTCACATCACACCGTTCGAAGCGTTTTTATATATGATTCCACTAAACTTTTATAGTTTAAGTGCAATTATTTTAATGTTTATCGTCATCCTTACGAATTTTGATATATTCGGTATGAAACGTGAAGAGTCACGTGCTATAAACGACGGAATATTATACGATAAAAAGGTTGAAGACGATGAATTACAAGTCGCGTATCACTCATCTAAAAGCGCGTTAATTGTTCCACTTGTTGGTCTAGTAGCGGGTGTACTTATTGGAATGATTTACACAGGGATAAAAGAAAGTGGATCATTAAATCCAATCGTCATTCTCGAAAATAACTCGATTACGCATTCATTAATTTTTGGTGGTATCATCGGGGTTGTTTTATCGTTAATTTACTATTATAAATTCACTAGGCAAGATGAAAACTTCTCAAGTCGCGACACGTGGATTGGATTTAAAACAGGGCTTCAAGCGATGATTGGCCCGATTATCGTGTTAATACTTGCATGGATGACAGGTGAACTAATAAGTGAACTAGGGACTGGTGAATTACTCGGTCAAATGGTGAAAGATTCGAAAATTTCAGCAGCATTCCTACCGGCAATCGTGTTTGTCGTTGCATGTATTATGGCATTAACAACAGGTACATCTTGGGGATCATTTGGTATACTCGTTCCGATTGCAGGAAATATTATCATTACGTTAGAAGTACCTGAACTATTACTCGCATCAATCGCAGCAGTACTAGCGGGTGGTGTGTTCGGGGACCACTGTTCACCGATTTCAGATTCGACGATACTTTCAAGTACAGGATCTGGATCTGACCATATCGTCCACGTCATGACGCAAATACCATATGCAGTAATTGCAGCCGTTGTTTCATTAGTATCATTTGTAGTCGTTGGGTTTACAACTTCAACTGGATTAGGATTACTCGTGATGATCGGGTTATTCATCGCATTAACACTCGTTATTAAACTCGTGTATACACCGATTCAAGCTAAAAGATAATAGTGAAATTATTCACTTACGATATAAGTATACTCGCTCTTCAAAGTTGTGTTATTATAAAATCAAATACACCACAAAGGTAGGGATTCGAGTGGCAACAAAGAACGAGGAGATTTTAAGAAAACCTGAATGGCTTAAAATTAAATTAAATACAAATGAGAACTATATCGGTCTCAAAAAAATGATGCGTGCAGAAAATTTACATACAGTGTGCGAAGAGGCGCGTTGTCCAAACATCCACGAATGTTGGGCGGAACGTCGTACAGCAACATTTATGATTTTAGGGTCTGTATGTACGAGAGCGTGTCGTTTCTGTGCAATTAAAACTGGGCTTCCAAGTGAAGTAGACTGGGACGAGCCAAGACGTATTGCAGAATCAGTTCAAAAAATGGATTTAAAGCACTGTGTAATAACTACAGTTGCACGTGATGATTTACGTGACGGTGGTGCGAAAGTTTACGCTGAAACAATCCGTAAAGTACGTGAAGTGAACCCATATACGACAGTAGAAGTACTACCTTTTGATTTTAACGGTAACAAAGAAAACATTAAAATTTTAATGGATGCAAAACCAGACATTTTAAACCATAATATTGAGACGGTCGAACGTTTAACAAAGCGTGTACGTGCAAAAGCAACATACCGTCGTTCATTAGAAATGCTCAGATATTGTAAAGAGCTTCAACCGGATATCCCGACGAAATCATCGATCATGATTGGTCTCGGTGAGACGCATGAAGAAATTTTACAAACGATGGATGACCTTCTAGAGCACGGTGTTGATATTTTAACAATCGGTCAATATCTACAACCGACACGTAAACACTTAACAGTGAAAAAGTATTATACGCCGCTCGAGTTCGGTAAGCTACGTAAAATCGCAATGGAAAAAGGTTTTAAACATTGCCAAGCTGGACCGATGGTACGTTCAAGCTACCATGCTGATGAGCAAGTAAATGCAGCAGCACGTCGCCGTCAAGAAGAAGGAGACAGAATTCGTCAAGGTGAATAAAATAACGACAGTCGGTCACATGCATTTTGAACTGATCAAAGAGTACCGAGATGCATTTGACGAAGAGCAGTTTAAAGAAAAATATAGCGACGTTTTAAATAAATACGATTATATCGTCGGAGATATCGGTTATGAAAAACTACGTCTCGTCGGATTTTATAGAGACGATAAGAAAAAAGTAGAATTCGATAAGCGCTATAGTTTAATTCAAGATTATTTACTCGAGTATTGTAATTTTGGATGTGCGTATTTTATCTTACGCAAAATTACTAAAGAAGAACAAAAAGAACTCGGTTTAAAACCAGAAGAAAAGCCTTCAGAATAACATTTCTGAAGGCTTTTAATAATCCATGAACCAGCCGGGTGATATAATATCTTTTAAAAATTCGATGACTTCATCGGCTTGGTCATCAGAAAACTGAAGAGCGTGTGCAATATACCCCGGTTCGTTTAAGTCATCAGTACCAACGATACTAAACGTATTATTTTGCATATTTAACACTAAACTTTTCCCGAAGAATTTAGACGTTTGTATAATCGCAAGGTCATAACGCCCAAAGTCACCGGCAAAGCCGACGTATCGTGCGTTCGGTGTTTCATTATCATCGTATAAGTAATGTTTTAACATAGTTCCCTCCATAAAGGACTTTCTATTTATGATATTATAGATGTATTAGTAATTAAATTAAAGGAGTTTACTATGTTATTTGTAGACAAGAATTTAATATTAAAACGTTTAGACTACATTAAAGGGTTAACAGAAGAGATTGACACGGATAATTCACTCGCATTAGAGCGCGTGTGTGAGATGTTAATTGAAGCGTCTGTCGACGTTGGAAACATGATTATCGATGGATTTGTGTTACGCGATCCAGGAAACTATTTAGACGTAATGGATATTATGAAAACAGAAGGTGTAATTCCAGAAGACGATTTTACAAAATTTGAAGAAACGTTTAAATTTAGAAATGTTCTCGTACGTGAATATGAAGACGTGGACCATGAGGCAATGAGAAAAGTATTTAGGGATAATTTATCTGCATATGCCAACTTTAAAGAAAACGTCTTACATTTCTTTGAAACAGATCCTCAAGCAGTGACCGCTTTTATGGGGGATCAACATGTATAAAGGTTATTTAATCGACTTAGACGGTACGATGTTTAATGGAGACGAGCGTATCGAAGGGGCGGCAGATTTTATTCATCGCTTAAATGATGCTAAAATTCCGTATATGTTTGTGACGAATAGTGGTGCACGAACACCGGAAGAGACGCTTAAAAAGTTTAAGTCACATGGCATCGAGACGTCCATTGAACATATTTACACGTCAGCACTCGCTGCTGTCGACTACGTAAAAGAAAATGATAAAACAAATATTTACGCCGTTGGATCAGATTCATTTAAAGAAACTTTAATGAACAATGAGTTAACACTTGTTGATTATCATGCAGATGCTGTATTATTCTCATATGACACTCATATCAATTATGAAAAGTACGTGAACGCTGTACAAAACGTGTTAGAAGGTGCAGAGTTAATTTTAACGAATCCAGATAAAGTGATTCGTCATAAAGATAAGTTTATACCGGGCAACGGATCCCTCGCTTCCGTCGTAGTAAGCGCGACAGGAGTAGAGCCTATCGTTGTCGGGAAACCAAACACATATATTTTACAAAAAGCACTTGAAAAAATCGGTGTCGATCAAAAAGACGTCGCAATGATTGGTGATAATTACGACACAGATATCATGACAGGCATCCAAGGTAGTATTGACACGATTCACGTCAATACAGGAGTTCATCGTACTGAAGATGTCATGAAAAAAGAAGTGCCTCCAACTCATGCAGTAGAAAACTTACTAGATTGGGCACTTTAAAATTAAAGGAGATTTCTATGAAAACGAAAGATCTTGTACTTTGTGCAGTATTCGTTGCACTCGTAGCAATCAGTGCGATGATTACAATTCCAATCGGACCCGTTCCGATAACACTTCAAACACCTATGGTCATTTTAACAGGCGCACTACTTGGTAGTCGTCTTGGGGTAATGACGATGGTCGTATACTTAATCGCTGGACTTATCGGGATTCCAGTATTTGCTGGTGGCTCTGGTGGATTCGGATCATTACTATCACCAAGTTTTGGTTTCGTCATCGGATTTATACCACTCGCATACTTTGCAGGACTCGGTAACCGTGAAGGACAGTCTGTACTAAAAGCAATACTTACAACAGCAGTTGGCATGGTGATCTTATTCACATTCGGATTCTTATACTTCTACTTCATCATGAACAACGTATTAGAATCACCAAAAGGACTCGCAGAATCAATCATGCTAACAGTTGCGCCTTTCATAGTGAAAGACTTAATCGTAACAGTTGTGACAGTGTTATTTGCACAAACACTCGTCAGACGTGGTATTACAGCGCACGCTTAAAAGATGAAACACTTCCTAGCTGATGTTAGGAAGTGTATTTTTATAGGTTTTTTTATCATTAATTAACAAAAAAATGGTGAAAGTGTTAAATATATGCGGATAATTAACAAAAACTCGGCATTTAGGGTCATTTTTGTTAGATAAAAAAATATAATGAACAAAAAACGGGTCGACGACTCGATATTTGTTAAATAAATCCGGATATCTAACAAAATCACGAAATTATTGTTAAATATAATTTTGAGAAGTGGTTTTATTACTGATTTGGGATAAAAAGACCCAAAATGCCTGCCGGAAATCCGATCTAAACTAGGTTTTTCATCTTAATTAACAAAAAAATGGTGAAAGTGTTAAATAAATCGGGATAATTAACAAAAGCTCGGAATTCAGGGGCGTTTTTGTTAGATAAAAAAATATAATTAACAAAAAACGGGTCGACAACTCGATATTTGTTAAATAAATCGAGATATATAACAAAGTCACGAAATTATTGTTAAATAAAATCTTAAGAAGAAGTCTTATCTCTGTTTTAGGATAAAAAAACACAAACCACGCCACAAAAAAACGCTCACCGAAGTGAGCGTCTCGTCCCACACGACACAGTCTTATTCAACACCATTTTTTTCAAACCATTTTGTGATTGGTTTTAATTGGACGTAACCGTCTTGAATGACTTCGTCGTTGATTGTGACGAGTGGATAAAATAACTCGTCGTTGTTGATTTGTTCTATTAACTCTTCGTCGTAGTCTGAAAAGTTTTCGTCGCGGTCGATGTCGATGTAGTTTACACGAATGTCCGCGTCTGGATATTTTTTACTGAATAATGCTTCTAACCACTGATACGTATCTTTTGAACTCGGTGCGTTTACACAGCTCGCGCAAATGACGTCTCTTCCGTAGACATTTACTGAATAGCTCATATACGAATCCTCCTATATACCGATAGATTTTTATCTTTTAATCTATTATAATATATTTACAGAGTGATTTCTCTATAAACGTTTTTGGAGTGATATATATGGCAACAACAAAAGACACTATGTATGAACAAGTTGATGCGGTTTTAGATAAATTACGTCCGTTCTTATTAAGAGATGGCGGAGACGTTGAACTCGTTGACGTTGAAGATGGCGTCGTTATGTTACGTTTACTCGGTGCATGTGGTACATGCCCAAGTTCAACGATTACACTTAAAGCGGGTATCGAACGCGCATTACTAGAAGAAGTACCTGGTTTCGTTGAAATTGAACAAGTATTCTAAAACTAGAGAGTCAATTCTCTAGTTTTTATTTTTATGGTGATCATATGAAACTCGTAGAATTTTGCCGATCAAACATTGAAAAAACGTCTAAACACACCTACGAACACTTAATGGATAAAGACGATGTGGACGTTATGGATTACGAATGCACGAATGATTGTGGTGTATGTAGTCGGACTGCGTTTTGTATCGTAGAAGGAAAACGCGTTGCGGCAAAGACAGATGAACAACTACTCGTTCGTGTATTAGAACAATTAAAAAAAGATGACGAGCCAGATATTTTTGATTATATCAAAGATTCATTATAATAAAGATAAGTGAATTAGAGAGGTGACAAAAATGAGTCGAGTGACATTAACAAAAGCTGCTGCAGATAAAGTAAGAACGATGTTAGAAGATAATAACATGCAAGACGGCTATTTACGTTTTAAAGTTGAGGGTGGCGGTTGTACGGGTCTAACGTATGGTATGGCTGCTGAAGAAGAACCTACTGAGCGTGATTTAGTATTTACACATCACGGAGTGAGCGTGTTAGTGGATAAGTTTGATATCGGTGTCGTCGATGGTACGACAATCGATTTTAAAGAGTCGTTACTCGGTGGTGGATTCACGATTGATAACCCTCTAGCGAGCGTTGCATGTGGATGCGGAGCATCATTTAGAACAAAAACAAATAAAGGCACTCCAGAACAATGTTAAATTGTTAGGGAATGCTTGAAATATATGCTTGGAAACGCTAATATTATGTTATATATATTAGCGTTTTTATATTATAAAAATTTAGGAGATGTAGTGATGAGTTTCGAAAGAAAGAAAATTGTAATCCTCGGTGGAGGATACGCGGGTCTTAGCGCATTAGTTGGTCTTCAAAAAGAATTAGGTTTATCTGAAGCAGATATTACTTTAATCAATAAAAATGAGTACCACTACGAAGCAACATGGTTACATGAAACAGCTGCAGGTACGATTAACTGGGAAGACGGCGTTTACCCAATTAATAAAGTTGTAGACAACATGAAAACAAACTTCGTTGTTGCTGAAGTAACAAAAATCGATAAAGACAGCCAAGTAGTTGAAACGACAAAAGGAAATGTCGAGTATGACATTTTAATCGTTGCATTAGGTTTCGAATCAGAAACATTCGGAATTGAAGGAATGGCTGAACATGCCGAATCAATTACGAGCCCACAAACTGCACTTAAAGCACGTGCATTAGTTGAAAAGAACTTCAACAACTACTTAGAGTCTAAAGATAAAAATGACTTAGCAATCGTAGTTGGTGGTGCAGGATTCACAGGTATTGAGTACCTCGGTGAATTAGTAGATTCACTTCCAATCTTATGTGACAACTTAGGTATTAACTACGACGACGTAAGCATTACGTGTGTAGAAGCAATGCCTTCAATGTTACCGATGTTCAGTGAAGATCTCAGCGGTTACGCTAAAAAGTACTTAGAAAGTAAAGGCGTTAAGTTCTTACTCGGAACACCAATCGTTGCTGCAAACGAAGAAGGATTCGTCGTTAAAATTAACGATAAAGAAGAAACAGTTAAAGCAAACAACAGAATCTGGACTGCAGGGGTTCGTGGTAACAAGTTAATGGAAGAAAACTTCGACGGCGTTATGCGCGGTAGAATCATCGTTAACGATGACTTAACAATCGAAGGATACGACAACGTATACGCAATCGGTGACGTTTCAGCGGTTATGAACGGAACAGGCGAAAACGCACGTCCATATCCAACGACAGCACAAATTGCGATGCAACTTGGTGAACACACTGCAAAAATTATCGCTGCAAAATTACGTGGTAAAAAAGTTGAACCATTCGTATATGACGATAAAGGAACAGTTTGTTCATTAGGTGCTAAAAACGGTATCGGTGTCGTTTATGGTAAAGAAATTAAAGGTAAATCAGCTGCATTTATGAAGAAAGTAATCGATACACGTGCAGTCGCTAAAATTGGTGGACCAGTACTAGGATTCACAAAAGGTAAATTCTTGTAAGAAAATTTTAAGCATGAGTATTGATCATACCCATGCTTTTTTAATAGAGGTGTAACGGTGAATATCGTTCAAGTATTTATATCTATCATTTTATATTTCGTACTCTTTTACGGTATTAGTTTTATATTAAATATGATTTTAAAAATGACGTGGATTATGGCTGTTGTTTATCCTGTTATCGTTGTTTTAATCATCGACAGAATTGATACGGTAGAGTACATAAAATCGCCAAACACTGCATTTAAAGAAGCGTGGAGTAATATTATTAACGTCCAAATTTTTGACGTGATTATATTATTAAGTGGTTTTATCGGTATTATATTAGCCGGATTAACAATACGCTACTTACGTAAGCTTGGCTATCAAATGTTCTAGGAGTGAGTATATGAAGTACAATTTTGAAAGTAATTTAAACGACAACAACAAAGCAATAATCATCGGTGTAAAAGAAGACTTTGAAAACGACTCAAACTTCGAAGAACTCGATGCATTATTTAATGGGAACTTTAAATCCTACGTCGATGCTGGAGTCATCCAGTCAAAATTCAAAAAAATCGAATCATCGAGTGCAGTGTTACAAACAAACGTAAGAAAAGTATATACAGTTGGTCTCGGTAAATCAGAAGACTTAACACAATTAAAGCTTCAAGAAGCGTTCGGTACAGTATTACAAGCACTTAAAAAAGATAAAGTAACAGATGCGTATCTATACGTTGACTCATTTAGTTCAGACGACGATTTTTTATACGACGTCGGCTTAATGGGTGAAATTAGTGTATACGAGCCGTTCAACTATAAAAAAGATTTTAAACCTTATGAGTTAACGTTATCTTTTAATAAAGACGTAAATGAAGACAAACTGAAAGAAGGTCAACAAGCTGGAGAGGCGATGAACTTCAGTCGTAACTTAAGCGAAATGCCTCCAAACGTACTATATCCAGAATCACTTGTCGAGTTAATTGAAAAAGAATTTTCTGGAAAAGACAACGTTACAATTTCAGTAAAAGACGACAAAACACTTAAAGAAGAAGGCTATGGTCTCCTTCATTCAGTCGGTGACGGTTCTGAGAGAAAACCAAGACTCGTTACGATTGAGTATAAAAATAGTGATAAAGCGCCTGTTGCACTTGTCGGTAAAGGAATCACTTACGATTCAGGTGGTTATTCATTAAAACCACGTACAGGCATGGTGTCGATGAAATACGATATGAGTGGAGCAGCAAACGTACTTGGTATGATGAAGACACTCGTCGATCAAAAACGTGAAGTGAATGTTGTAGCGGTACTTGCGCTCGCTGAAAATATGGTAAAAGGCAATGCAAACCGTCCAGATGACGTCGTCATCGCTAAAAACGGGTTAAGCGTTGAAATTACAAATACAGATGCAGAAGGACGTCTCGTTCTTGGGGATGCGGTTACTGAAGCAATTACACATAAACCAGTTGTAATTATGGACTTTGCGACACTCACTGGAGCTGTAATCGGAGCACTCGGAGAGTCACGTACAGGTTTATTTACAAACCAAAGTAGACAATACTTAGAAGACGTTTTAAAATCATCAGAAAAAGTCGGCGAAAAGTTATGGCACTTACCGATGGATGAATCCGATGAAGCGGCAGTAAAAGAAACAGAAGTTGCAGATATTTTAAACAGTAACTTACGTCCATACGGCGGTGCATCGTTTGCAGCGGCATTTATTAATCAGTTTACTGAAGATTATCCGTGGTTACACTTTGATATCGCTGGTACATCGCAGTTTGCAAAACAAAATGCATATGGTCCAAAAGCTGCGAGTGGTGTAATGATCCGTACAGTCGTTGACTACATTTTAGACGGTTCTATGTATGACTAATTTACTAGAAGCATTTAACATCGAAATCATTGAGTTAAATAAGAAACGTGCGGTCATTGAAGTCGATATTACTGAAGAAATGCACCAACCATTTGGTATCGTACACGGTGGTATGAATGCTGTCTTAATCGAAACAGCAGCGTCACTTGGTGGTACTGAAAACGTTGAAGAAGGATATGCAGCTGGCGTTGAAATCAACGTCAACCATATTCGACCTGTATCATCAGGTAAACTGACAACAACAGCAGTACCAGTTCATATCGGTAGAACAACACAAGTTTGGACAGCAGAAATTATAAACGATGAAGGAAAAATCACAGCAGTTGGACGAATGACTTTGACGAATATGAAGTAAACTTATACCTCTCTAAATCAAAAATAGGTTTAGGGAGGTATTTTGTAAGGTGAAATTAATTAATAATAATTATCTTCATGGTATAATATTAAAACAACATTTTTATATAAATAGAACATGAGGTGATTTGTATGAAAGTTTTAAGCGAACTCAAAATTAATAATAAAGTTATTAATGTAGAAATCCCAGAGAATGTTTTAAAAGCCTTAGATGTTAATGTAAATGATACAATTCAATTCATTGAAGATAACGATAAAATATCATTAGAAGTTAAGAAAAACAATTTAGATTTAAACTTGATAAATGAAATTTTAACTGAAGATGATGAAATTTTTAAAGAATTGGTAGCTCGATGAGATATTTAACAGAAATGATATAAACCCAAAATTCAATCCACAAAAATACGCCCATTCTAGCCTTCTAGAATGGGCGTTTTGTTATTCATCAAGTTCTTGCTCTTTTTTACGTTGTTCAATTTTTAATTTATCTTCTTCTGTGAGTTCTTCGTATCCAAGTTCGTCACGTCGTAATTCGTTTAAGATTGTTAGTTTATACGGCTCTACATCTGAGTGGAAGGCACTTCTTGCAAGCATATGTGCACCTGTTGGTGCAATGATGTAAATGAATACGAGTGCGAGTAGCAATGTGATTTCAAATCGCTCTTCAAAATACCAAAAGTATAAGAAAACAGCGAGTAGAACGAGTGATACACCGAGTGTTGAACTTTTACTTGCTGCGTGGAGTCGTGAGTACATGTCCGGAAGTCTCACGATACCGATTCCTGCAACGATTGAAAAGAATACCCCACTTAATACGAGTATCGTTACGATACTAGTCATCAGGATCTCTATCATGATCGATCACCCATCCTTTCTCTAAAAACTTCGCCATTGCGATTGTACCGACAGCACCGAGCATACCGATAATCATAATTACAACGATTAAGTACGGAGTGTCAAGTAGGACTGAGAAAATCCCGATTGTTCCCATTAACATAACTCCAAACGCATCTAACGCTACGATTTTATCGTGTAACGTCGGTCCTTTAATAATTCTATACGATGCGATAACGAGCGCGACTGCCATTCCAATAATTGCGATAATGAATATGACTTGTAAAAATGAAATCATGGACGACCCACCTCTTTAATGAGACGTTCAAATGAGTTTTTAATAGCCTCGATTTCTTTATCGGCATCGACTAAGTTTACCCCGTGGATATATAGCGTCTTAAAGTCATCACTAATTGCAACGACGACTGTACCTGGTGTTAACGTGATAAGAGAAGATAGAAGTACGACTTCCCAATCCTTTTGTAAATCACACGGATACGCATAGAATCCAGGGTATACGTTCATTTTTGGTTGAAGGACGATTTTTACAACTTCGATGTTTGCAACGAGTAACTCATAAACGAATACGAAGAATAACTTAACAATTCTCCATACGCGGATGAGGTAAAACGTACCTGGTAAGAAGTTACGTAATATGGATACGGCAATTAGCCCCATTAAATACCCCATCACGAGAGTGCTCACTGTAAAACTGTTGTTCATAAACGCCCAAAGGAATGCGAGTAAGAAATTGAGTAATACTTGTATTGCCATTTACTCCACCCCCATAATATATTCTGAGTAAACAAACGGATCTGCGAGTGCTTGTGCAGCCATTTCAAAGTATGGATATAAGAAATCTGCACTTAAACCGAATACGATGGATACGATAACGAGTCCAACCGCACTAAAGAGCAGTTTATCAGTCTTCATTGGTTTTAACTCTTCTTCTACAGCGTGTTCACCGAAGAACACGTGTATAAATACTCTCATAATACTGTATAGAATCACTAAACTAGAGAATAAAATAATGACGCCTGAAATATAGTGTTCATTTATAAATAATGATTTCACGATATACACTTTACCGAAAAAACCAGGGAATGGTGGAACTCCTGCAAGTGATAATCCTGCTAAGAAGAATGTCCAACCAACGACTGGGTGAACTGACATTAAGCCGTGTATATCTTTTGCGTTATGTTTACCAGTTCTATAAATGATAAAACCAACGAGTAAGAATAACGCTGTTTTAATAATCATGTCATGAATGAGGTAGTAAATACTACCGATCATACCATCTAAATCGAGCATTGCGACAGCTGAGATAATAAACCCAATCGCAATCATAATGTTATAGATGATGACCATCTTCATGTCGTACGTTGAAATCGCACCAATACATCCGATAATAATCGTTAAGATCGATAAGACGAGTAAAACAGTACTAATATAGCTATAGTCTAAATTGAAAAATAGACTGTACGTACGCATGAGTGCGTACACACCGACTTTTGTCAGTAATGCACCGAACGCTGCAAGTATTGGGATTGGTGGTGCGTTATATGAATCTGGTAACCAGAAGTAGAGCGGGAATACCGCTGCTTTAGTTAAGAATACAAACATAATAACGACACCGATTAACGTAATGACCGTTAAATTACCGTCATAATTAGATAGCTTCACGTGGATATCTGCCATGTTTAAACTACCAACAACAGAATATAAAAATCCAATTCCAAGTACTAAAAAGTTCGATGAAATAATATTAACGACTAAATATTTAAAGCCTTCTCGTAACTGAATCGTACTACTACCAATTGTAAGTAATACATATGACGCGATTAAAAACACTTCGAAGAATACAAACATGTTGAAAATATCTCCAGTAGTAAACGCGCCGTTTACACCCATGATCATAAATAACATCATTGGATAATAGAAATAACGTTCGTTATTAACGCCAATCGATTGGAACGAATAGACTGTAACGAAAAACAGTATGATCGATGTCGTTAATACGAGTAAAGCACTTAACATATCGTAAACGACTGTAATTCCAAATGGTGCAGGCCAGTTACCAATATTTGTAACTAACACACCATCTGTATATATACGCTGTACAATTACTATTGAAAAAATTACCATTAAGATACTTGCGAGTGTTGTGATTGCTCGGTGTAACACAGGGTTTCTACCGACGAGTAACATAATCACCGCAGCAAGACCTGGAATGACTAATGGCAATATAAGTAATAAGTTAATAACCATCGTCTCTTCCTTTCATGTCTTCAGTATCATCTGTACCGAGTACTTTATAGTTGTTTAACGCAAGCACTAGACTATAAGCAGTCAGTGCAAACGATATAACGATTGCTGTAAGAATCATCGCTTGTGGTAACGGATCGGTATACACTTCGACACGTTCATCTAGAATAGGAACGTTTCCGCGCTTTAACTGTCCCATCGTGAGTAACATAAGGTGAACACCGTGGGATAATACCGAAATACCGATAATAATTCTTAACACACCTTTAGAGAGGATTAAGTACGTCGCACATCCGATGAGTACACCTGAAAGAATAATCATTAAAAATTCCATTAATCCTTCACCCCTCCAACTGCGATTAAAATGAGTATCGTTGCCCCGAATACGACTAAAAAGACACCGAGGTCAAAGAACACTGCAGAGTGGATATGCACGTCACCTAATAATGGAATGTAAACATCTGTTAAAGCATGTGTAAAGAACGGATTACCGAACATCATTAATAAGAACGGGACTCCAATAGCGAACAGTAACCCGAGTGATATTAATAATTTTAACGGAATCGGTAGCATCTTCTTTAACGTCTTTACATCATAAGCAATCAGTAAGAGTAGCACTGCTGAACTCATGAGTAATCCACCGACGAATCCTCCACCTGGCGTATAGTGCCCTGCAAAGAATAAGTTCAAACTAAACATCGTGATGATGAAAAACGCAACTTTAGAGATGTACTGTAAATGCACATCGTTCATTTGTCGATGGAGTGCCTTATAGCCGGCTCTTTTAAGTGTGCTCTTCATTTTCATCATCCTTTCTTAGGCTTGTCATTCTCATTAAAATGTAAATACCGATTCCGGCGATTGCGAATACCACTGTTTCAAACACAGTATCGTAACCACGGAAGTCAACGAGAATAACGTTTACCATATTTTTACCTGCAGCTAAGTCATATACGTGTTCGATATGATATTCAGAAATCGATTCGAATATACGATGACTGTATGCAGATAACCCAATTAAAATCGAAACTGCTCCGACCATTACTGCAACGATTAAGTTCGTTAATTTAAACTGACGTGTTTCTGGTAACTTACTCACTTTAGGTAAGTGATAGAAACATACTAAGAATAGAGTCGTCGTTACAGTTTCAATCGCGAGTTGAGTTAATGCTAAGTCCGGCGCTCTAAAGAATACGAAGAATAACGCCATACTAAATCCAACTGCACCGAGCATAATAATACTGACCATACGAGATTTTGTAATCATAATAATTCCGAGTGAGACTAATATAACAACAATTAGAATCACTTCTTGAATTCCTATAGGTGCAAGATCTGTAAGACTTAAATTTAAACCAGTTCTAAACATCGTAACGATACTAAAAATTGTTAAGAAGCCGAATATATACAGTAGGTATGTTCTTAAAAATCCTGTAGATAATGTATTCGTTACTTTGTTAGAGTATTTTGTACTGTTTACGAGTGACTGGTCATAGAAGTTATTTAACGTAAAACGCTCCTTAATATAATCGTAAATAAACATCCAGCTTTCTCTAAAGTAGTAGAGTAGTGCTCCGACTAAGACGATTAAAATCGTAGAGAGTAAAGCAGGTGTTACACCGTGCCAAAAACTAATCGATACGTCGACAAAATTTTGACGATCTAAAATTGCACTGGCCGCTGGACTAATAATCGTATTCGATAAAATGTTCGGGAATAAGCCGATAATGACGACGAGCGAAGCTAAAATAACTGGTGAAATTAACATCAGCATCGGTGCTTCAGAAGGTTCTTTTGGAGTATCAAATGATTCTCCAGTAAATACCCCAAATATTAATTTCATCGAATAGACGAAAGTAAATATACTTCCGAGAATCGCAAGTAATGGGAATAAAACACTAATCGTACTTAATATAGTGATGTTCGACTGAGAAATTTCAAACATCGCTTCTAAGAACATTTCTTTAGATAAAAATCCATTAAATGGCGGAAGTCCTGCCATAGAAAATGCAGTAATTAACGTAATTGTAAAACTGATTGGCATAATCGTCATCAACGCACCGAGTCGTTTAATGCTACGCGTACCTGTTTGGTGATCGACAATCCCTGTCACCATGAATAGCGCACCTTTAAACGTCGCGTGGTTAATAATATGAAATACTGCAGCAATGACTGCGACTGTAAATATTTCTTCATTAAAACCAGCAGTGACAGCTAAAGCTCCAAGCCCGAGTAATGACATAATTAAACCGAGTTGAGACACGGTAGAAAATGCGAGTACTGCTTTCATATCATCTTTAACGACTGCGTTAAATGATGCCCATGCGAGTGTAATGAGTCCGATAATTAAAATCGTATTGACCCACGTTAAGCTCCACATAAACACTGGTGTAAAGCGCGCAACTAAATATAGCCCTGCTTTAACCATCGTTGCAGAGTGTAAATAAGCACTGACTGGAGTTGGTGCTTCCATTGCATCAGGTAACCAAATATAAAACGGAAACTGAGCTGATTTTGTAAATGCACCGAGTAAAATTAACACGAGTGCAATGACTCCAACACCACTTGATGCGATCACATCTGATGAAGCAATCATTTCTCGAATGCTAAATGTTTCCGTAATAATGCTAAGTAAAATGAAACCACCGAGCATCATAAAACCACCGAACATCGTAATTAACATCGATTTTTGAGCGCCGTAAGTTGAACGTTCTTTTGTCGTCCAAAACGCGATGAGTAAGAAACTCGAGATCGACGTCAACTCCCAAAACATATATAACATTAAAACGTTATCAATTGTCACAACACCGAGCATCGCTGCCATGAACATTAAGAGGTAGACGTAAAAGTTACCGAGTTTTTCATCTTTTGAAAGATATCCAATCGAATATAGAACGACTAACGTTCCAATTCCAGATATCAAAATGGCAAAAAGTAATCCAAGGCCATCTATGTATACATCGAAGTTCATGCCGATTTTTGGCATAAAGTTTAACGTGTAGTAGATGTTTGACCCACTTTTTACAGTTGGTATTAACGTAAATAAATAAGACACGATAACGAATGGTACTGGTAGTACAAACCATCCGAGATGGATGTCTTTTTGATATTTATACACTACCGGTATAATAACAGCTGCTATTAATGGTAGTAATATTAAAAAATGTAATAACGTCACACCATAACCTCCTTCTCACAATTATATGACTTTATTATACATGAATTAATATCGGTTTTAAATGAACACGATATGTTCTATAATGACTGTTGGAACAAAATGAAGTTTAATCATACAACAATTTAAGTAATGTTGAAATATTGGAGGAAAGATCAATGGCATTTTCACAAATGGACAAAACAGTATTAGAAAACGAACAAAGTGTCGTTATTAAAACAAATAAAGGTGACATTACAGTTCGACTATTTGCAGATAAAGCACCGAAAACTGTAGAAAACTTCGTCACACATGCTAAAAACGGCTATTACGATGGTCAAATTTTCCACAGAATTATTAAAGATTTCATGATTCAAGGTGGAGACCCTACAGGTACTGGTATGGGTGGAGTAAGTATTTGGGATGAGGACTTCGAAGATGAGTTCCACGAAGAGTTATTTAACTTCCGTGGTGCGTTATCAATGGCAAACCGTGGACCAAACACGAACGGCTCACAGTTTTTCATCGTAGAAGCGATTCGTGTTCCGATGAACATGCTCGGTCAATTAGAAGGTGCTGGATATCCTGAAGAGGTAATTAAAACGTATGCTGACCTCGGTGGAACACCATGGTTAGATAACCGCCACACTGTTTTCGGTCAAGTGATCGAAGGAATGAACGTTGTCGATGATATCGCAAGTGTAACAACTGGTCCAATGGATAAACCAGTAGAGGACATCGTTATCGAAACGATTGAAGTTTTATAATTCAGTCGACAAATAATTGTCAGAATTTCATCGTAGGAAAATCCGCATAATTTGTTATACTAATAAGGTAAAGGTGTGTGAATGACTTATGATGGAATTTCTTTATTTCCCTGAAGATAAAACTGAATATATTCCTGGAATTATTACGCTCGTTGTTTGTATCGTATTAGCGTATGTAGCGTTCGTATTAATTCGAAAATATTCAAAAAAGCAAGAACAACGTGCACAAGAGTTCGAACAAGAAGTTTTAAATAAAATAAATTCAGACGTGCATGACGATCATCATAAATAGATAGAATAAATGGAAGCCTCACTTAAAATATGCTATTATACAATAGTGTTATAGAAGTGGGGTTTTTTCGTGACAAAACACTACCGAGCAGGTCAATTTGTTAAAGTAAAAGTAACAAACGTTCGGCCATACGGTGCTTTTGTCAAAACGATGGATGGTGTAGAAGGACTTATCCATATTTCAGAAGTGATGGACAACTTCGTACAAAATATCCATCATTATCTTTCAAAAGGGCAGATTGTAAAGTGCAAAATTTTAGCAGTGAACGATAGGGATGGGAAATTAAATCTGACCTTAAAAGAGAATGAATACTTCAAGCAAAAGTGTAAGAAAAAGGCAGAAAAATCGATATTAGATACGATTGAACAAACCGAAAAATACGGTTTTGACTCCCTACGACAACGTATGCCTATTTGGATTAAAGAGGCAAAAGAACAAATGTATGACCGGTAAAAGACTTAGCAAGCGCTAAGTCTTTTATTTTTTTAGTTTACAAAAAACGAACTAATAATACATAGATTTGTAAGTTTATACAAAACTATCTAATAGCTTGAATACTCATATAGTAATGTGAGATTATAATAGAAGATAAACTATTTTTAGGAGGATACTTTTTTATGGATTACTCTATGAATCACTATAGACACGAACCATTCGTGGACTATACGAAAGAAGAAAACAAAGCATGGGTTAAAGAGGGAATTAAAGAAGCTCAAAAGATCTTCGGTCAAGAATTCCCATTAGTTATTAACGGTGAAAGAATTTTCACTGAAGATAAAAGTGAGGTATACAACCCAGCAAACAAATCAGAAATCATCGGATACGTTTCACAAGCGACACGTAAAGAAGCAGACCAAGCGATGGAAGTTGCAAAAGAAACATTTGAATCATGGAGAAAAACTTCATTCTCAATGCGTTCAGATATTCTTTTCAAAGCAGCACAAATCGTACGCGACAGAAAAGCAGAATTTACTGGTCACTTAGTGAAAGAAGCGGGTAAACCATGGAAAGAAGCGGACGGAGAAGTTGCTGAAGCAATCGACTTCTTAAACTACTACGGACGTCAAAACTTAGAATTAGCGAACGGTAAAACAGTACAATCACGTGCAAATGAATACAACCGTTTCGATTACATTCCTTTAGGTGTTGGATATGTTATCTCACCTTGGAACTTCTCATTTGCAATCATGGCAGGTACTGCAGCTGCAGCACTTGTTTCAGGTAACACAGTATTATTAAAACCTTCTTCAAACACGCCAGTTGTTGCGTACAAATTTGTTGAAGTTCTTGAAGAAGCTGGATTACCAAAAGGTGCAATCAACTTCATCCCAGGTTCATCAAGAGAAATTGGTGACTACTTAGTTGACCATAAAGATACTGCATTCGTATCATTCACTGGTTCACGTGACGTTGGTGTACGTATTTATGAACGTGCAGCAGTTGTTCACGAAGGACAAGTAAACTTAAAACGTGTAATCGCTGAGATGGGTGGTAAAGACACAATCGTTGTAGACAGCGGTGTAGATCTAGACGAAGCAGCAGATGCAATTGTAAACTCTGCATTCGGATTCTCTGGACAAAAATGTTCAGCATGTTCACGTGTAATTGCACTTGAAGACGTACATGATGAATTACTTGCAAAAGTAGTAGAAAAAACAAAAGAATTAACAGTTGGTGACCCATCTGAAGATATCTTCATGGGACCAGTTATTGACCAAGCGTCATTAGATAAAATCGAGAAGTACATCGAAATCGGTAAACAAGAAGGTAAACTTGAAATCGGTGGTAAAATCGAAAATGAAACAGGTCACTTCGTTTATCCAACAGTATTCTCTGGACTTAAACACGATGACCAAGTGATGAGAGAAGAAATCTTTGGACCAGTTGTCGGATTCGCAACAGCTAAAGACTTCACTGAAGCAATCAAATTTGCAAACAACACAGACTACGGTTTAACAGGTGCAGTATTCACTAACAACCGTGAACATTTAGAAGAAGCACGTCGTGACTTCCACGTTGGTAACTTATACTTCAACCGTGGTTGTACGGCAGCAATCGTTGGATACCAGCCATTTGGTGGATTCAAGATGTCAGGTACAGACTCTAAAGCAGGTGGACCAGACTACTTATTACTCCACATGCAAGGTAAAACAACTTCAGAAATGTTCTAATATAATTCATTTCTATAATAGGAGGTGTCAGTATGACACAATCAAAAGATATCATTCAACTTGCTGATAAAGTAGCAGCACCAACATATAAACCTCTGCCAATCGTCGTTGACGTGGCAGAAGGTGTATGGGTAAAAGACCCAGAAGGTAACAAGTATTTAGATATGCTTTCAGCATATTCAGCAGTAAACCAAGGTCACCGTCACCCTAAAATTATCGAAGCACTTAAAGAACAAGCAGATAAAGTAACACTTGGATCTCGTGCGTTCTATTCAAGCAACTTAGGTGAATGGTTAGATAAACTTAACGAAATTTCTGGAAAAGAAATGGGTATTCCTATGAACACTGGTGCTGAGGCAGTTGAATCTGCAATTAAAGCAGCACGTCGTTGGGGTAAAGAAGTGAAAGGTATCGAAGATGGTAAACAAGAAATCATCGGTATGAATGGTAACTTCCATGGCCGTACGTTAGGTGCGATTTCACTTTCAAGTGAAGAAGCATATAAAGACGGCTTCCACCCATTAGTACCAGGTTTCCCACTTGTACCTTATGGTGATATTGACGCATTAAAAGCGGCAATTAATGAAAATACAGTTGCTGTAATCTTAGAACCGATTCAAGGTGAATCAGGTATTAACATCCCACGTGACGGCTTCTTAAAAGAAGTTCGTGAGTTATGTGATGAGAACAACGTTCTCATGATCGCTGACGAAATCCAATGTGGACTTGGCCGTAGTGGTAAATTATTCGCATGTGACTGGGAAGACGTTAAACCAGACATGTACATCTTAGGAAAAGCACTCGGTGGTGGAGTATTACCAGTATCAGTTGTGCTTGGAGACAAAGAAGTACTTGAGTTAATGACTCCTGGATCACACGGTTCAACATTCGGTGGTAACCCACTTGCAGCAGCAGTATCTATTGCAGCAATCGACGTTTTACTCGATGAAAAACTTGCAGAGCGCTCAAACGAACTCGGTGAGTACATGAAATCAGAACTTAAAACTATCGATAACCCAATCATAAAAGAGGTACGTGGACGCGGATTATTCATCGGTATGGAACTAACAGAAGATGCGAGACCATACTGTGAAGCGTTAAAAGAGCGTGGACTATTATGTAAAGAAACACATGACACAGTCATTCGTTTTGCACCACCTCTAATTATCGAAAAAGAAGATTTGGACTGGGCAATCGGACAAATTAAAGAAGTACTTTCTAAATAATACTAGAAGCCGAAACTCTCATACATATATGTGTATGGGAGTTTTTTTGTTGCCTCTCTACGGCTTCATCATTTAAAAGGTGTTATAATATAACAAACGATAATCGGTAGGTGAAACGATGCAGAAATATATCGAATTGTTTACAACTAAAGAAGGGCTGGAGCAGATATTTGAAGCGTTCGATGGCTTAGGTATCTTCGTCGGCTTATTACTCGTCTTTATAGAATCGTTTTTACCGTTTTTACCACTGATCGTTATCGTCATATTAAATACGAACGCGTATGGCTTTTTTATTGGATTTTTGATGAGTTATTTAGGAAGTGTAATCGGGAGTTATTCAGTATTTCTAGTCGTTAGAAACTTCTTAAAAACACCCGCAACGCGCTATATTAATAAACATAAAACGTTAATTAAGATGCGAGAATTCATTGACAAAAGAGGGTTTACGTTTTTATTTATATTAATGTCATTACCATTTACTCCCTCATCTGTTATCAACGTGATAGCTGGAGTATCTAACGTAAAAAAACGCGTCTATTTGTATATATTGATCGGTGCAAAATTTATAATGATACTATCGATTTCAATTGTCGGTCACGATGTAACGACATTTTTTACATCACCAACGAGACTTATATTATCAGTTGTATTTTTAGTCGTATTATATGTGATATCAAAATTATATGAACGTTATTTAAATAGAAAAATGAACAGTAATTAGGAGTGGCAGTATGTTAAAGGAAATTAGAGAATGGGTTGTGACGATAGTCGTCGCCCTTGTCGTCGTATTTTTAGTGAGACAATTTTTACTCACACAATTTGTCGTTGATGGTGCAAGCATGGCGCCAACATTTATAGATGGAGATAGAGTATTTGTAAGTAAAGTATCTTACAAGATGCATGACGTTGAACATGGGGACATTGTCGTATTTGATAATAAGGAAGGCGAAGCGTACATTAAACGCGTCATCGGTGTACCAGGGGACGACGTTAAAATGGTCGACAAAGAAGTTTATGTCAACGGTGAACGTATCGATGAAAGTTATGTTTCGTACAAAGGAGATTCTTATCTAGATAACTTTGAGTTATCAGACCTCGGTGTCAATGGTGAAATTCCTGAAGGCCAATATTTAGTATTAGGAGACAACCGACCAGTAAGTAAAGACTCAAGGCAATTTGGTCTCATAGAGGATGATCAAATTATCGGAAAAGTATTCTTAAGATTTTGGCCATTTTCTGAAATATCGAATGATTTCTCTGATTAATTAGGAGGTATACGATGATTAAAGTATGGACAGGTATAAGTGGTGCCGGTAAATCTAAAGAGATGTTTAGACAAATTAATGAGAAAACGGATAATGATCCACTTGGACATCGAATTTATATCATAACACCAACGCAAAACACTTTAACGTATGAAGAAATATTAACGACAGATGAAGATAAAACGTACAAAGGAAGTTTAAGAACGACAGTCTTAAGCTTCTCTCGTTTTATTTGGCATGTTTTTAATGAAATTGGACATCGAGAAAAAAATCATATTAGTGAAGTCGGACATATTATGCTTATACATAAAATCCTTGAGCAGTTCGAACCCGACACGTTAAAGTACTATAAAGATTCAAGGCAATATATAAAATTCTCGCAAAAGCTTTTAAAGACGATTCAAGAGTTTATTAACTATGATATTAGTGCTGAGGATATTGAAAGCTTAACGTTTAAAGATAACCGTACGAAAGAGAAGTATGAAGACCTCGTAAAAGTCTATCGCGCTTGGATCGATACAATTGAAGACTATTCAATTGAAAACATTAACTTAATGCCACATTTTTTAGAAGTACTACAGACAATTGATGTGAATGAAGTTGAAAGTTTAAATCATGCGACGATTTATATCGATGGGTTCCATAACTTTACAGAACTAGAACTTCAACTTATTAAGACGCTCACTCGATTTACTGATGACATTACACTTTTACTGATGCATAGCGGGGATAATTTAGAGCTCTTTAGAAAGACAGAAAACGTCATCGATAGTTTAAAAAGAGAGGAATTGTTTGGTAGCGATGGAGTTAAAGTCATCGAATTTTCTCATGAAAACTATCGTGCAAACAGTGAGGGGTTATATGAAGTTGAACGTTTTCTACGTAAAGGTACACCGATAAATAGTAATGACGGCGTTAAACTTATAAAAGCACCAAATATGAGAGTCGAAGTCGAAGAAGTGATGCGACAAATCGAAACGCTCGTCCGTACAAAAAATGTTCGATATAAAGATATCGGTATTTTATATCGAGATAGTAGTTATATTGAAGTACTTCGATATTACTTTGAGAAATTCGATATCGCATATTCAGTCGATCAAAAGTATAAAATGGTGCAGCATCCATTTATACAATTTATGATGAGTGTATTTAACGCCTATCGTCAAAATTTTAAGCGTGAATCGATCATTAACATTATGAAAAGTGGTTATTTAAATTATAAAAATGACGACGATGCATTATACTTTTTTGAAAACGTCATATTAGAATCTGGAATCGATTATAAATCCGGACTATTTAATGATGATTTATTTAGACGCTTTCTAGAAACACGAGACGACGGTAAAGAATTAAAACTCACTGAAGATGATGAACTAAAAATCAAAGCGATGCTCGACTATAAAAACAGAGTGCTCGGCGCATTAGAAAATCTTTACGCTAAATTGAACGACGGTGCAAAAGCGATTGATTACATCCGTACTATATATCGCTTTTTAGAAGAAAATGGTGTATTAGAGCGACTCGAACGACATATCGATGATATTGATAACAAAAATCGTCAAAACGAAACTGAAGATGCATACAATCACTTTATCGGTCTTCTAGATGACGCGAATATCGTATATGGAGAAGAAACGGTTGAGTTTAACATCTTTGTCGATAACTTAATGGAAGGTCTACTTGAAGCGGAATTTAACTTATTACCAGCAACGCTCGATGAAGTCACTGTTGGATTACTGGACCTTGCGAAAGTTGAAAATAAAAAATATATATTTATGATCGGTATGAACAACAACGTCATGCCAATGGATATGAGTCATAACGATATTATCACAGACGAAGAAAAAGAAGCGTTTGAATTGAACGACATTCAAATCTCTCCTAGAGATGAAGTACTTCGTCAAGATGAGCGCTTTGTATTTTATCATGGTGTGACGCGTCCAACGGATGGACTATTCATTAGCTATGCGGTGAGTAATTTAAAAAATGAGCCGACAAAAATTAGCCCGTTTGTTGAGGAGTTAAAAAACGCTTCAAACATGCCGGTTATCAATCCGTCTTTATATGGTACTCGAGATGTCGAATATAATATCTCCAGCATCAATAGTATGCGTGATTTACTCCTTGAGCATTTAAGAAATATATTAAATACACCGAAACAATATAAAGATACATTGACAAAAGGTGTTAAGGATAAAGTGTTTTTAGAAGCACTTCAAGCGCTTAAAAATGACGTTAATCATAAAGACATATTTAATCAGTTAGTGAGACAGTTATCGTATAAAAACGAAAGTGAAAAAATCGATACATCAGTCGCGACAGAATTATACGGTGACACTTTAAATGGGTCTGTATCGAGGTTTCAAAGCTTTTATAACTGTCAGTTCCAACACTTTATGGACTATGGTTTAAAAATCGATAAGCGTGAAGAATTTAAACTTGAAGCGGTAGACCTCGGTAACTTATACCACTCAGTTATAGAAGATGTGTTGAAAAATCATTTTAACTATGAACTTCGTGAAAAAACACCATCTGATATTAACAAAGCAGTAACAGAGTCTGTGAATACGGCAGTTAAAAATATTTCTCACGGTATATTTGAACATACGGGATACTATAGAATATTAAAACTAAAAAGTATTGAGACAATCACAGATGTCGTGATTAACTTACAACGTTATTTAGAGGCATCGAATTTTAACATTCAATATTTAGAAGAAAAATTCGGTCACGAAAGCGATTTGTTTGGTGCGTATCAACTCGAGACTGAAAAGAAAAACATAGTAAATCTACGAGGAGTTATCGACCGAATTGATACAAATGTACGTGAAGATGGTACTTATATCTCTTTAATCGATTATAAATCAAGTAAAACTAAAGATCTCGATTTAAAAGACGTATATCTCGGAACAGAACTTCAACAATTTATTTATATGAATATTATTGAGTCAAATGCTGATAAATTCGGAGAAAATGTACTGCCGTTAACGATGATGTTCTATCCAGTCGTAACTACAAAAACGAGTGCTAACAATCAAACGCAAAATAAATTATTGACTGCGAAAACACCTGAAAAGTATGAAGAGATGTTAAAAGAACTAAAAGAAGATCAGTTAAAACCAAAAGGGTTAATAGTTGTTAATGAAAACGACGTGGATTATTTAGAAGCATCGACTCTTGATAGTCTATCACCACTTTTAAAAGCGGAAGCTGATCCTAGAGGTTATTATAAAGGGTTTAAATCAAAAGGTAAGGTAAGTGGCCAATCAGAATCACGATTCTTATCCATTGATATGTATGAACGTTTTAAGGACTATGCGGTTGAGAAAGTAAAACATGCGGTTGATGATATATACGACGGCAATGTTAAAATAAACCCTATTTTAGAGAAAGGCGTGCTTGAACCTTGTCGTTATTGTAAATTTAAATCTGCATGTAACATCGACTATATGATGAACCAACGTGATTTTGTTGATAAAGATGCGCAAGAAATAACTGAAGCAGTAGAGAAAATTAAGCGAGGAGGCGAGGCAGTTGAGTAAACAATTTACGATAGATCAGCAACGTGCGATTGATACAAGAGGTAGCGACGTATTAGTGTCTGCAGCAGCAGGGAGTGGTAAAACAGCTGTCCTCGTCGAGCGTATTATTACGAATATATTAAACGATACATATTCTATCGATGAAATATTCGTATCGACATTTACAAACGCAAGTGCGAAAGATATGAAATCAAAGCTCGAAGAAGCATTAATTGATCGCTTAAAAAACTCGACAAACGATAGCGAAAAGAAACGTTTAGAAAGTCAGATATTAAAAGTAAATGATGCACATATTAGTACGCTACATAGCTTTTGTCAGTTTTTAATTCAAAACCATTACAATACGATTGGTATTTCTCCAGACATGCGCACGTTATCTAACGAAGAAACGACCACGTTAAAAAATGATGTATTAGATCAAATTCTTGAAACACATTATCAAGATAACGATGAAAATTTTGTAATGCTTGAGGAGTTTTTATCTACAGATAAACAAAACGATTATTTAAAAAGAGCAGTATTAAAGTTATATAACGAAGCGATTGCGACAGAACATCCACTTTCATTTTTAGAAGGGTTAATGGACGAGTGGTTAGATGTCGAAATGTTAACGGAAATTTACGACCGCTATAAAGACAAAAACTTAAAAATAATCGAAGAAGCACTTGAAGCGGTAGACCAGCTGCTAGAAGGTTTATTTTCAGTACATGTGGACTTAGATTATAACGATGCACAAATTAAAAAATTACAAAACCTCGCGGATGAATTTAAAGCCATCCATTTAAAAGTTAGAAATAACACTGCATCTTCAACAGAAGTAAATCAAAAAGTGCTTCCTAGAAGTACTAAAGTATATAAGAGTATCGAAGATGAAGCGGATAAAAACTATATTAGTCAACTGATTGATCAAACGAGTGAAAAGCGAAAAGCTGTTATAGGATTAAGCGTTATGACGTTAGATTCATTTTTAGAAGAAATGGCAAATATGAACGGTGTACGGAATACTTTTATACAGCTCGGAGTGGAATTAATTGAAGCGTATGGTAAACGTAAACGTGAATCGAACACGATGGACTTTAACGATTACGAACACTTTGCGATTAATATTTTATCTTGTAACGATGGAGAGATTAGTAAACTGTATCAGAATAAGTTTAAAGAAGTGATGATTGATGAGTACCAAGATACAAACAGAGTACAAGAATCGATTATTATGCGTTTAAAATCTGGTGATGCGCATGACGGAAACTTATTTATGGTTGGAGACGTTAAACAATCGATTTACAGATTCCGTCAAGCAGAACCTAAACTCTTTTTAGAAAAGATGGATGCGTTCCAACAAGAAGATTCTGGTACGTTAATTACGCTAAATAAAAACTTCCGTTCGAATATCGGCGTGTTAGAAACGACGAACTTTATCTTTAAGCATCTCATGGACCGAGAGGTCGGTGAAATCGACTATACGGATAACGAAGCGTTACACGTTGGTCTTGAGAAAAATAAAACGCCAGTACAAACGGAAATTGAAGGCATCGTATATTTAAAAGGTGCACTGTCTAAAGAAGAAGCAGAAATCAATTACGTCATCAAGAAAATTTTGGAGTTACGCGAACAAAACGTCGACTATAAAGATATCGTAATTTTAACACCAGCACGACAAGCCATCGATACGTATCATAGTAAATTTAAAGAATATAACATACCGTTAGTATACGAAAATAATACGGGGTATTTTGACACGCTTGAAATACGCACGATGGTGAACTTTATTTCAGTGATTGATAACCCGCTTCAAGACGATCATTTAGTTGGTCTGTGTCGTATGCCTTTCTTTAACTTTACAAATACAGATATCGCTAAAATACGAGTGAACGATGAAAATAAACGTGGATATTTCTATGAGTCTTTAAAAAATTATGATGTAGACGATGAAACAAAAGAAAAAATTGAGTTTCTTTTATCAGAATTACAGTTGTTACAAGAAGAAGCGAAATATCGTTCAGTCACATCACTATTAAAATATATGTACGACAGATACGATATTATAGAATTCTTTGCGGGACTTCCGAGCGGCGATACACGTAAGGCAAATTTAAACGGATTAATGATTTACAGTATGGAATTTATGAAAAGAAACTACCATTCACTGTATGAATTTATAAACTATATTCAGTACTTATCAGATCGTAATGTTGATTTTGGAGAGGAGCAAGTCGTGAGTGAGGAAGAAGATGTCGTTCGAGTGATGACGATTCACTCATCTAAAGGATTAGAATTTAAACACGTCTTTTTAGTGAATAATCAGCGCAGTTTAAGAAGTCGTGATTTAAATAATTCGATACTCGTTCACCCAATGTATGGTGTGTCGATGAAAACTTATGACGCGACACATAAACTTATACAGTCTAACTTACATTATGAATATATGAAAGATATGCTTCATAAAGAAGATATTTCAGAAAGACTTCGCTTATTATATGTTGCATTAACACGAGCAGAGGAATGTTTATACATCCCGTTATTAAAAGACGAACCGTTAGATAAGTTCGAATCGTATCAAGAAGAAAACGCATCGTTTTTAGACGTGTTTGAAATTAAAGACATTGACATCGATTCAATAGAACCGAACGTACCACTACCAAAAGAATTCAGGTTAAACGCTAGTGATTACAGAACATTACTCGCTCCAATTTTATTTGCAAATAAAGATAATCCATACTTTAAGACATCTATGTATTACGATAATGGAGAAGAGACTGCTGAAGTGACAGAACGTCTATCGCTTGATGACTTATTTGATTTAACGGATAGCGTGTATCCTTCACCAGAAATTATTGAACGACTCAATTATCAATATAAAGGTGGAGACGACTATTTAGAAAGTGTCAAAGACTCTGTCACTGAAATTAAACGCAGAAACGAAACGATCGATGAAACCGCAGAGTTAAGAACGGACATTTACAAAAAAGAAGTTCGACTTAGAAAGCCTGCATTTTTAGATGACACAAAAGACGCACCGATTTTTGGGACGATTATGCATGAAGTGATGGTACAAATCGTTCATCGAATAGACTCGATTATTCAAAGTGACAATAAAGAAAGTTTAGTGCGTGCAATCGTTCATAACTACACAAAAGATTTAGAATATGTAACTGAAGAGAATAGAGCACGAATGACGGAGTATGGATTACGATTTGTTGAAGATAAAACAATACAATCTATATTTAAAGAGTCTCTACAAAACTATACAGAATTACCATTTATAATGAGTCAAAAAACGATCGATATTAGTGATGTAAATGGTAAGATGGTACAAGGTATTGTAGACTGCTTAGTGAAACATGATGATCGTTATATTATTATTGACTACAAAACGGATCGAGTTACAAATGAATCAGAAAGAGATTTAATTGAGCGATACAGTGTTCAGATGGATATTTATAGACGTTCAATTGAACACGCATTAAACGCACAAGTAGATGTGTACTTATATTATTTCAATTATGGAGTGTTAAATGTCTATGACTGTCAAAAAGGATAATGCACTCATTGGTTTTACAATTATTTTTACAATGTTTGCCGTCGGGATTTATTATTTACTTCCGATTATTTACGTAAATCCTTACGAGTATTTATATGGTAGAGAGCTGAGATCTTTTCAGCTCTACCATTTAATATTTAGTGGGGTAATGATACCACTTCTGTCTCTTGTGACAGGGTTAATCATTTCAAGGCAAGAATATGATAAGGTAACTGTCTTAAAACGGTTATCTCTTGTATTTTTAGTATTACTTGGATGTAGTGTATTATTTAATGGTTTTATTATATTATTTGTCATCCCATTAAGTGGTATGGTCGTTTTATTTTTTAGAGAAAATTCATTAATAATAAGCTTAATTACAGCTGTTATATTATTAGTTTTATATTTAGTCGTTTGGACAATTATACCAGCGTTAACGTCCGTTTCAACGAACGATATTATATACTCAAGCATCCAACAACTGAATAATTATCTTGGAGTATACCGTGAAAAAGATATCATTTCGATGATTGAATTAAACGTATCTTCCATCCGTGCAATGGATTTCTTTAGTCTGTTTATGTTCGTCTCACTACCATTCACTTTTATCGGTAGTATATTAGAACGTATCGATATCGAGACGTACTTTAAAACAAAAGGGTATATTTTAACACTTGTTGTATTAACGAGTGCACTTCTTATAAAAATGATCGAAGTGTTAAGTTTAGGCAGTAGAAGTGGAAAACTAATCGGCGAAAATATCGGGGGTATGATGCTCGGATTTGCATTATTCTTAACGATAATATTACTGGTCGAGCAAGCACCAAAATTAACGACACTACTGTTTGAAATTCCTGGGAAATACGTGTTGTTATTATTTATCGTATTTAACTTTTTAATGAGTATAATTTTTTACGGGATAGGATTTAATTATTACGGAGAAGTCACAGTAGCAACGCTCGTTTTAATTATATTTATAATACTCATCGTATTATATGCGATCATGCTTATATTAAATAAATTCAAAATTACACTTTTAGAAATTTTTAAAAGTAATCGTTAGTTAATTTTAAAGATATTAAAGCGATGTTTTGTTATACTAATTAAAAGGGATAAAGGAGTCGTCTCATGAAATTTTTATCATTTACTTATAAAGGCAATCCGACTTACGGAGTGAAAGTGAAAAGAGAAGATAGTGCTTGGAACTTACCAAAACTATTTGAACAATTTGGAGAAGAAAAAGATTATCCAAAAACTTTACTAGAAGGAATTACGACGTATAATACGTTAGATTTCCAAGAAATCGTTCGTACTTTAGTTGAAAAAGCTGAAGCGGACGATAATAACCATTTATACAAAGCACCGTTTAACGAAATCGAATTTTTACCACCAGTTGCACCTCCAAACAACCTGATTTGTTTTGGTCGTAACTATAAAAAACACGCAGATGAGTTAAATAATGAAGTATCACTGACTGTGTTTACTAAAGCAAATTCAAGCTTAGTTGGTGATGAAGGTACAATCGACTCATTTAGTGACGTCACTGAAGAGTTAGATTATGAAGGTGAACTTGGTATTGTAATCGGTAAAGAAGCGCATAACGTTCAACCACACTTAGCCCTAGATTACGTGTACGGTTATACGATTGTAAACGACATCACAGCACGTGATTTACAAAAATCATTCAAACAATTTTTCTTAGGGAAAAGTTTAGCAGCACCAGTTGGTCCATATATCGTGACTAAAGATGAATTACCGAACTTAAATAACGTATCGATCGTTACAAAAGTGAACGATGAGATTCGTCAAGACGGTAATACGCGTGATATGATTCTGTCTGTTGAAAATATTATTGCAGAAGTTTCTAAGTACGTGAAACTGTTACCTGGAGATATTATCGCTACAGGAACTCCAGAAGGTGTAGCTGCAGGAATGGAGCACCCTGATTTCTTAGAGTCAGGCGATGCGGTTCGCGTATCAATTAATGGAATTGGTACATTAACAACTTATATTAAATAAAGGAGACACATGATGTTACATTTACACTTAACAGCAATTGCGCTCGCTTTTGTATTATTTCTAATTACGTATTTTTCATACAAAGGAAATCCTACATCTGAAAATCGTAGAGCGTTTATTTTACACATGACACTAAGACTGTTTTACATTATCGTACTATTTAGTGGTGTAATGATTTTCATTCAAAACTTAAGTATCATTGGTAACGTAAGCAACGGTCATATGATGTATGGTCTAAAAGCATTACTCGGACTTGGAGCGATTGCTCTAATGGAAATGACGCTCGTTCGTGAGAAAAAAGAAACGAACGTACAAATGCTTTTAATCATCGCGATTGTCGTAATTATCGTTACAGTTCTACTTGGTTCTTACTTACCACTAGGTGTTTTATAATATTAAAACTGCAGAGCAATCTGCAGTTTTTTTATGTAGAATCAGTGAACTTACTATTTTTCTATACATAAAAAATTAAAATCCAGTATAATTGAAAGTACATAATTGAAAGGTGGACGTAGATTGAAGAAGTTTTTATATGTCACGTTATTTATCTTAATGTTTTCATCTATACATATAAGTGACGTCTATGCAGAGTCTGACGATACGTCACGTGTATATACCATTGTAATCGATAGATTTTTAAATAAAAATAAAGATAATGATTCGTTTGATAACCAAAATAGTGATTATTACTTACCGTACGGTGGAGACTTAGAAGGTATTCTGAATCAGTTAGACTACATAAAAGAGATGGGGTTTGACACGATTCAATTAAGTCCAGTATTTGAAATGGACGATTCTGACATCCTCGGGTATAGTGTCACGGACTACACAAAAATAGCTGAACGTTTCGGTGGAGAAGAGAAGTTTAAAGACTTTATAAGAAAAGCTCACGATAAAAATTTAAAAGTGATCGTAGATCTTCCAACGACAGCGACAGATGAGTTTACAGCATTAGATCGTCCAAATATGACGCCGATTATGGAAGAATATTTCGATTTAATCGACCGTCAATTTATTGATTTTAACAATGAAGAAAATCGTCAAAAATACAAAAAATTGATGACAGAATTCGTTAATAACTTTGATATTGATGGCGTCAGTATGTACGTCGTACAAAATGTCGATCGAACAGAAATTTTACCAGACGATATTAAAACATATGCGGTCGTCTTAAGTGAAAATGTCGATGCTACTAACTTTGATTACACTGCTTACGATTCTAAACGAAAAAGTATTGCAGAAGCATTCGGTGGACTCGATAAAGATATTCCTGAGTATACGAATAGCGAAGAAATTTTAATGGCGGATCACTTCTTTAGTGCACGTTTTACGTCATATTCAGTTAAAAACAATCTATTCCCTGGGACTCGTGTAAAAATGTTATATCCGTATTTAATCGCGCATGATGGACCAGTGTTTGTAACTTACGGAACTGAAATTGCACAAAACGGGGATAATTTCGAAACGATTCATCCACAAATGAATTTATGGACAGATAAAGAAGTTCATGAGTTTATGAAAACAACTGCTGAAGTATTTACTCAACATCCTAATTTATTTAATCGTGACACTGAAACGATTGTAAATGATCACGGTCTATATACTGTGTTATTTAAAACAGACGACGTTGATTTTATATTAGAAATTAACAACACGAGTGAGACGCAAAAATTAGAGATTACTAATGAATATGTAAAAGATGGAAAAGAACTGAGTGGGTTATTACTTGGTGAGCGTGTGCAACCGCACGGAAATTCATTATACCCTGTCATTGACAGAGAGTTAACAGAATTATTTGCAGTCATTGAATCACCTGGTCTAAACCATTGGTACTTAATTTCAAGTCTATTAATATTCGGTGGATTTGCGATATTTATATTTATCGTTGCAAAACGTAGTAAAAGAAAAGAGAATGCATAAAATAATCGGGAAGCTATTATAGCTTCCCGATTGCTTTATATCCGAGCATATTGACGATATCTTTTGGACTACTAAATGGAGGTGCATATGCAACCTCAATGTTAATTAGATCATCAACAGTCCCACCGAGACGTGTGAGTGTTGAGAGTATATCTAAACGTTTGTCGAGTCCTTCTTCGCCTATACCGGAGGCTCTTAAAATTTTACGTGTGTTTTTGTCGACGTAAATTTTTAAAGATAAAGGCTTTGCACCTGGCATATATCCTGCTTTATTGTTTTGTGTTTGCTCAACGATGATGTAGTCTTCGTCTTCTAAGTCTTTTAATGATAATCCCATTTTACCAACAGCAACATCGAAATATCTTAAAATAGATACCGAAAGTAATCCGTCGTGTTTGTACTGATCGTTTTCAGCAAGGTGATTTGCGATAATGTACGCGAGTCGATGTGCTGGCCAAGCGAGCGCCACAGATACTTTTTTATGTGGTACGTGCTGATAATGCGTTTCTATTGCGTCACCAATAGCGTAAATATTATCGATGTTTGTTAATCCATATTCATCGACTGGTATACAGCCGTCATTCATGACGACGTTAGACGATTTTAAAAAGTCTGTGCGTGGTGTAATACCAATTGCCTGAATGATGAGTTCTGCATCGATGACTTCACCACTATTTAATGTTAACTTTGTTTCATCTAACTTTACAGGTTCACTGTTAAGAACTAATCGAATCCCATTTTTATCCATCTCTTCTTTAATCGGTTCGCTAAACTCTTCTTCAATTGTGCGGTATACTCTATAGTTATGTTGGAGGATTGTTACTTCAAGACCTCGCTTACGTAACTGTTCAGACACTTCAAGACCAACAAATCCTGTACCGATTACAACTGCATGTTTGACATCATGTTCAGTAATATATTGTTCGATAAGATCTAAATGATGTAAGTGCTGAAGTACAAATGATTGTGGTGCGTGTTTTACTGCGTCTATTTCATTCGCTTGTGCGCCAGGAGATACTATTAGTTTGTCGTATGGATCGTCAAATGTTTCTCCTGTTTTTAAATTTTTAACTGTAACATAATTTTCCTTATCGTTTACTGAAATGACTTCATGTTCAGTATGCACATCGATGCCTTGATTTTTTAATTGTTCAGGAGTACGCGCGATTAAATCAGATCTCTCGCTCACTTCACGGGATAAATAATACGGTAAGCCGCAGTTTGCGAAACTTACAAATGGATTTTTATCGTATACAACGATTTCGCTCGTTGTATCGAGTCGTCTAAATTGACTTGCCACCGTCATTCCACCTGATAATCCACCGATTATGACAAGTTTCATATATTACACTCCTTCAGTAAAGTAAAATAGTGCAATTGTTCCGTTCCCAGTATGTGAGATAATCGTTGGACCGATACTAGAAATTTGAACGTTCGTTAAATCCGTCTCTTTTAAAATTAGATTTCTTAACGCTTCTGCATCTTTTAAGTTGTCAGCATGAGTAATGTGTACTTCAGTCGCTGCACCTTCTTCTTTCATAAGTTCAACCATACGTTTTAAAACGCGTTTCACTCCGCGATACTTTTCAATCGGTACGAGTTTTCCGTCTTCTACATGGAGAAGCGGGCGAATGTTTAAAAGGCTACCTAAAAATGCTTGCCCTTTAGAGAGACGACCACCTTTTGCGAGATAATCTAAATCAGATACTGTAAATAAATGACGAATGTGTGCTTTATCTCTTTCAATATTTTTAACAACCTCTTCTTTAGGCAAACTATCATTTACATATTTTGTAGCGCGTTCAACGAGTAGTCCATAACCGTAACTGGCACTTAACGAGTCGATGACAGTAATATCAACGTCGTCACGCTCTTCTAAAATCATATCGCGCGCGATGTTCGCACTTTGATACGTTCCAGATAATTGACTTGAAAACGATAAATAAATAATCGTCGAGTCTTCTTTTAAAGCTTCGTTAAAATGGTTGTATAACTCCTCAGGGTTTGCTTGACTCGTCAGTGGACGAATGCCATCATCGACTGCTTTTGATATTTCTTCACTTGAAATTTCGTATTTGTCGAGATACTCTTTACCGTCGACGTTGATTGTTAGTGGTATAAAAAATAACTGATGTTCTTTAGCGAAATCTAAACTGATGTCTGAACAGCTATCTACTAATAATTTCATATTATAACTCCTTATATTCAATATTTAAGTTAAAGTAATCATTTAAATATCGACCGACACCGTCGTTGTTGTTATCAAACGGCGTGACGTCTTTAGCGATATCTTTTAATTCATCGATGGCGTTTTTCATAGCGACACCATGACTGACGTACTCGATCATTTGAAGATCGTTGTCTTCATCTCCAAATGCGATTGTACGAGACTCATCTAAGTTTAAAGCATCTAATACATATTTGATACCTGTCGCTTTTGAGACACCTTTTTTGATAATCTCGATGATCGCAAGTTGTGGTGCCCACTGCCTATGTGCAAGTGTTTCAGCATACACATTATCAAATGCGTGACGAATATAATCGATGCGGTCTTCAGTTGTTTTAATGAGAAGTGACGTTGCTTCTTCTGGCATATTATCACGTAAGTCACCTGCGACTTTTTTAGGGTCTCCCATATAAAACTCATCCATTAAGACGCTGTCGTGATATTGGAAGTATAAATCATCACGAACTTCTGCGACAATGTTTTTAATGTCGTATTTATCGATATGTACGACGATATCCTCGATAACATCTTGAGGTAATGTTTCTTGTAATGTTTTAAATTCAAAATCTAATGGGTGGTGCACGAATGCACCGTTAAAGTTAACGATTGGTGTGTTTAATCGTAACTCTTTATAGTAAGGAACTGACGCACGATACGGTCGCCCCGTAGTAATCATGACGTAGTGTCCTTGTCTTTTTAATTCTTGAACGACACGATTTGTATAGTCTCCAATTGTATTTTCATCAGTGAGTAACGTGCCGTCTAAATCTAAACATATAAGATACGGTTTCATGAAAATCATCCTTTCGACTACTTTAATAATAGCATTATTATTCACTAGTTGTTTAATATTTGTTATATTGAATATACGATAATATATGCGAGGTGACAGAATATGGATAAAGCGATGGAAGAAAGCATGCTCGGTGCGTTAGAAAACGTTATTGACCCAGAGCTCGGTATAGATATTGTAAACTTAGGTTTAGTTTACGGTGTGTTTTTAGATGAAGACGGTAATGCAGGCGTGGAAATGACACTCACGTCGATGGGATGCCCGATGGGCCCAGAAATCGTACAAATGGTTGAAGAATCATTATTAGAATTACCGGAAGTTAAAAACGTGAACGTTCAAATTGTTTGGAATCCACCTTGGACAAAAGATAATATGTCACGTTATGCGAAGATCGCTTTAGGCGTATCATAACATTTAAGCGCTCAACATATGTTGAGCGCTTTTTAATTTCTAAAAGAGAGTTGATAGGAAAGTGTGTTTACAATATACTATTAATTGCTATGAATCATAAGGGGTGCATAATTGCTGAGATTATACCCTTGAACCTGTTGAGGTAATTCTCGCGAAGGAATATGATACGCGGTTGATTCATAAGTAAACTTTTAGGAAGTGTATTTATGACAAGGTCTAATGACAAGCTAGTCGTGATGATGGAGATTGCGATATTAGCTGCATTAAGTATGGGAATCGACTGGATCGATTCTGCATTTAAAATTGGTCCGTACAGTTTTAGTTTTTCAATGGTACCAATTTTAATTCTTGCGATCAGACGTGGAGTCGGCGCAGGTGTGCTCGGAGGTTTAATCTGGGCGATTTTACAAATTGTAACAGGAGACGCGGCAGGGAACTACATACATCCAGTGCAGTTCATTTTAGAATATCCACTCGCATTCGGTATTCTCGGAGTTGCTGGAGTGGCATCTAAGTATAGAAACTTAGTATCAATTGTTGCATTTTCATTTTTAGCGATTCTGTTACGTTACACGATGCACTTTTTTGCAGGGTGGATTTTCTGGGGGATTTACGCACCAGAAGGCCAACCAGCTTGGTTATATAGCTTAATTGCTAATGGTACAACGTTCTTAATTAATACGACAGTATGTATAGCAATTGTTATTATTTTATACTCAGTCGCAAAGCGATTATTTGTACCAGAAGAAAGATAAAAAAATACCAGTCGAACTTAAAAAGTTCGGCTGGTTTTTTATTTTAACGTAAATTAGATTTACATGAACGACTTTTATTTTTCGTTGACGTTTAGATTCTTTTTGTTCATGAAATGATTAAGATGTTTACATAAAGTCATTTTGCGTAAACGCGTGCTTCATCTTGTTAACGAATAGGTAAAATGCATGAACGAAATAGAGTTCTCGTTAACAGAAAAACGAATTGCGTTAAATTAAATGTGCTAACGGCGCCTTCAGCACATCTCCGACCTATCTTCAGATGAAAAACCTCGTGAATTTTGATTTGCGTAAAATTAATTGCATGGTCGTTTACGTAATTACGTGTTGTGTAAAATTGTTTTTCATCTTTTAACTTAAATTCGATTTGCGTTAAACGAACCTCTGTTTTATTAACACAAATCGCGTAATTGTCAAACTAATCGAGTGGTCGTTTACACAAAAACATTTTGCGTTAAATTAAGCAATCACTCGTTTACGATAACACGATAAATTGGTACATAATCGCAAATATACCTGCTGCGAAGCAGTAGTAACTGAAATATATGAGGCGACCACTCGTTAATGCACCTTCTAGTAATTTAAACCCGATATACGTCGCGATTATTGTAACGACGAATGATGCAAGGTAAGGAACGAGTAGTGTGTCGAGCATCGGATCAGTCGCGATATCTGAAATCGATAATATTGCCGTACCAAGTGACACTGGTATATATAGTAAGAATACAAATCTTAATGCGTTTTTCTTCTCAAGTCCAACTGCCATCGAACCGACGAGTGTCGCACCGCTTCGGCTAATTCCTGGAATTAACGCCACACATTGTGAGAGACCGACGATGATGGAATCTTTAACAGTTAATTCACCGTCACGTTTAACACCTGATTTATTTTTTATAAACCATAGAGCAGTCCCTGTAACGAGAAGCATTAACCCTACAAAACCAATCGATACATTATCTCCAATAACATCTTTTAGTAAAAATCCTAAAACTCCAACAGGTATTGTTGCGATAATTAAGTAAATAACATATTTAAAATCCGTCGTTGCTTCTATATCTCTATCTTTTTTAAATACGTATCGTAAAAAGTTTTTCGCAATCTCAAAAATATCTTTCCAATATATGAACAACACCGCAATGAGTGAAGCAGTGTTTAAAAATATTTCAAACGATAAACCACTCGCTTCAATTCCAAAAAGTTCACGCGCCATTACTAAATGACCACTCGAAGAGACAGGAATTGGTTCGGTTAACCCTTGTAATATCCCTAAGAATATATATTTAATCAGTTCTATTATATCGATATCCATGATTTAAAGTCCTCCTAATCAATATTACAACTATAGTACAAAGTGATATATAAATAAAGCGAAAATAAATAGTCAAAAAAGGTCAAAAACTTGAGTGAAACGCTTGAAATTAAAATATAACGATGTATAATATAAGTATAGTCAAAATTGGTCAAACACTTGAGGTGAGGAAATGGATATCAATAAAATGACTTTCAAAGTGCAGTCGATTATCGAACGTGCACAGCAAATTTCAGTTGAACATAAAATTCAAACAATCGAACTCGCTGCTGTATTAAAAGCATTATTTACAGTCAGTGATTCAATGGCAAAAGATATTTTACAACGCGCAAATATTAATGTAGATGAATTGATTAAACAATATGATGAAAAACTCAAAAGTTTTAACAAAGTAGAAGGAGACAACGTTCAGTATGGGCAATATATGTCTCAAGGATTTAGTCGCTTAATTAGTGAAGCAGAAAAAGCAATGGGAGATATGAACGATGAATATATCTCTCAAGAACATCTTTTACTCGCTGCATTAAATGTAGACGACACATTAAAAGCACAAATTGGAAATAAAGATACAATCGTAAAAGAAATCATTAAAAAGATTAGAGGAGGAAAACACGTGACGACTCAAAATCCAGAAGTTCAATATGAAGTATTACAAAAATACGGTCGTGACCTTGTCGAAGAAGTACGTAAAGGTAATATGGATCCTGTGATCGGTAGAGATGAGGAAATCCGTAACACGATTCGTATATTAAGTAGAAAACGTAAAAACAACCCAGTATTAATCGGTGAACCGGGTGTCGGTAAAACTGCAATCGTTGAAGGGCTCGCACAGCGTATCGTTCGTGGAGACGTACCAGATTCATTAAAGGATAAAACAATTTTTGAATTAGATTTAGCAGCACTCGTTGCAGGAGCAAAATTCCGTGGTGAATTTGAAGAGCGCTTAAAAGCAGTATTAGAAGAAATCAAAGAAGCAGACGGTAGAATTTTATTATTCATCGACGAAGTACACATGCTCGTTGGCGCAGGTAAAACAGATGGGGCAATGGACGCTGGTAACATGCTTAAACCGATGTTATCACGTGGTGAACTCCATATGATCGGCGCGACAACGTTAAATGAGTACCGTGAATATATCGAAAAAGATTCAGCATTAGAGCGTCGTTTCCAAAGAGTACTCGTTAGCGAACCGACAGTCGACGACACAATTTCAATTTTACGTGGACTGAAAGAACGCTATGAAGTACACCACGGAGTGAGAATCACAGACCGTGCGTTAGTTGCTGCTGCAGAATTATCAGACCGCTATATTACAGAGAGATTTTTACCAGATAAAGCAATCGACTTAGTCGACCAGGCGAGTGCAACAATTCGTACAGAAATGGGATCTAACCCAACTGAACTCGACCAAATCAATCGTAAAGTTATGCAGATGGAAATCGAAGAACAAGCATTATTAAAAGAAGACGACTCAGTATCTAAAGCACGTTTAGAAGAACTTCAAAAAGAACTTGCTGAAGCGAGAGAAGAACAACAATCTCTATCTAGAAGAGTAGAGCGTGAACGTGAGCAAATTAGCGGAGTATCTCGTAAACGTGAAGAAATCGATAAAGCTCGTCAAGAATTAGAAGAAGCAGAAAGTAACTATCAATTAGAACGTGCAGCTGAACTTCAGCACGGTATTATACCGAAACTTCAAGCAGAGTTAAATGCACTTGAAGCAGAACTTCACGATGAAACAGACGGTAAAGACCGTATTATCCGTGAAGTTGTTACAGATGAAGAAATCGGTATGATCGTATCTCAATGGACAGGCATTCCAGTGACAAAACTCGTCGAAACAGAGAAAGATCGTCTGCTTAATTTACCGAAATTACTTCATCAGCGTGTCGTTGGTCAAGACGAAGCGGTAGAACTCGTTTCTAATGCAGTTATTCGTGCAAGAGCAGGTATTAAAGATCCAAACCGTCCAATAGGTAGCTTCCTATTCTTAGGACCGACAGGTGTCGGTAAAACAGAACTCGCAAAAGCACTTGCTGAAACGATGTTTGATAGTGAAGATAATATCATTCGTATCGACATGAGTGAGTATATGGAAAAACACGCAGTGTCTAGATTAATCGGAGCGCCTCCAGGATACGTTGGATACGAAGAAGGTGGACAATTAACTGAACAAGTGAGAAGACATCCGTATTCGGTGATTCTATTAGATGAAGTTGAAAAAGCACATACAGATGTGTTTAATATCTTACTTCAAATTATGGATGATGGTAGACTGACAGATTCTCAAGGACGTACAGTTGATTTTAAAAATACGATTCTCATCATGACATCGAACTTGGGTTCACATTACCTACTCGATACGATGATACAAGGTGGAGAAATTAACGATAAAACGAGAGAAGTCGTTATGAGTGAAGTGTTAACACACTTTAAACCAGAAATCGTAAACCGTATGGATGACATCGTTATGTTTAGTCCGTTAACTGAAGAAAATATGACAGGTATCGTCGATAAGTTAATCGATGAGTTAAATGTACGATTAAGTGACCAACATATGAGTATTTCAGTATCACAAGACGCTAAAAAATATATCGTTAAAGAAGCGTACGAACCAGAGTTTGGTGCACGACCATTAAAACGTTACATTCAACGTGAAATTGAAACACCACTCGCAATTAAAATGATTGAATCGAACTTAGAAGAAGGTCTGCACGTCGATATCGACGTAAAAGACGGCACATTTACATTTGACTTACAATAAAAATAAAACTCTATTGAGAAAAATCTCAATAGAGTTTTTTTAGTTTGAAAATAGTTCTGTCGCTTTAACCGCGCGTTTCCATCCGTCGTACTTCTTGTTGATTTTTTCTTTATTTTCTTGAGGATGAAACGCCTGATCAATTGACTTTAAATCTTTTAACGCTTCTTTAGATTCAAAGAAGTTAACCGCGAGTCCTGCTAAAAATGCTGCTCCGAGTGCTGTGGACTCTAAATATTTTGGTCTTTCAACAGTACATTCTAGTAAATCCGACTGGAACTGTATTAAAAAGTCATTTGCAGAAGCACCGCCGTCGACGTTTAACTGTTTGATTTCTGTCTTACTATCTTTACGCATCGCATTTAGAACGTCATACGTTTGGTATGCGAGCGATTCTAATGTTGCGCGAATTATGTCTTTTCTTGATGTGCCACGAGTAATACCAAACATCGCCCCGCGTGCGTGCATGTTCCAATATGGCGCACCGAGTCCTGTAAACGCGGGAACGACATAGACGTCTGTGTCTTCAATTTCAGTTGCGAGTTGTTCGCTTTTTGCCGCATCATCAAAAAACATCATTTCATCTCTTAGCCACTGAACGGCACTCCCCGCGACAAATATAGATCCTTCCAGTGCGTATTTAACAGGTTCATCTTTTAATTGATATGCGATTGTCGATATTAACCCATAGTTTGAAGCGGGCACTTCCTCGCCTGTATTTAATAGTAGGAAACAACCTGTACCATAAGTATTTTTTGCTTCTCCTTCTTCAAAACATGTCTGACCAAATAGTGCCGCTTGCTGATCACCAGCGATTCCTGCGATTGGAATTGAAGCGCCGAAGAAATGATCTGTATCGGTATACGCATAAATTTCACTTGAAGATTTTACCTCAGGTAACATTTTCTTAGGGATATTTAAGATGTCTAATATCTCATCATCCCACTCGAGCGTATGAATATTAAATAACATCGTACGACTTGCATTTGTGACATCTGTAATATGTGTTTTACCAGATGTTAATTTCCACACAATCCAACTATCGATCGTTCCAAATAGTAAATCACCATTTTCTGCCATTTCTTGTGCGCCTTCAATGTTATCGAGTATAAAACGAACTTTTGTCGCTGAAAAATACGGGTCCAATATAAGACCGGTTTTATCTTTAAATAGTTCCTCATGGCCAGTCTCTCTTAATTCTTCTGTAATTTCATCAGTTTGTCTTGATTGCCATACAATTGCATTATAAATTGGAAGACCAGTGTGTTTGTTCCACACGACGGTCGTTTCACGTTGGTTTGTTATACCAATTGCTTTTATCATATCGGCTGTTAAATTGTTATCTCCGAGTACTTGAGCGATCACAGATAACACAGAACTCCAAATTTCGTTTGCGTTATGTTCTACCCAGCCAGATTTAGGGAAATATTGTTTAAATTCCATTTGGGATGTCGCTTTAATGTCTCCCTTTTTATCGACGAGGATTGCACGTGTAGATGTCGTTCCTTGATCGATTGATAATATGTAACTCATTCGGTCACCTCTTTTAAATAATGATAGAAAAAAAAGACTCTATCTATTAATAGAGCCTTCTAGTAAGTATAGATTACTGCTTGTCCTCAGTGTAATTATGGCGAGGCTTCATGACGATATCTAAGAAGAATACGACTAATGTAATAAGCACAGCAAATAATAATCCAATCTCAGGATATAGCTGTCCGCCACCACTTAAACTGTTTAGGATAAAGTTAATCATTTGAGTGAGCAAAAATGCCCAAATGAACGTGATTACAAATCTCAAATCAGACACTCCTAATAATTTAATTCTCTTTTCAATATTTATTTTACAATAAATCATTCAAAAAGTATACAACATAGAGTATAATATGTGTATGCGTTTACATGAAAGACAATTTTTTTAAAAAACGTATCAGAATTTATTAAATTTTATGATAATATTGATTTATCTTACAATTGTCTTTACAATTAAAAACAACTTATTTGCATATCCTTTAAAATCATGAAAGGAAGTTTGGTGAACAATATGGATGAAAAATTACTATCAGTAAAGAACTTAACGACATCATTTAAAATTAATGGGGAATACTACCCGGCTGTTGATAATGTTTCGTTCGATATTAAGAAAAACGAAGTACTCGCTCTCGTAGGTGAGTCAGGTTCAGGGAAAAGTGCGACAGCATTTTCTCTTATGAAATTACATAGACACGCGCGTGTTGAAGGTGAAGTATTCTTTGAAGATAAGAATATTTTGAAAGCAAGCGAGAAAGAAATGAATAACATTCGTGGTGGCGAATTCTCTATGGTTTTCCAAGACCCGATGACAGCGCTCAATCCTTTAATGAGAATAAAGGATCAAATTATAGAAACTTTAACAATTCATAAAACGAAAGAGAAAAACGAAAGAGAAGCTTATGCAATCGAGTTATTAAAACGTGTTGGTATTGCGAGAGCAGAACAAGTCGCTGAAGCATATCCGCATGAATTATCTGGTGGGATGAGACAGCGTGTCGTTATTGCGATTGCAATCGCAAACAAGCCAAAGCTATTAATCGCTGACGAACCGACAACTGCTCTTGACGTTACGATTCAAGCACAAATTTTAGATTTAATTCGTGAACTAAAAGACGACTTAGGTTCAGGTGTACTTCTAATTACTCACGACTTAGGTGTCGTTGCAGAAATGGCAGACAAAGTTGCTGTTATGTATGCAGGTCAAATTGTGGAGATGGCACCTGTTAAAGAATTGTTTAAAAACCCACTTCATCCGTATACGAGAAGTTTACTCAACTCGTTACCATCTGAAGGTATGTTAGGGGATAAATTACACGTCATTCAAGGTGTAGTTCCAGCACTTGATAAGATGGATCGTACAGGTTGCCGATTTGCACCACGTATTCCATGGATTGACGAGTCGGCTCACGAAGAGAATCCTCAGTTACGTGAAGTTGAAGACGGACATTTTGTAAGATGTACGTGCTATAAACACTTCTACTTAGATTCTTCAGCTGAATTAACTCAAGAAGTAGAAGAGGAACAGTTTGGAGCGTTGCACCAAGGAGGTAATGAGTAATGGCGGAATACTTATTAGAAATTAACGACCTAAAGGTCTATTACCCAATTAAAGGTGGGTTCTTTAATACGACAAAGGATTACGTCCGTGCAGTTGACGGCGTAACGATTAAAATTCCAAAAGGAAAAACATACGGCTTAGTTGGAGAATCCGGTTCAGGTAAAACGACAACTGGTAAAGCTGTTATGGGACTAAATAAAGTTAGTGGTGGGGACATTTACTTCGAAGGTAAACACTTAAACAGTGGTAAAAAAGTAGACGTCAGTCGTGACGTTCAAATGATCTTCCAAGACCCGTACTCATCATTAAACCCACGTAAACGTGTATTTGATATCGTTGCTGAACCTCTTAAAAACTACGAGAAGTTATCAAAAGACGAGTTAATTAAAGAAGTGCTCCGACTGCTTTCTCGTGTTGGCTTACCACCAGGTTCAATTTACAAGTACCCACACGAATTCTCTGGTGGTCAACGTCAGCGTATCGGTGTTGCGCGTGCAATCGCGTTAAATCCGAAATTAATTATCGCTGATGAGCCGGTATCGGCATTAGACGTATCGGTACAAGCACAAGTACTTAACTTCATGCAGGAAATCCAGCAAGATATGGATTTAACGATGTTATTCATTGCCCATGACTTAGGGGTAGTGAGACATATGTGTGAGTGGATTGGAATTATGTATCAAGGCCGACTTGTAGAAGAAGGTCCAGCCGAAGTGATCTTTAAAAATCCACAACATATTTACACGAAAAAATTAATTGCTGCAATTCCGGATGTAAACGTGGATAATATCGAAGAGAACTTACGTAAACGTAAAGAAGTTCAAGAAGAATATGAGAATCATTTCCAAGATTATTTAGATGAAGATGGTAAGCCTTTCCCTCTCGTTGAAATTTCTGAGAATCATAGAGTCGCTTTACCACCAGAAGGAGGTAAAAATTAAATGATCAAATTTACTATTAGACGATTCTTAATTGCATTACCACAATTATTCTTGCTGAGTTTATTAATTTTCTTCCTCGCAAGTTTAATGCCAGGGGATGCGTTAAGTGGGGTGTTAGACCCGAATATTTCTGCAGAAGCATTAGAGAGACAACGTGAGGCAATGGGGCTAAATAACCCATGGTATATTCAATATAGAGACTGGGTATTCAACATGCTTCAAGGAGACTTTGGTCGTTCGTACTTTAAACAACAGCCAGTATTAGATGTTATTGGTGACCGTTTAATGAACACAGTTTGGTTATCATTATTCTCTACAATTTTAATTTACTTACTCGGTATTCCATTAGGAATGTTATCAGGTCGTTATAACGACTCATTATTAGACAACGTTATTACTGGTTACACATACTTAGGTTTCGCAACACCAACATTCATGTTCGCTTTACTTATGGTATTAGTATTCGGATTTAATTTAGGTTGGTTCCCAACTTCAGGTTCAGTGAACCCGAATGTAGAACCATGGACGATAGAATACTTCATTAGTAAAATACACCACTTAATATTACCGTCCCTATCGATCGCGTTAATTGGACTCGTTGGTACGGTTCAGTACTTACGTGGTGGTATTATTGAAACGAAACAAAAAGATTACGTTACACTTGCACGTGCAAAAGGTTTATCTGAAAGTAAAGTGTATAGAAGACATATTTTCAGAAACGCGATTATCCCAATCGCTGCATTCTTTGGTTATGAAATTGCGGGATTACTTGGTGGTTCGATTTTCATCGAGATGATTTACGCGTATCCAGGAATGGGTCGTTTATTCTTAGAATCAATTTCAACGCGTGACTTCAGTGTTGCGAACGTATTAATTTTATTCTATGGATTCTTAACAATTGTTGGTACATTATTATCTGACATTATTTTAAGTATTATCGATCCAAGGATTCGTATTAAATAAGGAGGGTGTCACATGACAAAGGATAATAAAAATTTAAATGATGAAAACCGTGAGTTAAAAGATGTCAATCCAGACAACACAGGTTTTGAGAATGACAAAAATGATGCACACCCGACGAATATCGATACACATAATCAAGCAGGTGTGTACGGAATTGAATCACACGATTCAATCGACGTAGAGAACTTGCCGAGATCGACACCGGGGTGGAAAGTTTTACTTCAAGAAATTTTAGTAGATAAAGTTGCGCTTTTCAGCTTAATTATTATGATTGCAATTACGTCATACGTTTTCGGACTAACGATGTTCTTAAAACAATCAGAAATCGTTGCAGTAGATTTATTATCACTGAACCAACCACCAAATGAAGAATTTAGACTTGGTACGGACTACGGTGGACGTGATATTTTTGGACAATTAATTATCGGTACGAGAAACTCGTTACTAATTGGTTTCCTCGTTACAGTAATATCAGTATCATTCGGTACAGCTTATGGAGTAATCTCTGGTTACTTTGGAGGACAAGTGGACAATATCCTCATGCGTATCGTAGACTTTATGATGGTTTTACCGTTCATCATGATCATCGTTGTGTACGTTACAATTTCACCAAGCTATAATGTCATAAGTTTCTCACTCATCATGAGTGCGTTCTTATGGACAGGTACAGCGAGATTAATACGTTCACTAGCGATTCAAGAGAAAGAACAGGACTACATTAACGCTTCGAGAACGTTAGGCAGTTCTCACGTTAAAATTATATTTACACAGTTATTACCGAACTTAATCGGTATTATCATTGTTAACTCAACGCTATCACTCGCTTCGAATATCGGTATTGAGTCGGGACTCTCATTCATTGGATTTGGATTCCCTGAAGATACACCGTCACTCGGAACGTTATTATCTTATGCAACACAAACGCAAACACTACGCTTAAGACCATGGATCTGGGCGCCAGCTGCGATATTAATCTTAATATTAATGCTTTGTGTACGTAACGTTGGTGAGGCGTTACGCCGAGCAGGAGATGCGAGACAACGTAATGCATAAAATTACATTTAAGACCAAGCGAATGCTTGGTCTTTTTTGTTTTATTTAATAAATACAAAAAAATTTAAAAAAATATTCGAAAACGATTTCACATTTTTTAAAAATAGGGTATAATATTGGTATAGATTTAAAACGGTTTCAATTTTTTGAAAAGAAATTCAATTTTGATATTGATTAATCTGAATTTTATGATAATATCAAAATTAGATAACATTTCTATACCGTTATCTTTTATATCTAAAGGGGGAAACAAAGATGAAGAAACACAATTGGTCTCGCGTACTTTTCGGTATGGGATCATCTCTAGCACTTGTTCTTGCTGCTTGTAGTGGCGGCGGAAGCGATGACGCTGCTGACGGCGATAAGGACAAAAAAGATGACGGCGGCGGTACAAGTAACGCAGAGCCTAGCGAAGAGGGAGTCTATAATTACGAAGACTTCAGCAAAACAGTTTCAAACACAGGTGAACCTTCTGGTTCAGGTACGTTAAAAGTAGGTTACACTTCAGATACTCCATTTGAAGGTACACTTAACTGGGCGTTCTACAAAGGTACTCCAGATGCTACTATGATTGGTTACTTCGATGAAGCTGCCTTCAAAATGGACGCAGACTTCCAGTATACTCAAGATGGATTACTCGGGTTTGAGTTAAACGAAGAAGACAACACAGTAACATTCAAATTACAAGCAGATGCTAAATGGCACGATGGTACACCAGTTACTATCCAAGACTATGTTGCATCATACGAAGTAATCGGTCACCCTGACTACGACGGTGTTCGTGGATCAAGCGACGGATTTACATTAATTGAAGGATACGAAGAGTATCAAGCTGGTGAAGCTGATGAAATCTCTGGTATCGAAGTTGTAGACGATAAAACAGCTGTATTTACATACAAAGAACTTGCACCATCATTAACGGCTGGTGGATTCTGGGCATACTTATTCCCTGAAAAATACTACGAAGGTGTAGAAGTTAAAGATATGGCAGCAGCAGATCAAACACGTCAAAACCCAATTGGTATTGGACCTTATAAAGTTAAATCAATCACTTCAGGTGAAGCGATTATCCTAGAGAAAAACGAAGATTACTGGCAAGGTGAACCAGGAATGGACGGAATCGAAATCAAAGTTATTCCTTCATCATCTGTAGCTGATGCGGTTCAAAAAGGTGATATCGACGTAGCGTTATCATTCCCAACTGACCAATATCCAGACGTTGCTGAAATGGATAATGTTGAATGGTTAGGTCAAATTGACGGAGCATACACTTACATTGGTTTCAAACTTGGTGAGTGGGATGCAGACAAAAACGAAGTTAACTACAAGCCAGACGAAATGAAAATGGGTGACAAAGAATTACGTCGAGCAATGTGGCACGCAGTTGACAACGATGCTGTCGGTAATAAGTTCTATAAAGGTCTACGTTGGGGAGCGAACTCATTAATCACTCCTTACCACAAAGACTGGTATAAAGAAGACTTAGAAACTCCTAAGTACGATCCAGAAAAAGCAAAACAAATCTTAGCTGACGCTGGATATGAAGACACAGACGGAGACGGATTCGTTGAAACACCAGACGGTGAAAAACTACAAATCAACTTCGCTTCTATGTCAGGTGGAGACATTGCTGAACCATTAGCAAACTACTACATCCAATCTTGGAAAGAAATTGGACTTAACGTAGAAAAAACTAACGGTCGTTTAATCGAATTCAACACATTCTACGACATGCTTAAAAACGATGACAAAGACATTGACATCTACCAAGGTGCATGGGGTGTAGGTTCTGACGTTGACCCTTCAGGATTATACGGAAGAAAAGCTGCATTCAACTACCCACGTTACGCTTCTGAGAAAAACGATGAATTACTTAAAAAAGGTAACTCACAAGAAGCACTTGACGTAGAATACAGAAAAGAAGTATACAATGAGTGGCAAGAGTTAATGGCTGAAGAAATTCCAGTATTCCCAACTCTTTACCGTTCATACGTAGTACCAGTTAACAAACGTGTTAAAAACTGGACTGAAGAGTACGGTTTCAACCCTGATTTCCAATTATACAAAGTCGGTGTAGATGAAGAGTAATTCGCTACTCACTAAAGCTTAAGTACATGAGTACTTAAGCTTTTTTTGTTTGATTAAAACAAAAAAATGTGCTAAATTAGTACCTAGTAATAAAAGGGTGAGGTGTGGTGAGATGACGGATGTAGGGATCATCGGTATGGGTAGTTATTTACCAGAAAAAGTAATGACCAATCACGACTTTGAAAAGATTTTAGATACGTCAGATGAATGGATTACTGAAATGACGGGTATAAAAGAAAGAAGATTTGCTGAAGAAGATATGGATACGAGTGATATGGCAGTAATAGCAGCTAAAAGAGCGATGGAGAACTCTGGAGTACCAAAAGATGACATCGATATGATTATCGTTGCTACTTCAACACCAGACCATCACTTTCCAACAGTCGCGAATATCGTTCAAAGTAAACTTGAGTTAAATCATGTACCATCATTTGACCAAGCAGCGGCTTGTACAGGATTTATATATGGGTTAGCGACTGCTTATAATTACATAAAAGCAGGGACTTATAAAAAGGTGCTTGTCATCGGTGCAGATAAGTTATCAAAAAAGATCGATTTTGACGATCGATCTACGGCGATACTTTTTGGAGATGGTGCGAGTGCAGCTGTCGTTGGTGAAGTCAGCGAGGGTTATGGTATTAAATCGTTTGAACTCGGAAGTAACGGTGACGGTGGTAAGTGGCTATATGACGATAAAGATACGAAATACATTAAAATGAACGGAAGAGAAGTCTTTAAGTTCGCAGTAAGAATTATGGGTGAACTTAGTGTCTCTGTTACAGAAAAAGCAGGTATGTCAAGTGAAGATATCGATATGCTCATACCACACCAAGCGAATATTCGTATTATGGAGTCGGCTAGAAAGAGAATGAACTTACCGAGAGGAAAAATGAGTGAAACGATTCAATTATATGGAAATACGTCTGCGGCTTCAATTCCAATTAGCATTGAACATGAAGTCAAACATAATAAAATAAAAGATGGAGATAATATCGTCTTAGTTGGGTTCGGCGGCGGCTTAACATGGGGCGCTGTCTGTATGACTTGGGGAAAATAATAGGAGGAATATAAATGAACGAAAGAAGAGTTGTAATTACAGGTATGGGAGCATTAACACCGATTGGAAATACTGTCGATGAGATGTGGGAAAACGCATTAAACGGTGTAAACGGAATTGGTGAAATTACGAGAATAGATACGAGTGATTATGATGTACACGTCGCTGGTGAGCTTAAAGACTTTGACGGTGAAGAATATTTTGGCCGTAAAGAAGCACGTCGTATGGACCGTTTTACGCAATATGCAGTTGCTGCTTCAGATGAAGCGGTTAAAGATTCTGGGTTAAATATCGACGAAATTTCAGAACGTACAGGTGTATGGATAGGTTCAGGTATCGGTGGTATTCAAGCATTAGAGGACGGGTTAAGAGTATTATTTGACCGTGGTCCAAAACGTGTGAGCCCATTATTTGTACCGATGATGATTCCAGATATGGCAGCTGGTCAAGTATCGATTCGCCATAACGCAAAAGGGCCTAATGGTGCGACTGTAACTGCATGTGCAACAGGTACGAATTCAATTGGTGACGCGTTTAGAATCGTTGCAAGAGGCGATGCTGACGTTATGATTACAGGTGGAACAGAATCGCCAATTACACATATGGGTGTTGCTGGATTCCAAGCGAACCGTGCATTAAGTAAGTCGAATGATCCAGATTATGCTTCTGTACCATTTTCAAAAGACCGTTCAGGTTTTGTAATGGGTGAAGGTGCAGGGATCGTTATTTTAGAAGAGTTAGAGCATGCGAAAGCACGTGGTGCTAAAATCTATGCTGAAGTCGTCGGTTACGGCTCAACAGGAGATGCGCATCATATTACAGCACCAGCACCTGAAGGTGAAGGTGGTGCACGTGCGATTCAAGCGGCGTTAAACGATGCTGGTATTCAACCAGAACAAGTTCAATATATTAACGCACACGGTACATCAACACCATACAACGATGAGTTTGAAACGCTTGCGATTAAAACAGTGTTTGGAGATCATGCATACAATTTAAAAATCAACTCAACAAAATCAATGACTGGTCACTTACTCGGTGCAACTGGTGCTATGGAAGCGATTATTACTGCGAAAAGTATTCAAGAAGGCAAAATCCATCCGACGATTAACTTAACAAATCAAGATCCTAAACTTGATTTAGACTATGTTAAAGATGGACAAGAAGAATTAGACATCGAATATGCGGTTACAAATAGTCTAGGATTCGGTGGTCATAACGCGACACTTGTGTTAAAAAAATATACAGAATAATATATAGGCAAACTTTTAATACATGCGATATCTAAATTGATATCGCGTGTATTTTTTTATACTAAATAAACATGTATTAAAACAATAAAAAAGAATTATTTATATAAAAACGCTTTAAATACTATGTAAAACGCTTTTATGATTTTGTATACTAAACTTATATTGTAAAAGGAGGCGCTATTAGTGCTATTATTAGGAGCTACACGTGTACGTGATGCTGTCACTTTAGATTGGCAAACGTACGTTATGATTGTACTTTACTTCTTAATATTATTATTCATTGGTTGGTACAGTTACAAAAGATCTACTGGAGACTTAAACGAGTATATGCTAGGTGGTCGTAACATTGGACCATATGTAACCGCACTATCCGCAGGAGCAGCAGATATGAGTGGTTGGATGATCATGGGGCTACCGGGTGAGGTATACTCAGTTGGTCTTTCAGCAGCATGGCTTGCGATTGGTTTAACAGTGGGTGCTTATGTGAACTACTTCGTCGTTGCACCGAGATTACGTGTGTATACTGAAATCGCAAATGATTCGATTACGATTCCTGAATTTTTAAATAACCGTTTAAGTGATAACACAAACTTAATTAAGATTATTTCAGGTCTGATTATCGTTGTATTCTTTACATTATATGTAAACTCAGGACTCGTTGCAGGTGGACGTTTATTTGAAAGTGCATTTGGTACGTCATACCACTTCGGTTTAATCTTAATTGGTGTAATCATCATCGTTTACACATTCTTTGGTGGATATCTAGCAGTATCACTCACAGACTTCTTCCAAGGTGTTATTATGTTAATTGCGATGGTAATGGTACCGATTGTGGCGATGCTTCAATTATCAGGCTTTGATACGCTAAGCCAAGCAGCAGAAATTAAACCGACAAACTTAGATTGGTTTAAAGGTACGACAGTTATCGGTATTATTTCATTTATTGCATGGGGTCTAGGTTACTTCGGACAACCACATATCATCGTTCGATTTATGTCTGTTCAAAACGTTAAAAAATTAAGAACCGCACGTCGCTTTGGTATTGGTTGGATGGCAATCAGCTTACTCGGTGCGGTACTCGTTGGTTTAACAGGAATTACGTTCGTAAATAGTAACGGATTAGTACTCGAAGACCCAGAAACAATCTTCATTTTAATGGGGCAATTATTATTCCACCCATTAATTGGTGGGTTCTTACTCGCAGCAATTTTAGCAGCGATTATGAGTACGATTGCGTCACAATTAATCGTAACGTCTAGTGCGTTAACAGAAGACTTCTATAAGTTAATTCGTGGTAAAGAAAATGCTGAAAATCGTCAAAAAGAATTTGTTATGGTTGGACGTGTTTCAGTACTACTCGTTGCAGCAGTAGCGATGGTTATTGCATGGAGTCCGAATGCTACAATCCTAGACTTAGTAGGTAACGCATGGGCAGGATTCGGTGCAGCATTTGGTCCAATCGTAATCCTCTCACTTTACTGGAAAGGTTTAACAAGAACAGGTGCATTATCAGGTATGATCGCAGCATCAGTGACGGTTATTCTTTGGATTACAGTTATTTCACCAATGGGTGAGACGGGTTCAGATTTCTGGAACTTATATGAAATTTTACCAGGTTTCATCGTTAACTTAATCGTAACTGTTGTTGTAAGTCTATTTACAGCAAAACCAGCTCAAGATGTTGAAAAAGAACTTAATACAGTAAAATCAATTATCAAACATGAATTAGAATAAAATAAAACGGGGAAATTTTCCCCGTTTTATTTTTGTGCTTATTTTCTTTTTCGTCCAAGTCCGACGGCATTTTCCATTTTAGTTAACGTTTTTATTGTCTTCTTAAATGCACGATCACGGCCTTCATCTAAAATTTCGTCGAGTTCTTCAGAGTTTAAGTAATGATTTACTTTTTCTTGGAAATCGATTAAAAACTCTTTAACGATTTCGCCTAAGTCTTTTTTAAAGTCGCCGTAAGTTTTACCTTCATATTTCACTTCGATTTCTTCAATCGTATAATCTGTAAAACTCGAATAAATGACGAGTAGGTTAGAAATTCCTGGTTTATTTTCTTTATCATATTTTACAACCATGTCAGAATCCGTCACTGCGCTACGGATTTTTTTTGCAGCAGCATTTGGATCGTCCATTAGAGAAATAAACGCTTTTTGATTTGCATCACTTTTGCTCATCTTGCTCGTTGGATCTTGTAGGCTCATAATACGCCCACCAAATTTTGGAAGTCGTGTTTCAGGAATCGTAAAGATTTCTTTATAACGGAAGTTGAAACGCTCAGCGAGTGTGCGCGTTAACTCTAAGTGTTGCGCTTGGTCATCACCAACTGGTACTACGTCTGCATTGTATAGTAAAATATCTGATACCATTAATGTTGGATAAGTAAATAATCCGACTGGAATACCTTCTTTTTGAGATTGTTTACGTGCTTTATCTTTAAATTGTGTCATACGTTCTAATTCACCCATGTACGATAACGTCTGGAAAATCCACGTTGCTTGTGTATGCGTTGGAACTTCAGATTGTATAAAAAGTGTAGCCTTTTTAGGATCCAATCCAGCTGCAAGATAAATTGCAGCGAGTAGTTTAGTATTTTTACGTAATTCTAATCGATCTTGTGGTACAGTAATCGCGTGTTGGTCGACGATACAAAAATAAGACTCATACTCTTCTTGCATTTCGACGAACTGGGTAATCGCTCCGATATAGTTACCAATTGTTGGTATACCACTCGGTTGAATACCAGAAAATAATGTTTTCATATGGTTTGCCTCCGAAAAATGTATTATCTTTATTTTAATACTGTTTATAGTTTCTATCAAATGTCGATTTTTCTAGCATAATTTAACATTTTTATCAAACTTTTTAAGAAATTTTCATGTTATTTTAATGTTCAGGGTTTATAATATAATCATCAGGGGAATAAGATGTTTAATTAATTAAAAAATGTCTGTTTTTACTATAAATGAAAATATTGGAGTGTGAAAATTATGGTTACATTATTTACATCACCGAGTTGTACGTCTTGTCGCAAAGCTAAAGCATGGTTAGAAGACAATAACATTCCATACACTGAAAGAAATATTTTTTCAGAAGCATTAACGCTTGATGAAGTTAAAGAAATTTTAAGAATGACTGAAGACGGAACAGATGAAATCATCTCAACACGTTCTAAGACATTCCAAAAATTAAATGTAGATATAGACAGTTTACCAATGAATGAACTGTATACTTTAATTATGGATAATCCTGGTATGTTAAGACGTCCAATCATTATCGACCATAAACGACTACAAGTCGGTTATAATGAAGATGAAATTAGACGCTTCTTACCAAGAAAAGTTCGTACATTACATTTAGAAGAAGCAAAACGTATGGCTGAATAATTATATAAACTAATAGCTTGTAACTGAAAAGTTACAAGCTTTTTTATTTGAGTTTTTAAATTGGCATTTTTGTTGCAAAACTCGTATAATGAACGTTACTATTAAAAGTGAGGGGTGAGTGCATGAGATTTGAAAGAATTGACGATGAGACGTTGAAATTCTATATTTCTTATAATGATATTGAAAATCGAGGTTTTAGTCGAGAAGAGTTATGGATGGATCGTAAACGTGGTGAAGAATTTTTCTGGAAACTCATGAACGAAGTTAGTGACGAACATACAAAAGAATTCATGAGTGATGGCCCGTTATGGATTCAAGTTCATGCATTTGACCGAGGAATCGAAGTAATCGTGTCAAAATCCCAATCAGAAAACAAAAATGGATTTGGACTTTCAAGTAAACATGATGATTTTGAATTACAACAATTACTCGATGAAACGTTCAACGACGATGATGATATAGATAATAAAAAAGATAAAGATGATTTAATTGAAGACTTTTTAGAAACGCAAGAATCAATGGATGTAGAAGAATTCGAGAAATTAAAAGAAATGTTACAAGAAGAAATGGAGCGTGATTATACGCGACCGTTTATCGTTAAATTTGATGATATCGATACATTAATTGATTATAGCTATCGTCAAGAAGAAGATGAAACGCTATATGACGATTTACTTTTATCATATAATAATTCGTTCTATTATTTAGTGTACTTCACAAATGAGGGCCATCCGTATGCAGAGAAAATGAAACTCAATTTACTTGAGTATGGTGAACGCTCAGATAGAAACGAAGCAGTTTTAATCGAATACGGAAAGACAATTATGGCATACAACGTAAGACGTCAATTAAGAAAACAATTCGAAATTAAAAAATAAAAAAAGACAAAGCCCCTTTTTCTAGCATATATAGAAAAAGGGGTGTTTTTATGTTAATCGCAATTGATAAATTCGGAAATGAAATCGATGCAAAAGACGCCAAACGAAATGAAAAATATTACTGTCCGGTATGTAATAGCGAAGTTCAACTAAAACGTGGCGATATTAAAAAAGAGCACTTTTCACACATCAGCATTCATATGTGTGAGCGCCATTTATATAACCGTGAATCTGAACTTCATCTAAAATTAAAACACGACTTATACTTTAAATTTGGACAAATTTTTAACGTGAAAATGGAATACTATTTAGAACGTATCCAACAAATACCAGATTTACTTATCGATGATAATCACGCAGTTGAAATTCAACTATCAAAAGTTTCTCCGACGATTATATTAAATCGAACAAAAGGATATAAAAAAGAAGGAATTGACGTCACGTGGTTATTAAAAGAAGAGGACTTAATTCTAAGAGGGAATCTTCTGTACTTAACACAGTTTCACTATGCAGTGATGAAAGATTTCGTATTATATACAGTTAACGATCAACTCACTGTAAAACGCTATGTATTACTTAAAAATATTGAACAAAACAAGTGGCTCTTTAAAATCGAAACGATTAGATACGCAGAAATATTTAATCATTATTGTCCTTTATTTTCGATTGAAACGAGAAGTAATGATGATCTATTATCTGAAATTCAAAAAGAAAGAAATAAACGTAGTTATTTAAACCCGACGATTTCACTTTTATATCAGTTATCCCTTAATACAAATCATTTACCAAAATTTCTATACTACATGACACCATCCGAGAGATTTATTAATAATAATCCACTTGAATGGAAGCTCTTTTTGTACCATGCTGCAATTAATAAAAATTATGACTTTAATCAATTTGTAAAATCTCTAAGTATACGAAAAGTGAATGGGATGAGTGAATATGATATCGCGAATCGATTATTAAAAGAATTTAAAGAAATATTTCGAATTGCGAACAAAATTAGTTGCATCAAAGTCTAAATATTGAGAAAATGTAAGTGATTACAAATTTGGAGGTACATTATGGGAGAATTATTAAAACGTGAAGATCAACGCGTAGAAGATACGTGGGATTTAACATCAATTTTTGAATCAGATGAAAAATGGGAGGAAGCATATAAAGAAGTAGAAGATCGTCTTTCTGAAGCGGATACGTTCAGAGAAAAAGGCATTCAAAGTTCTGACGACTTACTAGAAGTGCTTGAAGCTGAAAGAGATTTAGGGGTTACTTTATCTCAAGTATATGTATATTCGCATTTAAAACATGACCAAGATACATCAAACAGTAAATACCAAAGCATGGAATCTCGTGCAATGTCTTTATATACAAAATTTGCTTCAGCATGGAGCTTCTTAACTCCAGCACTTATGCAAATCGATGAAGAGACGTTAAACAGCTATGCTGAAGAAGATAAATTAAAAGAATTTAAGTTCGACCTAGAAAAGATTAACAAACAACGTGCACACGTATTAAGCGATAAAGAAGAAAAGTTACTCGCTCAAGCAGGTCTCGTATTAAACAACCCAGGATCGACATATGCGATTTTTAATAACGCAGATTTATCGTTTGATAATGCAGTAGACTCTGACGGAAATTCACACGTATTAACTCAAGGGACGTATATTGATTTACTTAAATCAAGCGATAGAACGCTTAGAAAATCAGCATATGAAACTCTATACAAGAAGTATGGAGAATATGAAAATACGTTAGCTCAAACACTTTCTGGTGAAGTCGATAGTCATGTGTTCACTGCTGAAGCACGTGGCTACAAGTCAAGCCGTGATCAAGCGTTATCAAACAACCACATTCCTGAAGAAGTATATGACCAACTTGTTGACGTAGTTAATGATAACCTTCATTTACTACACAGATATACTGAATTACGTAAAGAGATGTTAGGTTTAGATGAGTTAACGATGTATGATATTTATACACCACTTGTTAACGAAGACTTTAAAGTCACATACGAAGAAGCAAAAAATCACGTCATCGAAGGAATGGCACCACTCGGTGAAGAGTATCAAGAGATTTTAAGAGAAGGATTTAACAACCGCTGGGTAGATATTTACGAAAACAAAGGTAAACGTTCTGGTGCGTATTCTTCTGGAACATATGGTACAAATCCATATATTTTAATGAACTGGCAAGATAACGTTGATAACATGTTTACGTTAGCACATGAGTTTGGGCATTCAGTACACAGCTACTACAGCCGTAAAAACCAAACAGCGAACCAATCAGGGTATTCAATTTTCGTCGCAGAAGTGGCTTCTACATTTAACGAGGCATTACTTGCAGATTATCTATATAAAAATTTAGATGACGATAAAAAGAAATTATATCTATTAAATGAGCAACTTGAAGGATTCAGAGGAACGGTATTCCGTCAAACGATGTTTGCTGAATTCGAACATAAGATTCATACGTTAAAAGAAAGCGGCGAGCCGTTAACAGCGGACAAATTAAACGAAGTGTATGGTGATTTAAACAAGAAATATTACGGTGACGCAGTATCATATGACGATTTAATAAGTAAAGAGTGGGCAAGAATTCCACACTTCTATATGAATTACTACGTCTATCAATATGCAACAGGTTATTCAGCAGCTGCGACGTTATCTGAAATCGTATTAAACGGTACAAAAGAAGATAGCGATCGCTACATTAACGAATTCCTGAAAAAAGGTTCATCAAACTATCCAATTGAAATCTTAAAAAATGCGGGTGTCGATATGACTACGCGTGAACCAATTGAAAAAGCGATGAAATTCTTTGAAGAGAAGTTAGATCAATTCGAACAACTCATTAAAAATAAATAATGATATAAACTAAATATGAGAGTCACTCGTGACTCTCATATTTTTATATATAAAAAAGCAACCATTTATACATGGTTGCCGACTGCTTCAAAATAGATTTCATCTCCGTGTGTGACAGAGCTGATATACTGTGACAATTGTAGTTGTTTTAATTCTTTTAGTAGTACAGAATCTTGCCAATCATAGATTATCTTTAACTCATCGATGCTGACGAGTTCGTTCTTTTTAATATATTCATAAATATGAGGCAATGCTTTCTTTTGTATATCGATTTCTAGTAATTCATGGATGACGTATGAGTAAATGAAATATTCGTTAACACCTTCAATTTTGAGACCTTCGGACTCAATGTCACCACTAAAAAATACAAATGTTGGTAGTAGATTGATATCTAGTTCATGATATAATGCAAGATCACGATTTAATAACGTGTGTAAGTTTTCAGATTCCATCTCATCCATAAATGAATGAATATCAAGGTTTGCGAGCGTTGCGCTTTCGATAATATGTTCTTTTGTGCACACAGAATTCGTCGGTGAAATTCTGTTAAATAAATAACGCATAAACTTACGTGCTCTATTTCTTCCTTGCACTTCTGCTGCTTTGTACGCAAGAGCGATATTGTCAATCTTTGAAGTCGACTGTGCCTGACATTTTGTCAGTACTCTTAATGAGGGAGCAAGTATTTTATTGATACGAACATAATCACCATACTCGAGTAGTAGCTTGTTTACGATTGCTTCCATTTTTAAAGCATCTTTATGGAACGGATCAAAGAAATAATATATTTCAATTTGATGTTCTACTGGTTCGAGGAATAGTGAAATTACATTTGAATGTTTCAAAATCTGTCACCTCTAAATAATAATAAATCAGCGACTGTTAACCATCGCGTTTGCTGTAATTTCATAACGTCTTAATACTTGAATTTTAACTTCGTCTGGAATGTTTAAGTCATTCATTGCCTTAGACATATTGTCGAGCCAAGCATCTCTTTCCTTTGTTGTGATAGGAAACGGCATATGTCTCATTTTTAACATCGGATGACCAAATGTTTCATTATACTTATTTGGACCACCGAGAAATTGGATTTGAAAGAGTTTTTGTTTGTAGCGCGTTTCAGTTAAATCATCTGGAAATAAAAAACGCATGCGTGGGTCTTTATCAACATAATCATAAAAACGATCGACTAACGCTTCGATTGTCTCTTCACCAAGTTGCTTATATACTGTAACCATCTATTTCTCCTTAATTCGACTCTAATGCATTATAAAAACGTTCAACTTTAACGGGTGTATCTTTTTTTGTAATGTTAAACGTATCTAACAGCTCATTGAAGACCGTCTCTTTCGACACGTCATCTACTTCAAATTCGATTTCGTAATCTTCATGACCTAAATATGTACTGTAATCTAAAACGAGTGTTCCACCATTATAATCTATTTCTTTACGAAGTGTCGTTAATTTGCCTACGACACGTAATGTTCGGTTAATTAAATGACTACGTATAATTAAAAACATCGGACGACTGAGCATATCTTTATTTACAATATCTCCGATATGTATATCTTCATAAAGAGGGTTGTGAAACTCTTCAGTCACGTGTTCATCCATCGGAACTTTTAGCGTCAACATATTCATATCTTCACGCTTTCGAATACGTAGCATTAAGTGATTACTTCTTAAATCGAAACGGTCCGTATCGACGTAGTAATTCGTCTGAGAGACAGCTTCAACATCTTTAAATAACGCACGTTCTATATTTTCAAATTCATCTTTAGTTAATAAGTTTTTAAATTCAATTTCAGTCTCTTGCATAATGACCTCCTATTCATTATTATTGCGATTTCATAAGATTAAGTAAAGCATTACACATTAAGTACGTCGAAAGGGTACAAGTGTGGTAGAATAAGTACCGGTAGAGGTGAAAGTAATGGATATCTATATTAATGAAATTAAATATGAAGACGATACATTAAAATGTTATGTTGAAAATGATTTGACGAATAAAACACTCATAAGTACAGAGCAAATGATTGTAGACTCTGATAACTTTACGATTATTTACATATTAGATGATGGTGAAGAGTACATCCGCACGCATTTCGTATCCGAAACGTGGGAAATGTTAGCGAGATACTATAACAAAACTGTCACTGTAAACGATCAAGTAGAGCTTAAAGAGTTTTTCACGGAATTAGATGTGTTACTCGACAATATTAAAGATAATAGTAATTATGGCAAAGAGTTTGAAGGTAAAATTGTAGAAACTTTTGCAATTTAAAAGGGGGCTTAAAATATGGATGAGTGGAGCGTATTTTTATCTCCGTATCGACAAGCCATCGATGAACTTAAAATTAAGTTAAAAGGTATTCGACAAGAATATAAATTAACGAACCGTTCGTCTCCAATAGAATTTGTTACTGCAAGAGTAAAGCCAGTACAAAGTATTATTGAGAAGGCGAGTAAAAATAATATCTCTTATGACGAACTTAGAAAAGATATGTACGACATCGCTGGTGTCCGTATTATGTGCCAGTTCGTCGATGATATTATGATTATTAGAGACTTAATCGATAAGCGAGAAGATATGAGAATTATCGAAGAGCGTGATTATATTAAACATACGAAAGAAAGTGGATATCGTTCGTATCACATCATTATAGAATATCCCGTTTCAACAGTAGAAGGTACGGTGAATATATTAGCAGAGATTCAGATTCGTACACTTTCTATGAACTTTTGGGCGACGATTGAACACTCGCTGAACTACAAATATAAAGGTGAGTACCCAGTAGAAATAAAAGAAAGACTTCAAAATGCAGCGGACGCCGCGTATCAGCTCGACCAAGAAATGTCATTAATACGCGAGGAAGTTCAAGAGGCACAGAAATTCTTTTCTAAGAAGCGCAACATCTAAACGAGGAGGAGATAATTATGCGATTTACAGTTATCTCAAAAAACGACGAAAAGTCAAAGTATACACGCGAGTATTTAATTCAAGGGATGAAAAAACGCGGTATGGAAGAAGATAATATACATCCGGAAATTATTATCTCCGTCGGTGGCGATGGAACGTTACTCGGTGCGTTTCATATGTATCAACATTTATTAAAAGAAACGATGTTTGTCGGTGTCCATACTGGAAACCTTGGATTTTACGCAGACTTTCATCCAGAAGAAGCGGACCTGTTAATAGACTTAATAGACCGTGGGAAATTTGTTGAAACAGAATTCCCATTAGTCGCTGTTACAGTAAATACAGATGACGGTGAAGAACGTCATCTCGCGTTAAATGAGACGACATTAAAAATGGTACAAGGGTCGACGCTTGCGGTGGATGTTGGTATCGGTGGGAAACATTTTGAAAAGTTTAGAGGAGACGGTATTTGTGTGTCCACACCGTCTGGTTCTACAGCATACAACAAGTCACTGGGTGGTGCGTTAATTCACCCGTCATTTCGATCGATTCAACTTACAGAAATCGCATCGATTAACAACCGAGTATTTAGAACGATTGGTTCATCGATTATTTTACCGAGCCATCACACGTTAAACGTGTATCCAAATAAAGCAGATACGCATTTACTGACAATCGATCACCTACATTTTCAGAAAAATGGTATTCGTTCAATTGAATATCAAGTGGCAGAGGAAACGATAAAATTTGCCCGTTTTAGACATTTTCCATTTTGGCATCGAGTCAGGGAGTCGTTTATATCAAGTGAGAGGTGAGTAAGATGTCAGTTGAAACAGAAGAAAAAGACTACACAAAACATGTGGAAGATATAGAGATAAAAGCAGCATATGATAACTTGATTATGCTGTTAGGACAAGAATCTTATGAGCCGTTTCGAGAAGATTTTTTAAAACTCCACGAATACGAACAAGGTGAGTTCTTCAGTCTATTAAATGATGAAGATAGAGAAAAATTATATCATTTACTCAGTCCAAAAGAAGTGGCGGATTTCTTTGACACGCTATCTATTTCGAATGAGGAAATGGAAGAGATTTTAACAAGTATGGACGCGAGATACGCTGCACAAGTACTCGGTGCAATGCAGTACGACAACGCAGCGGACATTATGAACTTCTTACCAAAAGAAGTCATGATGAGCTTCTTAGCACTAATGAAAAAAGAAGACCGCGAAGAAATTCGTATATTAATGAACTACGAAGATGATACTGCGGGAGGTATCATGACGACGGAGTTCGTCTCAATCGACAGTGAAATGACTGTCCATGAGGCGATGGTGCACTTAAGGAAAGTAGCTCCAGATAGCGAGACGATCTACTACTTATTTGTCACTGATATTAACAACAAACTCGTCGGTATTATTTCGCTTAGAGATTTAATAATTGCGGATGAAGACGAATATATTGGCGATATTATGAAAGAACGTGTCATCTCGGTAAATGTCGCAGACGACCAAGAACAAGTTGCGTACATGATGAGAGACTATGACTTCTTAGCAGTACCAGTTCTAGATTATCAAGAACACTTAGTCGGTATCATTACTGCCGACGATATCATGGACGTTATCCAAGAAGAAGCAGAGGAAGACTACTATAGACTTGCCGGTATGAGTGATGAAGGGTCACCACTTGACGATTCATCATTTACAGCAGCTAAAAAGAGACTTCCATGGCTCATTGGTTTAACGCTTATGGGTATGATTACCGCGACGATGTTATCTACGTTTGAAGAAACGCTTGAAAAAGTAGCGTTACTTGGAGCGTTTATACCGATTATCGGTGGAATGTCAGGGAATGCTGGGACGCAAAGTTTAGCGGTCGCTGTCCGTGGACTTGCTACAGGTGAAATTAAACGTGTGAGCCTATTAAAACTTGCGATTAAAGATATTCTTACAGGTATGATGACAGGGTTCACTTGCGCGGTATTACTATTCATTATCATTACGATTCTATTCGGACAACCTGTCGTCGGAATTATTGTAAGTATTTCATTATTTGTAGCGATGACATTTGCGACGTTGTCTGGAACATTTATACCGATGGGGATGTCAAAGTTTGGAATTGACCCTGCAGTAGCAAGTGGTCCGTTTATTACAACATCGAACGATATTATTAGTTTAATGATCTATTTCTCACTCGCAAATGCATTAATGAGTGCTTTAGTATAGATTTTCGTTGCATTTTTTTGAGAATTAATTTAAAATTAGTAGTAGGTACTAATAAGAATGGGGGATTCTCATGGATTTAAAAGGTAAAACATATGTAGTAATGGGTGTTGCGAACCAACGTTCAATTGCTTGGGGAGCAGCGCGTGCATTAGACAAAGCGGGAGCGAATATCGTATTCACGACGTTAAACGACCGTTTTAAAGATCAAATCGAAAAGTTAAAAGGTGAACTCGAAGGCGACCATGACTTCATGGTAAACTGTGACGTTACGTCAGACGAAGACGTTGAGCGTGCATTTAAAGAAATCGGTGAACACACAGGTGGGATTGATGGTGTGTTACACGCAATTGCATTTGCGAATAAAGACGAGTTAAAAGGTGGATACTCTGAAACATCACGTGCAGGATTCCAACTTGCATTAGACATTTCAGCATATTCTCTTGCGATCGTTTCAAAAGAAGCGAAGAAAATCTTAAACCCAGGTGGGTCAATCGTAACGATGACTTACTTAGGTGGAGAGCGTGCACTTCCAAACTATAACGTTATGGGTGTTGCGAAAGCGGCATTAGAAGCAAGTGTTAAATACTTAGCACTTGACCTTGGTGAAGATGGATACCGTGTAAACGCGGTATCAGCTGGTCCAATTCGTACGTTAAGTTCATCAGGAATTGGTGAATTCAAAACGATTCTTAAAGAAATCGAAGAACGTGCACCATTAAAGAGAAACGTCGACCAATTAGAAGTTGGTAATGCTGTAATGTTCTTATTATCAGATTTAGCATCAGGAATTACAGGAGAAGTATTACACGTCGACTCAGGATATCACGCAATGGCATAAAAATTAAGCTAAGACAATCTGGTCTTAGCTTTTTTATCTTTACACTCCATAAAAAAATCTAAGTGCGTGTTCAATTTCTGGTTTCCACGTCTTCCATATATGGCCACCGTCTAGCTCTTTATACTCGTATCGTTCTGGAATTGAAAAGAGCACTTCGTTTAATTCGCGGTTTGGATCTAAGAAGTTCGCTTGTCTGCCTGTAATTGTTATGAAATCTTGCTCTTCAAGTCCGATTGTATGGTAAAGATGAATGTTTTCAGTGCCTTCTCTTTCGATAATTTCATTATAAAATTCATCAGTAACCTCGGGACTAAAAGCGAGAACATTTTTAAACATTTTTGGGTAATTAATCGCGAGTTTAATACTGAAACTACCCGCTAAGCTTTCACCCATTAAAGCTCTACTGTCGCGATTTTGAATTGTAGGAAACGTATCGTCGACAAACGGAACAAATTCTTTAGCTATAAATTCCATAAATTCGTCTGTATGTTCACCTTCTGGTTGGAAGTGATGGTTACGCCACTCGACACTCGGGTATGGGATTCCGACGATAATCGCAGCTTCTATCTCACCGTTATTGTAAAGTCTTTCGTATATACGATTGATTTGTCCATATTTAAAAAAGTCTTGTGAGTCAAACGTATAATAGACATGATATTTACGATTCTCGTCAAAATTCTTTGGTATATAATACTCAAATTTAATCGTTTCGTTTAAAACTTTGGAATGTATTTCGTTATTATGAATGCCTATTGTAAAATTCATTATTATCTCCTTTTTATATATAGTGTAACGTATTTACAAAATATTGCAGTTAATCAGGATAATTCTTTCAACTATTTCTTGCATTCAATGATATAATAAAAACAAGTTTCGAAAGGAGACACGTCTATGCTGAATAAGGTTTGGTTTCAAAGTGGTGTAGCGCTGATTATGACGCTCATCATTATATACATGACAGTGAAAGTACAGTATATATTTGTACCGTTTTTCCAAATCATTGCGACAATTTTCGTACCTGTACTACTTGCTGGCGTCTTATTTTACATTACGATTCCAATTCAAGAATACCTAGAACGCCATAGCGCACCACGCTGGCTATCGATGACTTCTGTATTTTTAATTATTGTGATCGTTATTGCAGTGTTATCAATTTCGGTTATTCCGGTAATTACTGAGCAAGTTCAAAACTTAATTACACGTGGACCGCTCATTCAACGTGAAATTCAAAGCTTCATGAACACAGTAATTACTCAAAGGGACCGTTTACCGTTTGAAGTAAATTTAGATGAAATAACGAATCAAGTATTTGAAACAGGGTCTACGATGTTTAGTAGCGTCGTAGCGAATGCATTTAAAATTATAATGAGTACAGTATCGATTGTGATTTCACTTATTTTAGTACCATTTTTCTTTATCTTTATGTTAAAAGATCACGAAAAATTTGTACCGACAATTACACGTCCATTTACAGGTCGTTTTAAATTATTTTTACTCGATATGATTAAAGATATCGATAAAACACTCCGTGCATTTATACAAGGACAAATGCTCGTGTCGTTTATATTAGGTATTATTTTATTTATCGGTTATCAGATTATCGGTTTAGATTACGCACTATTACTCGCGGTGTTTGCGCTATTTATGAACGTCGTACCGTTCGTTGGACCATGGGTCGCATTTTTACCAGCAGCGATTTTAGCGCTCATTCAAGATCCAATTATGTTCATTTGGGTATCGCTCATCACACTTGCAGCGCAGCAAATCGAGTCGAATATCATTACGCCAAACGTTATGGGTCAGCAACTTGCGTTACATCCTTTAACAGTTATTACAATTGTACTTGCAGCAGGAAATATCGCAGGATTCATAGGAATTTTAATTGCGATTCCGACATACGCTGTTATTAAGTCGATTGTTCAAAACATTTGGCGTTATAGACGTGATTTAAGTCAAACGTTAATTAGTGACGTTAAAGTACCAAAACAAAAATATTAAATAGCTAAATCCTCTCCTGTACTCGATATATAGAGTAAGGAGGGGATTTTTTTGAATCCAATAGATATTTTGATTAAGAATAACTTTAAAATGACGAGTAATCCGCATGCGATGACACCGTTTGGGTTTAGAAATTACACAGTGAATGGATTTAATTATGACGCGTATTGTGGAGGGTTTCACAGAGCGTATGATTTTGCAAAACATGACGGTGCAGCGATTCCTGCAGTGATGAGCGGGGTCGTCGTACAAGGGACGAGTAATTACGGAAATTTTGGTGGAACAGTCGTAATTGCAAACGAGAAAATTGGCTACCAAGTGATATACGGCCATTTAAAGAGAAATTTAATCGTGACAATCGGTCAACATGTGAAATACGGTGAAACAATTGGATATCAAGGAGATACAAACAATTTAAATGCACCTATGGCAAGCCATCTTCACATTCAGTTTCAGCGATATGGGTATTTAAAAGAAAAAGATTTTGTATGCAATGGTATTAGTGCATACGATATTGATTTAAGAAAAGATCGATATTTTAACGGGATATTTATCCCGAAATACAATATGAACATTAGAAATAAACCGAGCTTAAAAGGGGAAGTTATTTCATCTGCACAACCGAATGATAGATTACAGTTTAGAACAGTAACTTATAAAGACGGACACTATTGGTTAAAGTTAAATATTGGATATGTGTCATCTGGTACTCAACAAAATATTTATGGTCATTTTAAATAAAAAAAGGCTTCAAATCGTTAAGATTTGAAGCCTTTTAATTATTTACGACGACCGTTATTTCCGGCACCGTCATCAATTTCTTTTAACATTCTGTTAATTGTAACTTGGTTGAACATTTCAACAACGAAAATTACAATGAATGCATATACAACAGCAAATCCAGCTGGTAAGATCGTCCCTTTGACGACAGTTAATACAAGTGCAGGAAGCAATACTGCAGCAATGTATAACACGAGCATCATAATACGATTTGACTCAATTTGATCTTGTGCTTGTTTGATTCTTGACGCAAACTCACGTGTAACAAAACCTACGTCAGCATCGTTTGCTCTATCAGTATCGTAAACGCGAGTAACGACTGGTAAGTTCGTATACTTATCTGTCTCATAACGCAGATCCATGTGATCATTTGGCCATCTTAATGCTTCAAAAAACTTCATTGTGTGGTGTCTCCCTTTCAATATCCTTTTAATACTTTAATTATAGACAATTTTTCACAATTTATAAAGACAATTCGAAAATTATTTCACAATTTTGACATAAAATTGTCAAAACCTATTTATATCTTCTTTAAAAGGTGTACAATTATAGTTATCTATTCTATTTGCAGATGAAAATTATTAAGGAGTGAGGATTATGGCGGATGAGAAACAATTCTCAAGACGTGATTTCCTAAAAACAACGGGAGTAGCTACTGGTGGTATTATCGGTGGTAGTTTACTTGGAGGTTTAATCGGATTTAACCTCGATGGTAAATCAAGTGACAGTTCAAAAGATTCTAGTGATCAAGGCGGTGGAGATAGCCACGGTGGTCACGATGGTCATAGTGACGGAGGTATGTTCGACGTACCAGACAAAGGTCGTGTTTTCTTTGAAAACGATGCAGATTTTGCAACGATTGAAGCAGCAATGGAAAGAATCTTTCCAGAAACTGACGTTGGACCAGGAGCTAAAGGGCTCGGTGCAGCTTACTTCTTAGATGGACAACTCGCTGGAGCTTACGGCTTTAACTCTAAAGAATACATGCAAGGACCTTTCCACGAAGGACTTCCTACTCAAGGGTACCAGTCACACTTAAACCGTGCAGAATACTTCAGACTCGGTGTTAAAAAACTTCAAGAAGAAGCAAAAAGTCGTCACGACGAAAGCTTTTCTCAACTCGATGAAAAGAAACAAGATGAAATTCTAAAAGACTTCCAAGAAGGTAAAGTTGACTTTGGTGTACCAAAATCAACAGCAACTTCAAGTTACTTCTTTACGATGCTACGTTCAGCAACTCTAGAAGGTGCATACTGTGATCCAATTTACCACGGTAACAGAAACATGGAAGGCTGGAAAATGAAACAATTCCCAGGCCACCAGCACTCATACTTAGACGTAATTGAATCAGATGAATTTATGGACATTGAACCATTACCAAACTTTGGTTAAAAGGAGAATTATTAAATGGCGAAAGAACTAGAAAAAGTAGATGTACTTACAGTCGGAGCCGGCTGGACAGGGGGCATTGTTGCAGCGGAAGCAGCAAAAGCAGGATTAAAAGTACTTAGCCTTGAAAGAGGTAAAGAAAGAGGTACAGCAGATTATCAACACGTACACGACGAATTAAAATATGCGATTCGTTATGAATTAATGCAAGACACTTCTAAAGAAACTGTTACATTTAGAAACAGTCCAGATCAAAAAGCATTACCAATGCGTCAACAAGGATCATTCTTACTCGGTGACAACGTCGGTGGTGCAGGAACACACTGGAATGGTTGGGTATACAGATTTTTACCATATGACTTTGAGATCGCATCTAAAACGAAAGAGAGATACGGTGAAGAGAGACTTCAAGAAAAAGACGGATACCGTTTTAGGGACTGGGGTATTACGTATGACGAGTTAGAACCATACTTTACACAATTTGAACAAACAGCTGGTATCGGTGGAACAGTGAACCACTTCGAAGGTAAAAGAAGTAAAGACTATCCGAACGGTCCAATGATTAAAACTAAAATCATGAAAATTTTTGAAGACGCGACGAAGGATATGGGTTATCATCCTCACTTTTTACCATCTGCAAATATGTCAGCAGCGTATGAAAACCCAGATGGTGAAAAAATGAATCCATGTCAATATTGTGCGTTCTGTGAACGCTTCGCGTGTGAATACGACGCGAAAGCAACACCAGAAGTAACTGTGTTAAAAACAGCACGTCGTCACGATAACTTTGAATTACGTACACATTGTAACGTTGTAGAAGTTTTAACAGATGACAAAGATAAATCAAAAGTTACGGGTGTTAAATACGTTGACACACTTACGAAAGAAGAATTCATTCAACCTGCGGATATCGTCGTATTAACAAGTTATATATTTAACAACTACAAATTACTTGCGGTATCTGACATCGGTGAACAGTACGATCCAAAAACTGAAAAAGGTACGTTAGGACGTAACTATTGTTACCAAACTTCAGGTGGAGCAACTGGATTCTTTGATGAACAGTTCAACACATTCATGGGCGCAGGAGCGTTAGGTATGTCAATGGATGACTATAACGGTGATAACTTTGACCATGAAGATGTAGATTTCTTACATGGCGGAAGTATTACGGTAATTCAGTCAGGTGTCCGTCCTATTTTAACGAACCCTACTAAAAGTGGTACGCCTTCATGGGGTGCAGAATTTAAAGACGAGTCAATTAAACAATTCACACGTTCATTCTATGTTGGTGGTCAATGCGCAACTAGCCCACATAAAGATAACTACTTAGATCTTGATGAGAATTATAAAGATGTATTCGGTGTGCCGCTCGTTAAGTTAACTTATAACTTTACAGATATGGACCGTAATCGTAACAAATACCTAGCAGAGCGTAGTGTTGAAATCTTAGAGAAAATGGGTGCTAAACATATCGACATGGACCCAGACCTAGGAGATTACGATATCGTACCTTATCAAACAACACACAACACGGGTGGTACTACAATGGGAGACGACCCTGAGACTTCAGTTGTTAACAACTGGTTACAACACTGGGACAGAGATAACCTATTCGTGGTTGGAGCAGGAAACTTTGCACATAACTCTGGTTACAACCCAACAGGAACAGTCGGAGCATTAGCTTACCGCTGTGCAGAAGGTGTTATTAAGTATCATAAAGATAAAAAACGTTTAGAGAAGTAAATTAATTTATATGAGACTGTAGATGTTTTCTACAGTCTTTTTTCTTTATCGTCAACGAATAGAGATACAATTTAACGCAACACGCAATTGCGTAAACGACTATGAAATTAATTTTACGCAAATCAAAATTTACGAGTTTTTTCATCTGAAAGACAGGTCGGAAATGTATCAGAGGTGCCGTTAGCACGTTTAATTTAACGCAAATCCCTTTTGCGTAAAAGGGTAGTTCATCTATTTGACAATTACGCCGTTTGCGTGAAATAAACAGAGGTCCGTTTAACACAAATCGTTTTTGCGTAAAAAGGTAATTCATCTATTTAACGATTACGCTGTTTTGGATCAACTATACACAGGTTAGAAAATAAAACCGCTTCAATCACCTCCATCCATGTTTATAATCTTTTATATCAACACAATGTGTACTATAATAGATAGATGATTTAATGCGTTATTTTTAAAAATTCGTTGATTGGATTAGGTGGTACATATTTATGTCTAACAATGATGAATATAAAGAAGTAAAAGTGAGACGAAAGCGTAAAAAGCTAACTCAAGAGGATAATATGGCGCCTTTAATGGACCATATTCTCGATTTAAGATCTGTCGTTATTAAATCAGCAATCACTGTCGTTTTATGCTTTATTGTGATTTTTGCGACGGTCGGTTGGTGGTTTCCATACGTGTCAAAGGGTGCGAATATTGTCGTATTAGGACCTTTTGAAGTGATTCGTTTTTACTTACAAACATCTGGTGCGATTAGTGTTGGGTTATCTATACCATTTATTTGCTGGTTTATTTGGGGCTTTATGAAACCAGGACTCGTCGAAAAAGAGACGATGTTTATTAAAAGTTCGTTACCAGGAATGTTAATTTTATTTATAGCAGGTTTACTATTTGGATACTTTGTCGTTCACCCGGTCGGTTATTTCTTTTTAATTTCACTCGGAGAAAAGAACTTTGAAGTAATTGTTACTGCAGATGAATATATGAGATTTTTATTAATGACGACAATTCCTTTTGGGTTAATATTCCAACTGCCTGTTGTCATACTGTTTTTAAACTATATAGGATTATTAAATGCAGAAACGATGGTCGCTATAAGAAAATACGTTTACTTTGGACTGTTAGTTTTAACGGCGATTATTATGCCTCCAGACGTATTCACACATTTAATAACACTAACGCCAATGATTGTGTTATATGAGATTAGTATCGTACTTATAAGACGACGTGAAAGACGTCAACAAAAACGTGCAGAATAAATACGCCTCTAGGGGCGTATTTTATTTTTATTAATGTATAATTAAATCAAACCGTTAGAGGTGAGAATATGAAAACTGAACAACTAATTTCATTACTAAAAATAAAAGAAATATATGGGACGTTACCGGAAGATGTATTCGATATTACAATCGACTCTAGAGAAGTATCTGAAGGAACGATATTTGTTGCGTTAAAAGGTGTAACGACAGACGGATTTGATTATATTGATCAGGCGATTGAAAAAGGAAGTAAGATGATTTTATCGGACCGAAATAGGGAATTACCTGAAGGCGTTGGGTTATTAAAAGTGAAAGACCCAGTTAAAGTGTGTGCATTATTTGCAGAGTACTTATATGATTTCCCTCATGAAAACATGACGATGGTCGGTGTCACTGGGACGAATGGTAAGACGACTGTTTCAACGATGATTCATAACTTAAGTATGAGTATGAATAAAAAGAGTGCATACTTAGGAACGAATGGATTTATGATAAATGAAGATACGTACCCATCATTAAATACGACACCTGAAACGACAAGGCTACATAAAAACTTTAGTCAAGCAGTAAAAAAAGAAACTGAAGTATTTACGATGGAAGTGTCGAGTCACGCGTTAAAGCTTGGACGTACGTTTGGCATTGATTTTGATATTGTGATATTTACGAATTTAACACAAGATCATTTAGATTTTCATGGCACGATGGAAAACTACGGGTTCACTAAAGGGCTACTCTTTTCTCAACTCGGTCAAGATTTAAAAAAGACAAAATACGTCATATTAAACAATTCTGATCCGTGGTCAAAAGAATATGCTACGATGACACCTTATGAAGTGATTTCATATGGACTAGACGATTCAGCAGATTTTTATCCGACAGATATTAAAGGGAGTTTAGAAGGAACGACATTTACGTTACACACGCCAGACGGTGAGTTTTATGTAGAATCACCATTTGTTGGAGATTACAATATTGAAAATTTAATATGTGCGATTATAAGTGAATGGTTACAAGGGTATGATTTAAATGAGGTTATTGAAGCAATTAAGCAAATGAAAGCTGTATCTGGTCGTTTAGAAGTGTTAGACAATGAATTACCGATTCATTTAATCATCGACTTTGCACATACGCCAGATGCGTTAGAAAAAGTCATTCAAACAATTCGTCCGTTTAACGATGGTAAATTGATTACGGTGTACGGTATGACTGGTGAAAGAGATTATTCAAAAGCCGAAGAGATGGGGCGTATTGCGAGTCAGTCAGATTATGTCGTGATAACTGTTGATAACCCAGGTAATGACGATAAAAACATGTTAATTGATATCGTCGAAAAAGGGATGACTCACGATAATTACACGACAGAAATCGACCGTGAACAAGCAATAAAAATCGCTATAGATTATGCTGAACCTGGAGATACTGTGTTCCTTGCAGGAAAAGGGCGCGAGCCGTATCAAATTATGGAAAATCATGTTAAAGAACCGCATCGCGATGATTTGATTGCATTAAATTTTGCGTATAAAAAATATAACTTTCCAGGATATGAAAACTAATAATAGATAGAATTGAATTAAGGAGATTGTATGGGACTTAAAGAAGAAATCAATAAAAGAAAAACATTTGCGATTATTTCGCACCCGGATGCCGGGAAAACGACGCTAACTGAGAAGCTATTACTATTCGGTGGTGCGATTCGTGAAGCGGGTGTCGTTAAAGGTAGAAAGACAGGTAAATTCGCAACATCAGACTGGATGAAAGTCGAACAAGAGCGTGGAATCTCAGTAACGAGTTCTGTCATGCAGTTTGATTTTGACGGATATAAAGTAAATATTTTAGATACACCTGGACACGAAGACTTCTCAGAAGACACGTATCGTACACTAATGGCCGTTGACAGTGCTGTTATGGTCATCGACGCAGCAGAAGGGATCGAACCTCAGACGTTAAAACTCTTTAAAGTAGCAAAAATGCGTGGGATTCCAGTGTTTACATTTATCAATAAACTTGACCGAGTCGGGAAAGATCCGTTTGAGCTTTTAGAAGAAATCGAAGAAACGTTAGATATTGAAACGTATCCGATGACGTGGCCAATTGGTATGGGACCAAGTTTCTTTGGGATTATTAATCGACGTACAAAAGAAATTAATCCGTACCGTGAAGAGACGATGTTGAAGTTAAACGACGATTACGAATTAGAAAAGTCTCACGACATCGAAAAAGACTCTGCCTTCCAAGAGTCGATTGAAGAGTTTATGCTCGTCGAAGAAGCAGGGGACGCATTCGATGAAGAAAAAATCGCAACAGGAGATTTAACACCTGTATTTTTCGGTTCAGCATTATCTAACTTTGGGGTTGAAGAATTTTTAGACACGTTTGTTGACTTTGCACCGAGCCCAGAACCACTTGAAACAAAATCAGGTGAAGTAATCGATCCGACAGAAGAAGAATTTTCAGGATTTATCTTTAAAATTCAAGCGAACATGGACCCAAAACATAGAGATAGACTCGCATTTTTACGTATCGTATCCGGGCAATTTAACCGCGGTATGGAAGTGAAATTACAACGCACAGGTAAAAAACAAAAAGTCACACGTGCGACGATGTTTATGGCAGATGACACAGAAACTGTAGACGTTGCATATGCTGGAGATATTATCGGGTTATACGATACAGGAAACTACCAAATCGGTGATACGCTAACATCTGACAAGCATATCGAATTTAAAGAGTTACCACAGTTTACGCCAGAGTTATTTATGAAAGTCTCTGCTAAAAACGTGATGAAACAAAAGCACTTCTACAAAGGTATCGAGCAACTCGTTCAAGAAGGTGCAATACAGTATTATAAGACGATTCATACGAATCAACCGATTATCGGCGCAGTCGGTCAACTTCAATTCGAAGTATTTGAGCATCGTATGAAAAACGAATATAATACAGATGTCGTGATGGAACCAATCGGTAATAAACAAGCACGTTGGATCGAAAATGAAGAAGATATCAGAGATCAAATGGATACACAGCGCTCGACACTTGTGTATGACCGTTACGACAACAAAGTATTTCTATTTGAAAATGATTTTGCACTGAGATGGTTTAGTGATAAATATCCTGAAATCAAATTATATAGTTTACTTTAATCAAGTAAAACGCGTATAATAATGTCAATGAATAATATATGGGGAGTAACGACTAGTTTACTAGTAACACATCGTCATTACGGCAAATCGCCCGGTGTGTTAAGCAATATTTATTGTTCTGTGAGACCATAGTAATTAGACAGTGTCTATTTGCTGTGGTCTTTTTTATATTTAAGGAGTGAAGAAATGGATTATGCTATATTATTAGAATACGCATGGGTACTTATTGTACTTGTCGTATTAGAAGGTTTACTTGCAGCAGACAATGCGGTTGTACTTGCGGTTATGGTGAGACATTTATCGCCAAAAGATCGTAAGAAAGCACTATTTTACGGGTTACTCGGAGCGTTCGTATTTAGAATGATTGCGATACTATTACTCGTTTGGCTCGTACAATGGTGGTTTGTCCAAGCGTTCGGTGCGTTATACTTATTCTACGTATCGATTAGTCATTTAAAAGATATATATAAGCATAGAGGTCGATCAGAAGAAGAAATTGACGCATTAATTGAAAAGAACGAAAAAAAGGGTTCAGGATTTTGGATGACTGTACTTAAAGTAGAAATCGCAGATATTGCGTTTGCAATCGATTCGATTTTAGCAGCTGCAGCTATTGCCCTTGCGTTACCACATGTCGGTGGAGATTTCTTCGGAGTAAACGTGGGTCAATATACAGTGATGTTAATCGGTGGTTTACTTGGAGTTATTATTATGCGTTTCTTTGCGAACTGGTTCGTAAAATTACTTGCCGAACGACCAAGTTTAGAAGTCGCAGCATTTACTATCGTTGGTTGGGTTGGTGTTAAGTTAGCAGTGTTAACACTCTCGCATGAAGCAGTCGGTATTTTACCAGAGACTTTCCCACATTCAACAATTTGGAAATTAACATTCTGGGCAGTAATGCTTATCATTATCCTAATCGGATGGTTTGCTGGTGGTAAAAAAACAGATGTGAAGGATGATATGAATGCGCAATGATGATAGAAGAGAAAGTTTTGACGAAAAATATAGACGTCGCACGCACGCTTTAGATGAGCACGATACAGTTCAATTTGAAAAGATCGATGATGATGATTTAAAAGATGTAGATTCACATGAACATGTTGAAAAGAAAGAAGAAAAACTACCTCATGATGATGTTAATGAAGCGAATGAAGTACCTAAAGAAGATACACCTAAACCACGCGCTAAACGTGAGAAATCATCGTTCTTACCCGGATTACTCGCTGGTATTATCGGTGCGATTTTAGTCGTTTCGTTGTATCACTTTTTATCTAACGACTCAAACAATACAAATGATGTCGTAAACAACACAAAAGACACAGCAGAAGTTCGTCAAGAAATTGAAAGTAAACATGAGGACAAAGTGATTACAGATACAATTGTCGCTGTTGAAAAAGCAAAGCCTGCAGTCGTATCAGTCATTAACTTACAAAGCCAAACGAATTTATTTGGTAATGAGTCGTCACTCGCTGAAGCGGGAACTGGGTCTGGAGTCATTTATAAAACAGATGACGAATATGCTTACGTTATTACAAATAATCACGTAATTGATAAAGCAACTGAAGTTCAAGTAAACACTTCTGAAGGTGACAGTGTTGAAGCAGAGATTCTCGGCACAGATATTTGGACAGACTTAGCAGTTTTAAGAATGCCAAAAGGTAACATAACTGATGTAATCGAATTTGGAGATAGCGATAAATTACTCGTCGGTGAAGAGGCAATCGCAATTGGTTCACCACTCGGTGATATGTTTAGTGGATCTGTATCTAGAGGAATTGTATCTGCATTAGATAGACGTGTACCGGTTGATATTGATGGAAACGGTACGGATGACTGGGAAGCGGCAGTACTTCAAACAGATGCAGCTATTAACCCAGGTAACTCTGGTGGTGCACTCGTAAATAGTAAAGGTGAATTAATCGGTATTAACTCGATGAAAATTGGTTTAGAGAATGTCGAAGGTATTGGTTTTGCGATTCCATCAAACGATGTTAAAGCAATTGTTTCAGAGTTAGAAACTGGTGGAGAAGTGGATCGTCCTTTTATCGGAGTTGGCTTGCTCGACTTATATTTAATTAGTACGAGCGATCAACGTAACTATTTAAAATTACCGAGCAATGTTAAACAAGGCGTCGTTCTTTCAAGTATTGAACCAGGTTCTCCAGCTGAATATGCAGGATTAGAAGAATTAGCGGTCGTTACGAAATTAGATGACACTGAAGTCAATAACGCGATGGAATTTAGACAATATTTATATGGCAACAAAAAATCAGGCGACACGATTACTGTAACGTATTATTTAGACGGTAGACAGTATGAGACTGACGTCCAGTTATAAAAAGATTTTAAACGAGCAGTAATGCTCGTTTTTTTATATTAAAATAAATTGAAAGATTGATTTAATAGGCGTATAGTATGTCTAAAGGAGAGATACTGTGTGAGAATAATTATTAATTTGTTAGATAGTATGAGCCCACAACGCTCGATATTCTTATATTATTTAGGCGCGTTAATTGTTTCTACGTTACTCATGCAACTGCCGTTTTTCTATAATGAAGGCACATACATATCATTTATGGATACGTTATTCGTCACAGCTTCAGGTATCTCTGTTACAGGACTTACGACGGTAAATATTGTCGACACGTTTAATACATACGGGATTATTCTCTTAATGTTCATACTCAACCTCGGCGGTATCGGTATTATGGCGACGTCGACATTTATATGGATTTTACTCGGTAGAAAGATCACATTAAGAAACCGAGCAGCAATCATGGTCGACAACAACCAATCCGCAATTGCAGGTGGGGTAAAGCTCGTTTTAAATATCGTGTCTTTACTGTTTTTAATCGAACTGATTGGTGCAATTATTTATACGTCAGTGTTTTATTATTTAACCGGTTCGTTTAAAGATGCACTCCTTCAAGGGACGTTTTTATCAGTATCTGCGACGACAAACGCTGGATTTGATTTATATCATCAATCGTTGATCGGACATAGTACAAACTTCTTTCTTACGGTTCCAGTAATGTTCCAAATCGTTCTCGGAGCGATTGGATATCCTGTATTAATCGAAGTGAAAGAGTTCTTTAGTCATAAAAACCCTCACTTTAGATTTAGTTTGTTTACGAAAGTGACGACGACGATGTATGCGTTACTTTATGTAATTGGTACAGTGTTTTATTTAATCATCGAGTGGAATGGTCCGCGTTTTCAAGATTCATTTATTACTAAAATGACGAACGCCTCGTTTATGAGTGTATCGTCAAGAAGTGCAGGAATCGTTATCGAAGACCCGTCGCTACTAAACGAAGCCACACAGCTTGTTTTAAGTATGTTAATGTTTATCGGATCATCACCATCCAGTGCGGGTGGGGGGATTCGTACGACGACATTTGCGATTTTGTTACTGACAGTAATTGCATTTGCAAGAAGTAAAGAATACCCGACGATATTTAAACGGACGATCGCAAAACAAGATGTTGAACGCGCATTTGTCGTGTTCGTCATGTCAATGGTTTTACTATTTTTAGGAATATCCGTCATCACGTTTGTTGAAGGTGACAAACATAGTTTAATGTCTATCATCTTTGAAGTATCGAGCGCGTTCGGAACGTGCGGGATGTCGATGGGCATAACAAATGACTTACAGACAAGCAGTGAGCTTATATTGATTGCACTGATGTTTATTGGCCGTGTCGGTTTTGTGAGTTTCTTATTAAGTTTTGGTAGCAAGAAAAAGACGATAATCAAATATCCGACAGAGCATTTAACAGTCGGTTAAAATGAGTTATAAAAAAGATTTAAAACAATTAAAAGAGAACTCTATAAAGAAAAATAAGAGCGGATAATTCTGCTCTTATTTTATTTCATTTGGATAATATTTTTTATAAAAGTTTAATTTATCTTCATCTGTAATTTTCTTAATACCGATACCTGTCGCAGCGAGTATTAGCGCGATGATTGGTGCAGCGTAGTTCATGACAGCAAAAGGTCCATATTCAAGTACTGAAATACCGAGTGCTCCGTATATAAAGACGCCATCTGTACTCCACGGAATGAGTGCAGACGTTACAGTTCCACCGTCTTCTAGTGTTCTTGATAAGTTACTCGTATCGAGGTTGTTATCAACAAATGGTCGAACGAACATTCTTCCAGGTACGATAATCGAAATGTAGTGCTCTGCACACGTTAAGTTAATAAAGATCGCAGAGAGTAACGCACTGGATACTAATCCGAATGTATTTTTCGCGAATTTTAAAATATGATCTAAAATAACTTGTAACATGCCAGAGTGTTCCATAATACCAGCAAAACTCATCGCAACAAATGTCATCGTCACTACAAACATCATATCCATCATACCGCCACGGTTAAACAAGACTTCAATCGACTCGTTAGAAGTCGTAATCTCAAAGCCATCAATTAAAGTTGTTAAGCTTGATGGTAACGTATCGTTTTGTACGAATAACTGTGCGAGCGTTCCAAGGAATGCTCCAACGATTAGTGCAGGTGCTGGTGGCACTTTAAATAATATAACCGCTAAAACAATGACCGGTGCAAGTAGTAACCATGGTGAAATAACGAACGCTTCAGAGATGTTTTGTCTAAGAGCTTCAATACTATTTAAGTCAACAGATGTATTATTAATATACTTTACGGTATACCACTGAAAGACGATTAGCGTAATAATAAAAGCAGGTACAGTCGTATAAAGCATATGTTTAATGTGTTTAAAAATATTTGTGTGTGTTAAACCGGATGCTAAGTTTGTCGTGTCAGAAAGTGGTGACATCTTATCTCCAAAAAATGCTCCAGCAACTATCGCACCTGCAGTTGGACCGAGTGGAATATTTAAACCAACACCAATACCTAATGACGCGATACCGACTGTCGCAATCGTTGACCATGCGCTCCCAATTGTTAATGAAACAATCGAACAAATAATAACGACAGTGACTAAAAAATACTTCGGACTAATGATATTTAAGCCGTAGTAAATCATCGTTGCTACAATGCCACCGCCGACCCAAGAACCAATGACGAGTCCAACGAGTAAAATAATGATCAGCGCAGGTAGCGCTAATTTAATTCCACGATACATAAAATCTTCGATTTCAGACCATGAGTATCCATGGAAATAAGCGATCCCTCCTGCGACGATGGCCCCGATAATTAACGGGATATGTGGTGTAATGTCCAGTACAACGACGCTATATAGCATTGTTGTAATCATAACTAAAAATGGTACGAGTGATGTAATAAAACGAAATGGACGCTTATCCATAGCGCTACCTCCTTTAAAATATAATGTTCATAAGTATACATAATATTTCAACAAATATAAACAAAAAAACGGCCAAATTTAATTTAGCCGTTTTAACTATTACTTTTTAATTTTATATCGTTTATGGTTTACTACTGTCTTTTCAAAATCTTCGTTTTCGTTCCAGTCCTCGTTTATTGTAATGTCGACGATGACTGAATTTTCGTTGATTTTTTCAACTTTACCAAGCATGCCATCGAACTCAACAATATCTCCGATTTCTGCTGGTACAATTTCTACTTCGTCTTTGTTCTTACTCATCGTAACCCCTCCAAATAATCATTATACTATTATACAATTTTCAACTATTTTTCTCAATAGAAGTGTGTATACAACGTTTTTCTCGCTTGTTTTCTTATGTTTTTTGCTGTTGATAAACTCACCCCTAAATGTTTGGCGATCTCAACGAGTGCATATCCATCAATCGTCATAAGTAGCCATGCATATTCTCGCTCAGTTAGTTTTTCTTTTACACCGATTAAATACAAATTCGCATCGATAGAATCGATAGGGATCGTATCTAGAACTCCATCTTCTGTCACTTGATATCGCTCTAATCGACGTGCATTTTTTCGAATTTCATCGATTAAACGTTGATAAATCATCGTGTAGACAAATTGTGATTCTTTACATTTGGACTCGTCGTGCTTGTTTAACGCTTCGTAAACCGCTAATCGGCCAATTTGCATATACTCATCTCGGTCATATAAAATGTTCAGCCTGTTAATAATTGAAGCAATCATCGGTTCATACGATATAATCTTTTCCATTGTGACTCCTGTAAGAATCGATTCTTAAATTATTTCCGGATATGTGTAATGTACCGGGTTTTTAATCGTTCAAACAGGCGTCTTAATTAACAAAAGTTAACCTTAACTATAATAATAGTTAACAATGTAATGTATTTAAACATGAAATGATGTATAATTCGTTCTAATACTATAATTTTAATGAAAGAGGACTTCCTATGAAAGGATTGCCATATTTTACAAGAGACGTTAAATATATAGAACCGATTTATGATCCAACATATATGTGTCAGGCTGTATCAGAATCTGGTATCGTTCAATATAAGAAATCGTCGGAAAACTGGTTAAATGAGTATTTAACATATTTTTATGCGACGAATCTATCTGCAATACGTAAACATGTTCAATTGAATTTCAACATCCATCGTATGATACCGATTTGTGTGGATCTCGAATATCAATTTATTATGTTTCCGTTAAATTCAAATAAAAATAAGAACGTGTATTTTATTAATTTGGCTAAAGTATATCGGTGTATAAAACGTGAAAGTGGTACGACGATTGAGTTTATATGTGGAGATACGTTAGATGTCGAAATTTCATATAACCAATGTGAAAGTCAGTATGTAAAAGCGACGCAAATATATGATAGGTATGTGAAGTTTAGACATTTTAGAAGAAGATATTTAAGCGCAGAAACTAAAAAAACAATGTATAATATAAACTAAATGAAACGATGCGAAAAGAGGGATTGTATGGAAATTAAAGTCAAAGTTAAAGATAGTACGCATCAATTACAAATTTTTAAATATAAATTATCACTTGATCAAAAAGTAAGAGATTTGATTGCGTTGTTAACAGACGATTTACCATATTTAACACATGAAGTATCTAAGCTAACATATGGTGAGTATTCGTATAGCGAATTGTATGAAATGAAGTTAAATAAGTTGTTCGATGCTTTAAATAAAGCGAAGTTATCGTCAGATGATTTAACGCTAGAACTCTCAATTTTAGAAAGTAAAGATAAAAATATCGCACACTTAGATTTAGACTATACACAGTTTATTAAAATGTCAGATTTATATATCGATATTAAAAAAACATACCGTGTACCGAACAGTACGATCTTTTATATCCAACAAAATGGAGAGCAGTACGTCATTCGTAAAGAAGAAAACCATTTAGAGTTTTATAGTTTTAGACAGCAATTTGACGAAGCGTTTAAAGAAGACGATAGACTCCCATTTTTTGCGATTGAGTATAAATCAAAAGATGAAATGTCTCAAAAAGACATTCATTGGATTAAAAAATATCGATATCCTAAAAAAGAAAAAGAAAATCCATTTATCCATATCGAAGTCGCTAGAATATCACAAAGTATATTAGACGATATTACACGACTGATTCATAGGTTATACACGATTATTGGGCGTTTTGAACGCGGAAAAGTTCCATTTACTGAGGTCGATAAATTGCCAACGTATATAGAACAAGATGGAAAAGTTACGATTGGTTACGTTCCGATTCTACAACTCGAACGTATTTTACAACAAAAAAAGAGCCCGAATAATTAAGAAAAAAGTTTAAAAATCATGTATGATATAGATAAGACTGAAAGTAGTGAAAGACATGATTAAAAGGGTAGTACATTTACTTGGAATTCCGTTTGTAAATACGACACATGAACAGTTTGTAGACGAACTAAAGAGACGTCTTGAGCAAAAAGAAAAGACGTTCGTCGTAACAGCAAACCCAGAAATTTTAATGAAAACAAAAGAAGATAACGAATTTCAACATGTCGTTAAACGTGCGGATTATGTCACGCCGGATGGTATCGGAGTTGTATTACTTTCAAAGTTAAAAAGACGTCCGCTAAAAGAGCGAATTACCGGGTTTGATTTAACGGTCGATTTACTTCAATATGCTGATGACGAAAATTTAAGTGTGTATTTACTCGGTGCAAAAGAGTCTGTCAATAAAGAGGCGGCAAAACAAATTCAATCGACTTATCCGAATTTAAATATTGTCGGCAGACATCACGGATATATCGATATTGATGATGAAAAAATTCATGATGAGATTTATGAACAGTCACCAGATATCGTATTCGTCGCGCTCGGTGCACCAAAGCAAGAATTATTCATCGATCGTCATATTAAAAATGCACAAAAAGGGCTATTCATCGGTGTTGGTGGAAGTTTAGACGTCCATGCGAAAGCAGTGAAACGTGCGCCAGATATTTGGATTAAATTAAACTTAGAATGGTTGTACCGCATGATTAAACAACCAGAACGCATTAAAAGAAATATTAAAGTGTTTAGTTTTATGATAAAAACACTACTAAAAAATGATTAAACGTTAAGGAAGATTCTATGTCAAAACGTAATGTATCAAGTAAAGATTTTATATTATTAGCGAGTATATTAATTGGTGGAATAGTTGCGTCGTTATTTACATTGTTTTTTATTGATAACCAGTACAACGCGACTGCTGAATTTAACGTGCATACGGAAGAATCAGTAGATCCAGGAATTTATGAGGCGATTATTAAATCTGATAAAGTCGTTACAAAACTAAAAGAACAAGAGAACATTACGCTTCCTGTTCAAAAATTAAAAGAGAAGATTACTGTCACGTATAACGAAGATTCAGATACTTTAAAAGTTTCGGTAAGTTTAGACAATAGACGCGACTCTATACTGATCACAGAGAGCCTTGCACAAATCGCTACTGATGAAATAGAAACATTTGTACAAGGGAGTACAGTGGAGTATGTGACAGCTCCAGATGACGGTGTAGTAGAAGACAAGTCACATAAAGTTAAATTAATCTACGTTATTGTTGGGCTTATTATTGGATATTTTGTTGGTACGTTAATTGACACATTTCAAAAACCACGTGTCGGCAAACGTAAATCAGCGGAATCAGATTATACGGTACTTGGTTCGATACCAAAATATTAGTGTAGGTGAGTGATAATATATGTTAGACAATAGAAGACATATCGTAGTGAATGAGCCAGAAAGTGATGTCGCTTTAAAATATTTTAATATCGCAGACCGTATTAAATATTACACACAAAACAAGCAACGAGTGTTATTATTTGCATCTGAATATCAAAAAGAAGGGGTTACGACAATCGCAACTAACGTTGCGATCGCTTTAGCACGTAGGGGCGCGAATGTCGTATATCTAGATGCAAATTTAGACGACCCGACAATTCACGACACATTTCACGTTCAATTAAGAAGCGGTATTACAGATGCGATAGCGACTGACAAAAGCATACTATCAGTGACGTATGACACACCAGTATATGGACTTTCTATGATTCATGTTGGGCTACAAACGTCGATTGGCAACGAAGTCTTTTTATCGAGTAAATTTAAATATATCATTGGCACGTTAAGAAATAAATTTGATTATTGTATTATTGATGCTGGCATGAGAATGTATGACACAGCGAATGTCGATGCAACAAAAGAAGCAATCGATGCGGCGGTGATTGTAAAAAATAAGGAACGTCATATCGTTCAGTCAAACGAACTGGCTTCAAGACTAGAAGAAAGTGGCATAGAGATTTTAGGTGTCGTCAATAATTTTGATGAAAGTTAAAGGTGAATATGTATGAGTCGATTTACAAATTATTTCTCTAAACATGTGAGAGAACGATTTACAAAAGAAATTGAACTCATCGATATTAATAGAAGAGGGGGCGACTTTATATTTACTTATAAAGTCCTCCCGTTTATTAATATACGTGTGATTTCAAATTATAATGCGACTGTTTTAATCGATGAAATAGAACACGCAGTTCCATGCGAGTATAATGACGATTTAATTACAGTACGTGTGTCTGAAGCGTATTTTAATGATGAGCCAGACAATCTATCCGTTCAGTTATATTCGTTTAACGAGAAGATGCGTATTAAACGTAGTAAGGAACTTAAAGCGCGTACTCAATATTTTGTGAACAATAAACTATATAACATTAAAGTAAAAAGAGATGTACATATTTCTAAACGATATATGACGCTAAACTTTACTGATGAAACACAACTTGTAAATGACGCGAACGTATTAAAAGATTCTTTAGTTTTAACGTTTAATACGAAAGTGGACAAAGATTCTGTACTCTTTTTAAGTTATATTCATAAGTTCGTAGAAATACCGACGACGTTAGTTGATGATTATACGTTAAAAGTAACGGGGCTAGAACAACTTACAAACGGTGAAGCGGTATTTTATATCGCTCAAAAAGAAGATGTTTATTTATTAAAAGGCAAATTAAAAGAGCACGAACTTTTTACTGAATATTATTCGTACACACTTAAGACAGAGCCGGAGTTAACGCTTGAAGTTAAAGAGCATGTGATCGTGCTCGAATCATTTTACGTGAGTGAAATAAAAGATAACGTCGTCACAGTCAATATTCAATTAGAAAAAGATATATTAATCAATCAACCGAAATTAAGTATCTTTAACCCGAGGCTTGATACGTCGGTGGATATCGATTTAACAGATCAATTACGATGTGATATACCAATTGGAGTGCTGATTGACGGATTTACAAATAAAAAAATCAACTTTATAAATGATGGTATCGTGTATCAACTTGATATTCGATATGCAAAAATTACCGATGATATGGTCGGTAAACATCTTCATGACAATGAGTATCTCAACACTCATTTTTATAGAAGAAAAGACAACTACTTAGGTTTTAAAGTATCTCGTCCACGTATAAGAAGACGTATGACATCTATTAAAGACTTTACGTTTAAAGGTTTTATGAAGGGGAGAGAGTCGTTCTCTAATGCTGAGAACGTCATTATATTTGAAGATCGTATCAATCAAAAAACTGTCGAATATCCAGTAGACGATAAATTTAAAATAAAAGTAGTACCTGAAGATATCATAAATTTGATGAGTCGTGGTAAGACAGTGATTGATATTTACGTCGGTATGAGAAATGAAGACGGCGACATCATCGCAAGGGAAAAAATCCCATACAAACATTCAGATTATAAAAAAGATAATTTTTACGATTTAAAAATTGTCCAAGAAAAAGACCGAGAAGTTTATTTACTCGTGACGACAACACCATTTAACAATTTAAAAATCGAAACATTTGTTGTACCAAAATCAGTCAACACGAATGTCACGCGAGACAACAATATATGGTTACTCGGAGAACGTACAGATACTGCACAAGAAAATGGATATGCATTGTTTAAATATTTACAAGACAAACAAGTCGAAGCGTACTACGTGATAGACGGAGAATCTAAAGATTATGAAAAGATAAAAGACGAAGAAAACGTACTCGTTTTTGGTAGTGAAGCACACTATGATATTAGTTTAAGAGCAGGGGTATTACTATGTACGCACGATTTTGAAAATATTTTACCGTACAAACCAGCGAAAGAATTCTTTAACTATGGTGATACTTTTAAAGTGTTTCTACAGCACGGTGTACTCGGTAGAAAACCAGCTGAATATCATAAAAAATACTATGAGGATCCGTTTGATATATTTATCGTATCGAGTTCAAGTGAGAAGTACGACGTCGTCGTTGAAGAGATGGGATACGATGAAGATGAAGTCATCGTTACAGGTCTTGCACGATTTGACCAATTACCGATTGGCAAAAAAGGGAAAGACATATTACTTATGCCGACGTGGCGTGACTGGATTAACACTGACGAACGATTTTTAAACAGTGAGTATTATCACCGTTATAAAAATTTAATCGAAAACGAACGCCTTCATGAAGTACTAAAAAAATATAACGTCAAATTAAATTTCTACCCGCATTATCGTGCACAGCAGTTCTTTACAAAAGAGCATATTGAAGCGACAGATAACATTGAATTTATTACGCTAGGAGAACGTACTGTACAAGATTTACTCATTGAACATGCGTTACTCATTACAGATTTTAGTAGTGTAAGTTTTGACTTTACAATGATGAAAAAACCAGTAATATACTATCACTTCGACGAAGATCGATTCTTTAATAGAGGGATATTACGACCTGTAAATGAAACATTTTTAGGAGATATCGCGGAAACAGAAGAACTTCTGATTAGCTATATCGAAGATTCGATTAAACATAACTATGAAAATAAAGTAAAAGATATTAGTGGCATTATTAAATATCAAGATCAACATAACTGTGAACGTATATATGAAGCGGTGGAACGAAAAAAACTCTAACATTTTTGTTAGAGTTTTTTTATTACAACTGTTTAATCATATCGATATGTGGGATGTTTGCGTCTAAATATTCATCGGAAAAATTTTCATAGCCGAGTTTGTTATAAAATTTAATCGCGTGAGTTTGTGCACCAAGTTTTGCCCATACGTAACCTTGTTGTCTCGCATGAATATGAACGAACGTCATTAAGTTATGTCCGAATCCGAGCTTTCTATATTCTTTTAAAACAGCCATTCTTTCGACTTTAATTGTAGAATCATCAAGCACTCGGTAACGTACTGTACCGGCTGGTTCATCGTTAAATAGTAAAATGATATGAACGCATTCTTCTTCGTACTCATCTAATTCTAAATCAGCTGGAACACCTTGTTCTTCTACAAATACTTTATTTCTAATATCCACGCAATCATCGTAGTATTTCTTATCATCTGTAATATATATATTCATAATAGACACTCCTAAAAAAATAATGACTAGGCAGTACCTAGTCATTATATAACACTATTCATAATTCTCTCTATCATCACGCTCAGGTGGAAAGTATTCATCTCTTGGGTTTGTACCTGGATCGTAATAATAATCGTCGTCATATGACTCATCTAAATTTTCTTCTTCTGTTGGTTCAGTGTAGTCTTGTCCGTCAGGTTGACTAACATCTGTGTCGCCTTCATTGTCTTCATAGTTTTCTAATTGTTCTTTTGGAATGTTAAAGCCGTCACCATACTTACTTTTATATGTTGGATCGGCAAAAAACGGTATATCTTCACCTTCGAGTTTATAGTTATTAATAATATCTTCGCCGATTAGTACTGTTGGGTTTAGCCAGTAGGATAGGCGAATATTTGCGAAGTCATTTACGTCTGGTGCTTTTAAATCAAGAATCTCTCGTAACGTTCGACTTAATACAAATAAATGTTCTTCACTTGGTTTGTAGTAATACGCACCAGTATATCCGGCATAATCTTCACCGAGTAATCTTGTTGTTTCAAATTTGACATCGTTACTCGCAAAATACTTTGCTAAGTTCGTAAGTTCTTTCATCGTAAAGTTATGTGTGACATTTTTAGAAACAACATCGACAAGTTCATCGATTTTTGTAATTGCACCAGTAGATTTTGAACGATTCATAATCGCTTGAATCATTTGCATTTGACGTTCACCACGTCCAAAGTCTGAGTCTACTCGGCGACTTCTAACTACTGCAAGTGCCTCTTCACCTGTTAACATTCGTTTTCCTTTTTTTACTTTTATTTTACCTGAATCATCTTGGTTTGGTTCTTCCATATCAAATGGTACATCGAACTCAACTCCACCAAGTGTATTTACGATATCTACTACAGAGTCAAAGTTTACACGAATGTAAAAGTCGACAGGGATGTTGAATAAGTTTTCAACTGAATCGACAGCTCCTTCAATTCCGCCGAGTGCATGTGCGTGGTTGATTTTGTCGAATGCTTGTTCATCACTAATTAGACTTAGCGTATCGCGAGGGATGTTGATCATTTTAATGACGTTACCTTCACGGTCAAACGTAGCTAAAATCATCGTATCCGTTCTAAATTCATCTCTTTTTAATTGTTCTTTTTTAGCACGTTTTTCGTTTTCGTCAATTCCTAATATTAGTACTGTAAAACTATCTTCGATATCTACTTCTTCACCATCTTCACGAAGTTTCGACTTATCCTCTAATCCGGAAAATGAAGAGTTTACTCCTTTGTTGACTGTATAGTATATATAACCACCATAAGCGGCCCCAGCAATGCCGAGTACTAAAAGTATGACGAAAATAATTTTAAGGAATTTTTTCATAGTAATCTCCGAACTTCAAAATAATATAATAACCTTTATTGTAGCATTGATAAAAGAGTATTTGTATTATTTTGGTTGTTATAATCATTCCAAAGATCTTTAAATTGACGTATTTCTTCCGCAGAGAAGTCATCATTTTTAATCATTTCAAGAATTTCATCTGTGCTATATGCGATATTTGTCGTGACGAGAGATTCATAATCATCTATTAAACCTTTTGTATTCTTATACTCATCTAAATCATAAGGATAATAGATAACTGGGCGCATAAGGTTCGCAAATTCAAAGCCGACAGAAGAGTAGTCTGTAATTAAAATATCAGTCACACTTAACACTTCTTCTAACGAAAATCCGTCATTTAGATCAATGACACCCTTAATATCAGTGTCTAACTGAACAGTAGGGTGTAGTCTTAACGCGATTCTATAATTGCTTGGCAACTGTTGACTCATTTTAGAGATGTCGAGTGGTATATCAGAAATATTAAACTGATTTTCTCTATACGTCGGCGCATACGTTACAACGATAACTTCGTCGTCTAAATTTAAGCGACTTCGAACATTATCTCGAGTCGATTGAATATTCGACTGTTCTCTATAAAAATCAAGACGTGGCATCGCTGCTTTTATGATTTTTTTATCTTCAATAGAAAACGTCTGTTTAAAAATATCTGCCATACGTTTAGATCCAGCGACATAATAATCCACATTTTGATACGTTTTTTTAAACCGAGTTTTTGCACAGTCTGGACGGTGTTTAAATGACTCATCCATTAACCCAAACGCCTTTACAGCACCAACCGCATGCCACGTTTGAAATACTTTAACATAAGGTTTTAATGTAGACATACCACCAATTACAGGGAAATGATTATCGACAATAATATTTTTTGCACGACCAATTTCATATAATTCTTTTACGCTTAAACTACTATGTGTATACACTTTAACGTTATCAAACGTTTTAAAATCATACTGGCGCGATGAAAAAATATTAACTTCATTGTAGAGACGCATCTTCGGATGACGGATAATATAATCGATATTATCGCCAAAAGAAGTTAAAATCACGACAGAATTTTTTAATGGTAATACGCGCATCAATAAAAAGAAACGTGAGACAAAAAAATTGTACACACGTAACATAATTTCTTTAATCATTATTATTTAAATCTCTCTTAATTTTAGTCGTAGAAATCCCTTCTGTTCTAGGCAGATACACAACTTCACATAAGTCTTTCAAGAAGTCAAACTCACCTTCCCAGTCATGACCCATTACGAATGTGTCAATGTTGTGATTTTTAACATCTTCACGTTTTTGATCCCAAGTGTTTTCTGGAATCACTTCATCGACATATTTAATCGCTTCTAAAATCAATTTACGATCTTCATATGAGTGATATGCTTCTTTATGTTTTAAGCTGTTAAATTCATCTGTTGATACAGCAACGACTAAGTAATCACCAAGATCCTTAGCACGTTTTAAAATGTTTATATGGCCGACATGTAATAAATCGAATGTTCCATAAGTAATTACTTTTTTCATAACAATTCACCTTTTTGATTCATATTATATTTTAGTTTATACCATTATAAGTGTTAATGCGATAATTTATTATACAGAAATTGGTTTTCTAGTTCTAATCTTAGGTATAATATAGACTATATATTATAATTGTTTAAGATATGAAGAAAGTTAGGTTGTTATGAAATTCGTAAAAGCTATTCTATTATATGTATATAAAATTGTATTCTCTATCGCAGGAAAGATATTACCAAAGAAAAAGAATCGTATTATATTCGAGAGTTTTCTAGGTAAGCAATATAGCGATAACCCTAGAGCATTATACGAATACTTGTTAGAGCATTACCCAAGTGAATATGAACTGATTTGGAGTGTAGATAAACGTTACGTAAAACTATTCGAAGAAAAAGGAGTACCATACTATAAAAGATTTTCTGTTAAATGGTTGATTGCAATGAACACAGCAAATCTTTGGGTTTCTAATAGTAGGCTTCCTTTATGGATACCTAAACCAAAAAAGACAACTTATCTACAAACGTGGCATGGAACACCATTAAAAAAATTAGCGCTCGATATGGATGAGGTTCATATGCCAGGTACTGACACTGAAAAGTATAAAAAGAACTTTACAACTGAATCTAAAAAATGGGATTTTTTAGTGTCTCCAAATACGTATTCATCAGAAATCTTTAGACGTGCGTTTAAATTTAATAAGACGATGTTAGAAACTGGCTATCCAAGAAATGATCATTTAGTCAACAACAATAATGAGGAATATATTCATCGCCTGAAAGTGGACCTTGGCATACCACGTGGAAAAAAAGTAATTCTTTATGCGCCAACTTGGAGAGATAATGAATATTACGCACGTGGGCGTTATAAGTTCGACATCAAACTTGATTTAGAAAAGATGAGAAAAGAGCTTGGTGATGATTATATAATCTTACTCAGAATGCATTACTTAATCTCTGAAAATATTGATGTAACTCAATATGATGGATTTGTACAAGATTTTTCAACATATGAAGATATTAGAGATTTATATTTAGTATCTGATACGTTGATTACAGATTATTCATCTGTCTTTTTTGATTATGCAATATTAAACCGTCCAATAGTATTCTTTACATATGATTTAGAAAGCTATAGAGATACGTTACGCGGTTTTTATTTTGATTTTGAAGAAGATGCACCTGGACCACTATTATTTGATACTGATTCAATTATTGAAGCGGTGTTAAACGAAGATGATCCATATTATAATAAACGTCAGATATTTAGAAATACGTATTGTAGTTTAGAAGATGGGCAAGCATCTAAACGTGTGTTAGAACACGTCATAAAATAAAGATTTGAAAGGAATTAAAATGAAATCTTTGTTTAAATTAATACAAGAACAAATTGAATATTTTTATCTAGCTCGACGACTCTCACTATACGAGCTAAAAAGTAACAATAAAAACAACTATTTAGGCATGTTATGGGAGTTATTAAACCCGCTCACACAAATACTTATTTACTGGTTTGTATTTGGAACACTGAGAAATAGAGCGCCAGTTGAAGTCAATGGTGAAGAAGTTCCATTTTTACTTTGGTTAATCGTAGGTTTTTTAGTTTGGATATTTTTCTATCAAGCATCAATTCAAGCTTCTAAATCTATATATTCACGACTTAGAATGTTATCAAAAATGAACTTCCCGATGAGTGTGATACCGAATATACCGATATTCTCAAGACTCTATATTCACTTAGGTATGATTGTTATCGCATTTTTCATCTACCAATTTTCGGGATATCCAGTGACGATCTACATCGTCCAGTTTTTCTATTTTTTAATATGCTTATATGCAATTACATTTGCGTTTGGTTTAATTATGTCGACCTTATCGACAATCGTAAGAGACGTTCACCTTTTCTTAAACTCGATTTTAAGAATGGGACTTTATGTTTCTGGTGTATTATGGCCACTCACAATATTAGATGATTTTCCGAAAGTTCAAGCAATATTAAAATTTAACCCGCTTGTTTATGTCGTAGAAGGATATCGTTATGCATTTTTAGGTAGAGGTTGGTATATTATCGATCAATGGCAATATGGCTTATATTTCTGGGGACTAGTTTTAGTTCTTCTACTTATCGGCGCAGTATTACACATGAAATTTAGAAGAAACTTTATTGATTATTTATAGAGGTTGAATATTATGGAAAAAGTTATAGAGGTAAAAAACTTAACGAAGCGATATAAATTATTTGACGATTCAAAAGAGAAGTTTTTAAGCCTTTTTAATAGTGAAAAATTTGGTAAAAACTTCTATGCACTCGATCAAGTTAACTTTACTGCATATGAAGGAGACGTCATTGGATTTATCGGGACAAACGGTTCTGGTAAGTCAACGCTTTCCAATATTATTGCAGGTATCGTACCTGAAACAACTGGAGAGGTCCAAACGAGAGGCGAAGTTGCGTTAATTGCTGTGGCTGCTGGCTTAAATAATAATTTAAACGGAAGAGAAAATATCGAGTTAAAGTGCTTAATGCTCGGATTTAGTAAACAAGAAATTAAAGAATTAGAACCAGAAATAATAGAATTCTCAGAACTTGGTGAGTTTATAGATCAACCCGTTAAGTCGTATTCAAGTGGGATGAAATCTAGACTTGGATTTGCGATTTCAGTAAGTGTTGACCCAGATGTACTTATTATCGACGAGGCACTGTCAGTCGGAGACAAAGCATTCGCAGAGAAAAGTTTACAAAAAATGAAAGAATTTAAAGAGCAAGGTAAAACGATGATCTTCGTTTCACACTCCCTCGGCCAAATGAAACAGTTTTGCGATAAAATTTTATGGCTAGAGTTCGGTAGAGTGAAAGCATATGGAGAAGTCAACGAAGTGCTCGGAATGTATGAAAACTTTTTAAATAAATGGCAAAAGATGTCAAAAAAAGAACGTGATGAGTACCGTACAAATGTTTTAGCAACACCTGTTCAGACAAATACGATTTCAAAGTCAGATGAAACTTTCGTTTATTCGACAACAGATGAATTTATAGAAGAAAACGATAACTATGAAGTTCATTTAGAAAGTCGTCTTGCGCATATACGCGGTGGAAAGTCTTATGTGTATGAGGCCCCTAACAAACAAGATAGCTATAAATCTTCTGATGAACTGAAAAATAAAGTCTATTATGTAAAACGTTCAGCATCATTTAGGTTTGAGAAGTTTTATCTAATAAGTACGAAGCCTAGTGGAGAAGAAGGCTTAGTAGGTTGGATGAAAGAAGCGGATTTACAAACACACGTCACGACGTTTGTTGATAATGATAAAAAAACGTTCAAGTTAAATGGTAAGGGATCAGCATACGACGCCCCGTGGGGTGGTAGAAAGCAATTTGTATTTAAAGATTTAGCAGATATGGAGAACGAAACAATAAACGTAGAAGAAACGTGGTTTATAGGACGAAACACGTGGTATAAAGCTACTGTTGATAATCAGGAAGTGTGGGTTAACTCAAAATATACAAAAGAAAATTCGGAGGTATAGTCTGTGAAGGATTTATCGATTATTATACCTGTATATAATAAAGAACCGGCTTTAGAGCAGTGTTTAAAATCAGTTGTTGAATTAGATATTGATCACTCTAGAATAGAGGCGATAGTTGTTGATGATAAATCAACTGACAAATCAATGGAAATTGTTAATATATTCGCAGATAAATATGACTTTTTTAATGTAATTGAATTAGAAACTAATTCTGGAAGTCCATCAAAACCCAGGAATGTTGGTATTAAGGAGGCACAAGGGAAATATATTGTATTATTAGATGCTGATGACTGGTTAGATAGCCGAGGCATTCCTGAAATTTTACAGCAGGCCCTTGAGAATAATTCTGATTTTGTATTTGGCCATGCAATTAAACACACCGAAAAAATTGTGACTAAACTTGGTAGATTTACCTCATATAAAAAAGAGAACAATATAATTCCGTATGATATTAACAAAATTTATAGAGCTGTTGGTCCTCCTGGTAAGCTCTTTAAACGTTCAATTATTATAGATAACAACATTGAATTCAAAAATTTAAAATTTGGTGAGGATAAATTATTTTTTATTGAGGCGATAGCACTTAGTGAAACTGCATCGATGAATCCAGCTCCTGTATATCATGTTAATCGATATGAAGGTAATGAATCTTTAGTCGGTCAAACTTCTATAATTGAGAAAAGTATCTTGAACTTAGCAGTGTTAGAAGAGGTAATAAAACTAGATATACCGTCAAGAGCTAAATATCAGGCGATAAATAGAATAATCGAAGTTGATTATTTAGCACGATTGTTTAACAGAGTAAGGTTCCTAAGAGCAGATAACAAACAACCATTTTATGATGTGTTTTATGAAATGTTAAGGGTATTAGAGAAATATGATTTAGCAGTAGATGAGTTTGTAACTAATAAAAAATTAAAAAATATTCTACAACTTATTCTCGAAAAAAGACACGATGATCTTCATGAGTATGTTCATATGCTAACTCGTGGAGAAAAAGCACGGAAATATATTAAAGATGATATAGTTCATTTTATATTGCCTGAAAAATTAACAGAATTTTATCCTATCACTGAAGAGATGTTTGCAGTATATACAGGTGCTAGAGAGATAGATGGTGAGATTTTTGAGACGATAACAGTTTATTCAAAAAAGATTGATAAGATAATTAAAGTTTTATTAACTGAAATGAAGAACGAAATAAATGAGAGAGAAATAGAATATAGAATTCATGATAACGTAATATACATCAAAACAGAGGACCTTGAATTCGATAGTAATAACTTTAATATCATAATCATTTATGATGACTACAAACCGTTTATTGTAAATGCATCTTATCCATCAGCTGTAAATCAAAGTCGCTTAAATAGACAAAGTTTTAAGGCCGAGTTCATTGATCATGAATTTGATGATTATTACTATAAACCAGAGTTAACGTACTTAAATTATATTAAGAACTTTGCTAAAAATGTTATTACGTTAAAGGAAATATCAAAATATAAGACTATTATTAGCGATGAATTAGAAACAGAAAAGATACCTAAAGGTACTGTTATGAAAGTTAAAGATTTTGTAAGAGATAGGCTAGGTAATGCACGCTTTATTTTAAAAAATGATGATATTATTGAGGCAAATTTTAAAAATATAAATCCACTGAATCCTAACTTAAAAGACAGCTATATTATTGACGTTCCACAAAAAGTTCGGATTCGTCAAAAGTGTAATCTTTATAAAGAAATCACTTTTAAAAGTCGTCCAATTAAGACTTTATGGCCGGGATCGTTTTTAGAAATAAAGAAAATTGAATATACGAGTAGTAACACACCTCGTCTAGTTACAAAAGACAATTATTATATCACAGCAAATAAAGAGTTTGTTAAAGTAATTGAATAATTTAAAAGCTTCTCTATTTCTAGAGAAGCTTTTTTAAAATTATGTCAAACTTTTTTGTATTTCATTATGAATCATATCTCCAATGATTTTTGCAGCATTTCCTTGTTCTTTAGAACAAAATCTATCATAAAATTTATTGAGATTATCTTCATATTCATTTTTAATATAATCAATATTTTTAAGCTGTTCAATTAAATCGTCAGCTTTTGTTGTGATAGGACCTGGTAGGTCTTTCATGTAATCTAGGTAAAATCCTCTTAATTCTCCCTCATATTTTTCTAAGTCATAGGCAAAGAAGATTTGAGGTCTTTTTAAAATCCCATAATCAAACATTACGGAAGAGTAATCTGTAACTAAACAATCACTAATTAAATATAAGTTAGAAACATTATTATAGTTTGAAACGTCTATTGCAAAATCTTCGTACCCTTTAATATCGATTTGGTTCGCAATGAGATAGTGCATTCTTAATAGAATGACATAATCGTCGCCGATTTCTTCATACATTTTAGGAAGATTAATTTTTAATTCGAATTGATATTTACCTTTTTGTATATACTCATCATCGCGCCAAGTCGGTGCATATAATATTACTTTCTTGTCGTTCGGTATGTTTAAATCTCTTTTGATTTTTTCAATATATTTCTGATCATTTTGTTTATTAACGAGAACATCATTCCTAGGATATCCAATTTCTAGTATGTCTTTAGAATCCATCCAAAATGCAGATTGAAAAATCTCTGTAGAATACGCATTTGGTGAGATAAGAACGTCCCATCTTTTAGTTTCGTTTCTAAAGTTACGTTTATATTTTTCAGTATTTGTTCCAGGCATTTTTACCTCTGCCATATCATTACCAAGTCGTTTTAATGGTGTTCCATGCCAAGTTTGAATATAAGTTTGATTCTCTTTTTTGTATAAATGAAGCGGTGTTCTAGCATTGCTCACCCAGAATCCAGCTTTTGAATATGCTTCGTAATATTTTTTAGAGGATCTTTTAATTTTTTCTGCTGGCTTTGGTACGTATGTCGAATTCGGTTTACGTAGAATCCACTTATAATTATATTGAGGATAAGCTTTTGCCATATACTCGTATATAGCCTTCGGACTATCACTATATGCTTGACCTCCAAATGATTCAAAAACAATTGTTTGAGGATCGACTTTAGTATACTTATTAGTCAGTTCATATTTGGAACGGTTTTTAGTCTTATGGCCTGTTAATACATGTCTAAGTAATCTTGATTTATATCTAAAATCATTAATACGATTTGCAAAACCGGTACTTCCTCGCATTAATGCATACATCTCTATATTAAAGAAAGGTTTATTTTTATTAAATATATCTTTATTTAAAAACTTCGCAGCAAGTTCTAACACATCTTTATTATTCTTGTATCGTTCATCAATTTGAGGATGATGAGGATCGAACTCTGTTTCGATTTTTTCTTTTAAATCATTAATCATAAATTGACGAACATTTTCATTGTGTGACTTGTCTATATAACGAATAAAGTTTTTAACATATGATCTAAACTCATCATCGAAGTCATTTTCAGCATATATTAAAATATCGAGTGATTCATTATTTTCATCACGATAATATAATGGGAAATTATAATAATAAACAGGACTTTTTGATTTATAAAGTGCATCAATGACAAAAGCCCATTCTGCATATGTTCCAATATCGGTATTAAAACTTATTTCGTTGTCTTTTATAATCGAAGTTTTAAAAATAATGTTTGTCGAAGTACTTCTTCTTTCTACATCGATATTGTTATTTTTTAATAAGTTTTTATTTGATTTCAATAAGTTTTTATCGATGTATTGTGGAATTGAATATGTTTTTGAAAATAATTCAGAAAAAACAATATCGTGTTTTTTAATTTTGTCTAAATAAAAACCAGTCGTATAAGACGGTAATATATCGCCAGCATCTATGAACATAAAATAATCAGATGAAATATGTTTTAATGCGATATTCCTTTTTTCAATAAAACTTAAAGTTGAATCGACCTCTATGAAATTATAATTAATATTTAAATGATTTAGTTTTTCAGTTATTAAGTCTTTAATTATTTCGTCAGATTTAGAAATAATAAATGAAATATTAAAATTTTGCTCCGTTTGTTTTAGGATACTTTTTAGGGTAGTTAAGGTTCTCTTTTCGTTCCCTAAACAATCCATGATGTAAGTTAATGTATTCATTTTAAACTCCTAACTCATCTTAAGGTTATCAATAATTATAATATAAGAGAAAAATAAATTAAACTCGTACTTGTTTCAAGGGCTTTAAATACTCAATGACTTCTTCGTTATGTTAAAATAAAAGTAATGAATATAGTTTACATTGGAGGCATTTATATGAAGCGTTTTGGCCTCTTTTCACTGTTCATGATTTTTGCTTTTATTCTCGTTGGATGTTCGGCTACGAATGAGCCGATTAAGTTAAAGCATGGTGTTGTATATAAAGAACATCCAAATAATCAAGATTTTGATAATATGAAATTTGTTGCGAATGATTATAACGTTGAAATTCACTACCCACATTTTGGTGTGGAACGTGTCGATAAAAAGATCGAAGGTGCACGTAATAAGGAGTTCGAAGATTTCATAGATATTGTTAAAGATGATGATGAGCATATGGATTCATCGTTAAAGATTGTTTTTAACGCACATGATGTTAGAGGCGATATTTACATGTTTAACATTACGAGAGTTGTTAAGCTTTCTAAAGATACGGAATACTCGATTCACGGTGTACTTGTAGTGAATACCGCGAGTGGTGAAGCGGTTATAAGCGACAACTTGTTTAACATCGGTCAATCATCACGAGAGGCGTTATTTAAACGATTAGATCAGGCGATTCGTGATAATCCGGCGTATGCACCGTATTATGACGCGAAAAAATTAGAAGATCGAACGATGGATATTTCAAAGACGTTTTCGAATGTTGACTTTAAAGGAGACGTCGTACAGTTCCACTATGATCAAAACGAAATCGGAAGTGGTGCGATGGGAACACCTAAAGTAGAAATACCGTTTAGAGACGTCATCGAATTTTTAGAGCCGACAATTAAAGCAGTCGTTGAAGGTGAATTGATACCGACGAATGAAGACTAACATTTGCCAAAGGGATATCGTAACGCTGCCCCTTGGCTTTTTATCAATTAGAAATACATATTGAAATAAATAAAGAGGTGCAAATGTGGTAAAAAGAATTGTAGATTTCTCGATTAAAAACAAACTCGCAATCGTATTAATGACGATTATCATCGCGCTTGGTGGTGTGTATTCCGCTTCAAAAATGAAGATGGAAATGTTACCGGACATCGACTCACCAGTGCTGACAATCACAACACCGTATCCAGGTGCGACGCCAGAGACGGTATTAAATGACGTGACAGAAAAAATAGAGTCACGTGTAAAATCGATGGAAGGTGTCGAAGATATTCAAAGTCAGTCGCTTCAAAATGCGTCTGCAATCACTGTGATTTATGATTACGGTACGGATATGGATAAGGCGACTGACGAAGTCGAAACGATGATTGATGAATTAGATTTACCAGACGGTGTGGAGTCATCTAGTATCGATACGATTTCGATGTATACATTCCCAATTATCAGTTATTCATTTACCGAAAAAGACAATGATCTTAAAGATTTAACACAGCGTTTAGAAGAAGATTTAATACCTGAACTTGAAGGAGTCGAAGGCGTATCAAGTGCGTCATTTTCAGGTCAACAAATCGAAAGAGTCGAGCTTTCTTTCGATGAAGCAGCATTAAAAAAGCATGATTTAAAAGAAGAAGATGTCCTCCAGTTTATTTCAGGAACGTCAGATAACTTCCCGCTCGGATTATATACGTTTGACGATGAATTCCGTTCTATTTTAATCGATGGTCGTTTTAATACGGTAGAGGAGTTAAAAGAGTTAAACATACCAGCTGGAGAACCTGAAGCACCTGAAATTGACGATGAAACGAAAATGAAACTTGCTGCAATGAGTGACGCTGAGCGTGAAGAATTCCAAAAAGAAATGGAACAAAAAGCGTTAGATGCAGGACTGAAAACAGTTAAATTAAAAGACGTTGCAGAAATTAATACGGTATCAGAAAGAGATTCTATCTCTAAAACGAATGGTAAAGACTCGCTTGCGATACAAGTTGTAAAATCTAACGATGCGAACACAGTAGCAGTTGCGAATGAAATTAAAGAAGCAGTCGATACGTTTTTAAAAGATAACAAAGATATCGACGCAGTTTTAATGATGGACCAAGCAAAGCCGATTGAAGATTCAATTAAAACGATGTTCGAAAAAGCACTCCTCGGAGCAGCTTTTGCAGTAATCGTTATTTTACTCTTCTTAAGAGACTTTAAGTCGACGTTAATTTCTGTCGTGTCGATTCCAATGTCGATTTTAATGGCATTTGTTATTTTAAAACAACTCGACGTTTCGATTAACATCATGACACTCGGTGCAATGACTGTCGCAATTGGGCGTGTCATCGATGACTCGATCGTCGTTATAGAAAACATATACCGAAGACTTACGAAAGAGGATGAAACGTTGCAGGGTCGTGAACTGATTACAGCTGCGACAAAACAAATGTTTATCCCGATTATGTCGTCGACAATTGTAACGATTGTCGTATTCGTACCACTTGCATTTATTACGGGTGAAGTCGGTCAGATCTTTAAACCGTTCGCGTTAACAGTCGTATTTGCACTACTTGCGTCACTTTTAATTGCAATCACGATTGTACCGATGCTTGCGCACTTCTTCTTTAGAAAAGGTGTGAAAGTCAAACCACATCATAAGAAAAACCGTATCGCAGATAGCTATAGAAAGATTTTAGAGTGGACACTATCACACAAAGTGATTTCGAGCATCGTCCTTGTTGTCATTTTTGTTGGAAGTTTAGCGTTAACACCATTTGTTGGAACGAGCTTTATTTCAACAGGTGAAGATAAGTTCTTAGCACTCACATATAAACCGTCACCAGGTGAATCGATCGAAGAAGTCGTGAAACATGGTGAGGAGGCTGAACAAGAACTTAAGAAAAATAGTGACGTGACGAACATTCAATATTCTGCTGGAGGAGATAATCCATTTAACCCAGTCGCATCGAATGATATGGCGATGATGGTCGAGTATAAATCTGATACAGAGAACTTCGAAGAAGAATCTGCAAAAGTGTTAGAAAAACTCGAACAATTTGACCATAAAGGTACGTGGTCGAGTATCGATGTCGCAACAGGTGGTGCGTCTAACGAAGTCAAAGTAACAATTAAAGGTACAGACTTCGATAAAATTAAAGCAGCATCTGAAGAAGTAGAAGCTGTTTTAAGTGAGCACAAAGAATTATCTAACGTCAAATCCGATGTCAGTGATTCGTATACAGAGTATCGTATCGTCGTTGACCAAGAAAAGGCAGCGAAACTTGGTCTAACTGCAGGTCAAATCGCGATGGAGTTAAACCAATACGAACCGAAACAAGTCGTGACTGAAGTCGGTGAAGTAGGTAAAACACAAGAAGTCATCTTAAAGCACGATAAAAAAGAGAACTGGACAGAAGACGATTTAAAAAATAATACGATTAAATCTCCACTCGGTAAAGACGTGAAGTATAGTGAGTTTACTACGATTGAAACTGGAGATACTCAAGATACAATTAAACGTTTAAACGGAGATATGTACGCGACAGTGAGCGGTAAAATATTATCAAATGACGTCGGTACTGTTACATCTGAAGTCCTTCAAGAAGTGAATAAACTAGAAGTAGAAGACGGTGTTACAGTTGAAGTTGGTGGAACGAACGATGATATTGAAGAAAGCTTTCAGCAACTTGGCCTTTCGATGTTAGCCGCGATTCTTATCGTATATGTCGTTCTCGTGTTAACATTCCACGGTGGAATTGCACCTTTCTCAATATTATTTAGTCTACCATTTACAATTACTGGGGTAATTATCGCATTACTCATTTCAGGTGAGACGTTATCCGTACCAGCACTCATTGGATTACTCATGCTGATCGGTATTGTAGTTACAAATGCAATCGTATTAATCGACCGAGTCATTCATATGGAAGAAAGAGGACTTTCAACGCGAGATGCATTACTTGAAGCAGCATCTACACGTGTCCGTCCAATTCTAATGACAGCACTCGCAACGATTGGTGCGTTAATTCCACTTATTTTCGGTGGAGATTCATCGATATTAATTTCAAGAGCACTCGGCATTACAGTAATCGGTGGACTCGTATCGTCTACGTTACTGACGTTAATCGTCGTACCGATTGTATATGAAGTGCTGATGAATATTAAACACAAATTCGTTAAAAATTAACATATGTGTTATTAAACCACTTGGTAAACTTATCAAGTGGTTTATTTTTTTATAAAATACGGCATCATATAAGTAATCAATCTTTTTAAGGAAGATGCCTATGACATTAGAAATGCTGTTTGTACTCGGCATGGTCGTTGTTATGCTTACGTTATTACTGTTTGAAGTAAGCCGAGCTGACTTTGTCGTATTTTTATTTTTAGTAATATTTTTAATGACGAATGTCATTTCGACTGAAGACGCACTTAGCGGTTTTAGTAACGAAGGTTTAATGACGATATTACTATTATTTGTCGTCGCGAGTGCGATTGAAAAGCACGGCATTATAGAAGGAGTCGTCTACAAATTACTCGGCGATAAAACGACGCCAAGAGGCGCATTATTAAAACTTTTACCGCCAGTCGGTGTGTCGTCAGGATTTTTAAATAATACACCGATCGTATTAGCACTCACGCCGATTGTTAAAGACTGGGCGTTAAAACGTGGCTTTAGTCCGTCGAAGTTTTTAATCCCGCTCTCTTATATTACGATTATCGGTGGTACGCTCACGTTAATTGGTACGTCGACGAACTTAATTATCCACGGGTTGTTAATCTCTAGTGGTAAAGACGGGTATAGTTTCTTTCAGCTTGCACCTGTCGGTATTGTGATTTTAATTTTCGGACTTATATATATCGTGACAGTTGGTTACAAGTTACTGCCAGAGCATTTAACTGCGACTGAAAAAATTCAAAGTGAGGCAAAAGAATTTTTAGCAGAAGCTGAGATAAGTGAAGACTTTGAGTATTGTAATCATTCGATTATTGACGTGACAAAACATGCGTTAAAAGGGATTTATATCATTGAAATTATTAGGGATAAAAGACCACTCCCTGAAGTGAACGCCCATTCGTATATTCAAGCTGGAGACCGTATTATATTTAGTGCGACGCTAGACGCGATTGGAGATATAAAGGACGTCAAAGGGTTAAAGTTAAGAACAGGTAGTGAACTCACGCTTGAAGACCTTCAAACTGAAGGGGCCGTACTGATTGAAGCGGTAGTTTCACACCGTTCGATTCTTCTAAATAAGACACTAAAAACATCGCGATTTAAAACGCGTTATCAAGCTGGGGTTATCGCGATTCACCGTAACAATAAACGTATCAACTCAAAAGTTGGAGATATCGTCTTAAAAGCAGGGGATACGTTACTATTACTTGCGGACGAATCGTTTTTAGATGTTAATAAGTATAGCGATGACTTTTATATCGTGAGTAACTTAACACCCCCAGATAAGTTTATGCAAAATAAACGTCAAGGATTTGGTGTTCTATTATTACTCGGTATTATGATCGGATTAGTCGTTGCTGGTATTTTATCGATGTTAAAGGCAATGCTTGTTATGGTCGTTATACTATTCGTGTTTAAAATTATATCTCCAAGAGATGCGATGACTTCGATTCAGTTTGACGTCATACTGTTAATAGGAAGTGCATTTGGAGTCGGTAAAGCAATTACGAATAGTGGACTCGCAACGTTTGTCGCAGAGCATATCGTAATGTTCGCTAAACCAATTGGAGTACTCGCGCTACTCGCTGCACTTTATCTGATTACAAATATATTTACAGAGCTGATTACGAATAGTGCTGCTGCTGTAATTATGTTCCCGATTGCTGTTGAAGTCGCGGAAATGATGAACACGCATTATCTTGGATTTGTAATTGCGATTACGATCGCTGCGAGCAGTAGTTTTATCACACCGATTGGTTACCAGACAAACTTAATCGTCTACGGGCCAGGGGGATATAAGTTTACCGATTATATTAAAGTCGGAGTTCCGCTATCGATTATTACCATGATTATTACAGTCACGACGGTTTATCTTTTATGGTTTTAATGTTTAAGTGTATGTAAATTCGGTTATATATGTACTACAACGATTTAGGAGGCAATTATTTTATGACTAAAAAAGTTGCAGTATTAATGACAGATTTAGTAGAAGATAGTGAGTACACAGTACCAAAAGATACAATTTTAGAAGCAGGATACGAAGTAGAAGTCGTATCACCAGAAGGTAAAGTAGTTGAAGGTAAGCAAGGCGGAAAATTTGAAGCGGATGTTTCAGTAGCCGATGCAAATGCTGAAGACTACGCAGCACTTCTCGTACCAGGTGGATTCTCACCAGACGTTTTACGTGGAGACGCTGAAGATAGACCAGCAAAATTTGCAAAACATTTCTTAGAAGCAGATAAGCCAGTGTTTGCAATTTGCCACGGACCACAGTTTTTAATCGACACAGGATTATTAAAAGGCAGAAATTTAACGTCAGTTAAAAACGTTAAAACTGACTTAATTAACGCTGGTGCAGACTGGGAAGACAAATCAGTCATCGTCGACAACAACTTAGTGACGAGCCGTACACCAGATGACTTCGATGATTTCACAAAAGCAATCGAAGAAGCTCTTAAATAAATTTAAAGGGTGAGACGTAGTAAATGCGTCTCACCCTTTTTTGTTGTGTATTGAGTATTTGTTGTGTTGTGGTGTTTTGTCGGGAGTGTTTTATTCGACAGTCACCGTAATGGCTTTCGCGTTCGGCTTACCGAAGCGGTCGATGACTGTATAAGCGATATAGTACTCTCCTGGCTTGTCAGTGTTTACTTCATCTCCAACGATGTAGACATCTTCAGTAATATCATGGCCGTCTGTGTCGATGACAGTGATATCTTTTTTAGGATCAAACGACTCGCCTTGAGAAACTGTCACGTCTTTCACGTTTTTAAATGTGACGCGTGGACCTTCTTTACTTTTTGAAGGTGACTTAGGAAGTTCAGTCGACGGCTCTTGTGACACAGTAACGAGTCTAGAGTTTTCATACCATGACCCGTCTTCAGCTGTTACTTTATAATTTAATACGTACTGACCCTCAGTATTCGTATCAACGTCACCAGATACTTCAATGTCAGAAGTTAAATCATCTTTAGAATCAATTGCGTACACACCAGCGAGCGGATCAAAGCTATCACCGACTTGAACATTCACTTCACCGATGTTGTAAATCGTCGGATAGTTGCCGTCGTAGTCCTCGATTAGTTTATCAATTTGAACAGAATTATCGCTATTATCTTCTATCGTAGCATGCTCTAATGCATCAGCAGAAAAAGCAGTCGGTAAAATACCAATCATAATTTTAATTAAAGCAGTTTTCATACAAATTTCTCCTTCAAACATCTTAATAATAGTTTACTATGAAATCTGAAAAGAAAAAAGCATCAACTTGAGTGAAGGTGTGGCTTGCTTCGTTTATTTAACAGAATTTGCTTGTTTTTGTTAGATATTTTGGGATAATTAACAAAAACCGGGTTGTAATGCTGGGATTTGT
>NZ_KV793634.1:225841-226423 GCF_001808485.1 Nosocomiicoccus sp. HMSC09A07
ATTTGTTAAATATATCAAGATAATTAACAAAAACCGGCTCACAGCGCTGGGATTTGTTAAATAAAAATTTATAATTAACAAAAACAGTGGTGTTGAGGCGAAATATGTTAAATAAATCGGGATATCTAACAAAAACGCGATTTTTTTGTTAAATAAAAATTGCTAGAATCATCTAATTACTGTTTTAGGATAAAAAGATACCACACACCACAACAGGATCAGTCTTTTTATCCTCTTATTGACAAAAATGACGAGCCGCAACTAAAATTTGTTAGATATATCAGGATAATTAACAAAAACGCGGTCGCGACGATCGAATTTGTTAGATAAAACAATATATTTAACAAAAACCGGGTTGTAATGCTGGGATTTGTTAAATAAAAAGTTTTAATTAACAAAAACATCCCCGCTAATCCGAAATATGTTAAATAAATCGGGATAACTAACAAAATCGCAATATTTTTGTTAAATAAAATTTCTAGAAGGGGTATTTTTATCTTTTTAAAGGATAAAGAACCTTCTGTGCAGCTCTTATTTACAAAAAATCAGCTAATTTGTTAAATATATCAAGATAATTAACAA
>NZ_KV793634.1:226443-307305 GCF_001808485.1 Nosocomiicoccus sp. HMSC09A07
AACAGTGGTGTTGAGGCGAAATATGTTAAATAAACCACGATATCTAACAAAATCGCGATTTTTTTGTTAAATAAAATCCGAAGAAAAACACCAAACCCCTTTAAAGAGTAAAAACACACCAACAACCACGCCGCCTCACTATTACCAAGAGAAAAAACCACCCACTGACGCGACACACAGTGGCGTCACATTAACAGTGGGGTCACTTCCATAAAAAAGTCCAGCAGAGTGCTGGACATTTTTTTATTCTACATTGTTTAAGCGTTTTGCTGCGATGAGTGCGTTGTTTAATACCATTGTGATCGTAAGTGGGCCAACACCGCCTGGTACTGGTGTGATGTAGCTAGCGACTTCTTTTGCAGATTCGAAATCGACGTCTCCGACGAGTTTTCCGTCGACGACTGTGTTTCCTACGTCAATCACGATTGCGCCTTCTTTAAGGTCTTTTCCGTGAACGAGTCCTGGTTTTCCTACTGCTGATACTACGACGTCATAGTCTTTTAATTTTTCGACCATGTTTTTTGTGCGTGAGTGCATCAGTGTGACTGTTGCGTTTTCGTTTGTTAATAGTTTAGAAACTGGTTGTCCGACGATATGTGAACGTCCAATTACTGCAACTTCTTTTCCTTCGAGTGATCCTGTATGTTTTAATAACTCCATAATTCCAAGTGGTGTACATGGAATGAACGTTTCTTGTTCTGTGTACATTCGTCCGATGTTTACTGGACTAAATCCATCGACATCTTTCTCCGGAGCGATTGCTTCGAGGACTTTGTTTTCATCTACTTGTTTTGGAAGTGGTACTTGAACTAAAATACCGTGTACGTTGTCGTCTTCATTTAGGCGACGAACTGTGTCTAGTACTTCTTCTTCTGTTGCGTCTTCTTCTAAGTGAATAATACCTGACGACATACCGATTTTTTCTGCGGCTTTATTTTTAGATTTTACATATGATAATGAAGCACCATCGTTACCAACGATAACGACTGTTAAGTTTGGTGTAATTCCTTTTTCTTTTAATGCTTCAACTTGTTCTTGTAAACCTGCTCGGTAATCTTTCGCGATCTCGCGACCGTCTAATAATTCTGCTGTCATGAAATATCCCCCTATATTCGTGTTACTGTTATTATTACAAATTTTTTCAAAAAATTCTACTAAACAAAGGAGGATTAAAAACGTGATAATATTTTCAAATTGAAAGCGTTTTTTGTATAATGGAAGTACAACAGGTAACTTAGGAGAATGTAAAATGAATGTAGCAGTTATAGGTAGCGGCGGAAGAGAACATGCGATCGTTAAAATGTTAGCGGACTCGAAAGTTGCAGATAATATCATTGCAATACCTGGTAATGCTGGCATGAATGATATTTGTGAAGTGATGTATAGAGTAGACCCAAATGACTTTGATGCAATTGCAGGTATTTGTATCGAAAGACAAATCGACTGGGTCATTATCGGACCGCCAGAACCACTCGAAAAAGGTTTAGCAGACTTTTTAATCGATGAGTACGGTTTAACTGTTTTTGGCCCACGTAAACACGAGGCTCAAATAGAAACTTCTAAAATATTTACGAAGCAATTACTTAATAAATACAATATCCCAACTGCGGATTATAAAATATTTACAAACTACAACGAAGCAAAAAACTTTTTAACAGAATCTGAATATCCAATCGTTATTAAACATGATGGACTCGGTGACAACACGAAAGTTGTCGTCGCACAGTCACAAGATGAAGCGTATGAAGCACTCGATTATATCGCTCAATTTAAAGGAGAAGACACACCTAAAATCGAGCCGATTATTATCGAAGAATATTTAGACGGAGAAGAGTTTTCGTTAATGGTACTCGTCAATGAAGATGTATTTCATCCGTTTGAAATTATCGCTCAAGACCATAAATCTGCGTATAAGCGTGGAGTCGGACCGAATACAAACGGTATGGGAGCATATGCTCCAATCACACACCTTGACGATTCAGTACGCCAAGAAGCGATTGATACACTTGTAAAACCTACAGTTGACGCGATGGTTAAAGAGGGGATGAAATACTTCGGGGTCCTATTTTTAGGAGCGATGCATACAAAAGACGGCGTAAAAGTGTTAGAGTATAACGCACGTTTTGGTGACCCGGAAGCACAAGTGTTAATGAGTATGTTAGAAAACGACTTTTTAAATATGCTTGAAAAGTTAAAACGTAAAGAGTCTTTTGAAATGAAGTGGAAAAAAGGCTTTATGGCAGGTGCTGTACTTGCGACAAAAGACTATCCATATAAAGAAAACGTCGGTCTCGAGTTAGATTTCCCTGAATCTTTAAAAGAGCATATGTACGTTAGCGGTCTATCTCAAAAAGAAGATGGCAGTTATATATCAAGTAAAGGACGCGTCCTCATGGTGTGTAACCACGGTAATACGATCGAAGAAGCGTTAAACAAAGTATATAAACACATGAAACAAATCAAATACAATGACGGAGATTTTTACTACCGAGAAGATATCGGTCACCGTGCATTAAATAGCAGTAAAGAGAAAGGCGAGCAGTAGCTCGTCTTTTAATTTGATGATTTACACGTCTCTTTTCTGTATAATACTTAAAGAGGTGAAGTCATGTATAAACGATTTAATGACCACAAAGAAACGATTGCTTGTACGCTACTTGGCGTATTTTTTCTTATACAAGGATTGTTTATATTAATTAACTTTAAAAGTATTACAAATAAACAAGATATTTCCGGGGAAAAGATTAAAAACGTATTTGATTTTATCAATATATTTTTTATAGAGCTTAAAAATATTTTAGGTATTGTATTTCAGCATTCTTTACTGATTACGTTACTGTCAGGTGTTGTCCTTGTCGGACTCGGACTACTGATGTTTAAGTTTGCGAAAGTAATGAATAGAACGACAGCCTACGACCGTCGTTTTATCGTATTCTTTTTTAGTTTAACGTTTGTCATGTTTTTATGGTCGACATTTTTAATGTCACACGTATACGGATGGAGCAGTATTTTATTTTTACTCGCGTTTAGTGTACATATGATTTATAACGTCTTTAACGAATATTTCGATAAAACATATCGTAAAGCGCAATATTTAGTCATTTTATTCTTTTACAGTGTGGCATATTTTGTTACGCAAAATAGCGTGTACTCTAATATCGATTCTGGGCTTCGTCCAACAGACGTATTATCGATCAACATGTACTACACGATGACGTGGACACTCGCATTACTCACACTATCAGTCGGTGTCTTTTTATCTAAATCAGAAAACATTTTAAAACGACCAGTGAAAGATGAAGAACGAGAAATGTCACGTGTTCACGCGAGACGTAAAATTAAGTTAAACGTAGACGTCAACAAATACTTTACGTTTATGCATGCTGTATACCGTGTGCGTGACAAAGTAATTAACGCTTTTTATAACTTTTTTGAAATTAAGCCGATCCGCTGGGTAAAAGTGAATTACTTTGAACTCGTCTTTGGATTCTTGACGTTAATCGTTATCTTTTTAGAGTTTAACAACCGTAACAATGTCGTATTTGAAGGGCTATTTAAAATTTCAAATGTAAAATATATGTACGAGTGGTTTAACTTAGCGTTAACGTTTCTGCTTGCGGTACTGTATATTTTATTTACAGTGCTTAATACGTTAAAAGATAAAGCATACAACAGACAAATGATTATCATCGTCGCTTTATGGCTAAAAGTAACGACGAGTCTCTTTATAACATTATTTAGAGATGTCGAGTTAAGCATTTTTATATTACCTTTGAATATCTCGCTCGTGTTACTGACAACGCCACTTCTTTTAATGAGTATATTTAAAACATTTAGAGGTGAGAGAAATGATTAAACACGAATATACAGGTCGCATTGATTCAGATCGTAAAGAACGTTTCCACCAAGTCGTTCAGTCGTATACGAATGAAACAAAGTCAGACGTCATCGTCGGATTTATGTCTGACGAAGGTGTGAAACGAAATAAAGGAAGAGTCGGTGCGAAAGAAGCACCGACTAAAATTCGTGAGAGAATGTCGTCAATGGCGTACATGAATGATGTTTATGACATTGGTAGTATTGAGGGTACCGAAGATTTAGAAGCGTCCCAACAACAACTCGGGAATGTCGTATCAAAACTTCTTCAAAATGATAACTTCACTGTCATCTTAGGTGGCGGTCACGAAACAGTTTACGGGCATTACCTAGGCGTAAGAGATGCGTTTAAAGAAGAAAAAATTGCCGTTTTAAATTTAGATGCCCACTTTGATCTTAGAAAAGAACGTAAAAGTTCCGGCACGATGTTTTATGAAATGCTTTCTGAAGACGACAATATCGATTATTACGTCATCGGAATACAACAACTCGGAAACACGTTAACATTATTTGAAACTGCAGATGAATTCGGTGTGAAATACTGGACGCTCGACGAAGTACGACAAAACGAATCACTACTTGACACAATTAAGGGTGAACTCGAAAACTATGATCACGTCTTCATGACGCTATGTATGGATAGCGTTCAAGAAGGAGTGGCACCTGGAACGAGTGCGCCGTCACCAAACGGATTTACTGCTGAAGAAGTCGTTTCGACAGTGAAATATTTCGGAACGTTAAACAATTTAACGTCATTTGACGTTTCAGAAGTATCACCACCACTTGATATCAATGAGCGTACTTCAAGTTTAGCTGCATTCATTGTGTTAACATTACTCACAGAGAAGAATAAATAACATGGAGGAATTTACATGTACGAATATAGTGAACAATTATTAAATGAAAAAATAGAAATCGCACGTGAACTCGTTAAAAAGAAAGCAATTAAATCTGGAATTGCAGCAGCTTTACCTGTCCCTTTACTCGATTTAGGAACAGACGTTAAATATATGACAGAAATTGAAGACGAAATTAACGAAGTATTCGGTGTGACGAAAGAAGAAATCGAAAATAATGCAGACTCTATAAAAACACGTATTATGATTATGTTCTCAAGTGGAGTCGGTGACGTCGTATCTAAGTTTTCTACAAAAGCAATTTTAAAAGTAATCTCTAAAAAGAATAATAAACCGTCGCTTGCAGTTTCTAAAATTGTTACGCATAGTGTAAACGGTGCAGTGAGTTACTTCTTAATGAAAAAACTCGGTGACAACCATATCGATTTTGTCGTTCAACAATTAAAAAAATAAAAAATTAAAGTCTCAGATGAATTTTTTTATGAAATCGTGTACAATTAGTTTAATTCAGATGTTTAAACGACTTGTAAAGGAGAGAGATTATGCAACAAAAGACTTTTTCTATTGTCGATGAAACAGGTATTCATGCGAGACCTGCGACAAAACTTGTGCAAACAGCAACGAAGTTTAAAGCAAACATTGACTTAGAATATAACAGTAAAATAGTAAACTTAAAGTCTATCATGGGCGTCATGTCACTTGGTGTTGGCAAGGGTGCTGAAATTACGATTCACGCAGACGGTGATGATGAAACAGAAGCGCTTGAAGCAATTCAAAACACATTAGTTCATGAAGGTCTGATAGGTGATGAGTAAACTCACAGGTATTACAGTTGAACCAGGGATCGTTAGTGGAAAAGTTGTCGTCATAAGAGACGTCAACTTTGATATTAACAAGAACGAGGTAGACGCTGCTTCTATTTGGAGAGAGCATCAAAGACTCGATATCGCAATAGAGACATCTAAAAGAGAACTTCGTGTTATTCAAGATAATAGGGAGTTCTCTATTTCTTTAGGTGATGAAGCGATATTAGAAGCACAAATTATGATGCTCGAAGATCCGTACTTTATCGAGGATATTCGAGATGTTATTAACAAAGGGAAGACGGCAGAATACGCGGTTAACTTTGTAAAAGAAGCACTGACGGAATCATTTAACGCAATTGAAGATGCGTATTTACGTGCACGTCGTAATGACGTCATTGACTTAACAGAACGTATTATTGCAAATCTTTTAGATACGCCACGTGTAGACTTTTCACAACTAAATTCTGATACGATTATCGTTGCAAAAGAATTGCCACCGTCTATTACGGCAAGTCTCGATAAAAAGTATATTAAAGGCGTCGTGTTAGAATCCGGTGCAAAACATTCTCACACAGGCTTACTCTTAATGTCAAAGGGAATCCCTGCGTTATTTAACGTCGGTGACGTTTTAAGTTACGCAGAGGACAGCCATTATGCGATTTTAAACAGCGCGGACGGTGTCGTTAATTTCTCTCCGACAAAAGAAGAACTAGAAGCAATTTTTCTTATGAAAGAAAAGAATGAACAAATCGAACTGACGAAAGATACGTATTCAAAAGATCACGTAAAAATCCGTGTATCTGCTAACGTTTCTGTTCAGTCATCCGTAGAAGAAGCCATTCAATATAAAGCTGATGGCGCGGGGTTAATGCGCACGGAATTCATGTATATGAGTCACAATGATTTCCCAAAAGAGACAGATGAAAATAGAGTTTATGAATCCGTCGTAAAAGCACTAGATGACGTGACGTTTCGATTACTCGATATCGGTGGGGATAAGTTTTTACCTTATCATCCTGAAGAGTTGCTCGATGAAGTCAACCCAGCACTCGGTACCCGTGGAGTAAGATTTTTAAAACTACATGAACGTACACTTCGTCAACAAATCCGTGCGATCATTCGTGCGAGTCGATTTGGTACGGTTAAAATTATGGTGCCGATGGTCACGTCCGTCGAAGAGTTTTTATGGATTAAAAACATCTTAAATGAAGAAAAAATTCATTTACGAATGACAGACAAAATCGATCTCGGTGCGATGATTGAAACACCGGCTGCAGCAATACATGTCGATAGTTTCGCTAAACATGCGGATTTTTTAAGTATCGGAACGAACGATTTAACACAGTTTTTACTTGCGTTTGATCGTACGAGCCCGAACTTTGATTTACTCGCTCAATCGATGCATCCTAGTATTTTTAAAGTGATTCGTAACGTCGTTATGAGCGGGAAAAAATACGATATCCCTGTGTCAATATGCGGTGTGCTCGGCCAAAATTTAGAAGCATTACCGATATTACTTGGACTTGGTATTCGTCATATTAGTATCGATCCTAATAAAATGGTAGAAGTGAAAACTCGTATTTCACAGTTAAAAATTAAACAGCTGCAAAGACTGCGTCCTTTACTCGCACAAATTGAAACAGAAGAAGAACTGCTGTCTATCGCACGCAAACTCGATAAATCAACCTAAATACACTCGTATTTAGGATTTTTTGATTTTAATTATGAATCTTTTGTGAAAGTCTGAACATGTGTACTATACTAGATACAAGAAGTGTTAATAATAGAGGAGGAAAAGTATGGAAGATGTTTTAATTGGTCGAATATTGACTGGTTTAACGTTAGGTGTACATATTCTGTATGCGACAGTAGGAGTAGGAATTCCGTTACTCATTATGGTACTGGAATTTCTAGGCATTAAAAAGAATGATTATCACTACTTAACGATGGCACGTAGAATTGCGATGGGATACACAGTCACTGTTGCCGTAGGTGTTGTTACCGGTACAATTATCGGTCTTCAATTATCATTAATATGGCCACAGTTTATGCAACTTGCCGGTCATATTATTGCGTTACCACTATTCATGGAAACATTTGCGTTTTTCTTTGAAGCGATATTTTTAGGTATTTACTTATATACGTGGGATCGATTTAAAAATCGCTGGCACCACTGGTATTTAACAATTCCAGTCGTACTTGGTGCAGGAATTTCCGCGGTGTTTATTACGATGGTAAATAGCTTTATGAACTCTCCAGCAGGCTTTAAAATCGTTGACGGTGTGTTAAAAAATGTCGATCCTTTAAAAGCGATGTTTAACCCGTCGATGCCAGAACGAGTGTTCCACGTACTCGTTACAGCGTATATGACAGCAGCGTTTATTATGGTGACGATCGCAGCGTTTAACTTATTAAAGTCTAAATTCGATGAAGATCGTGAGTATCACAAAAAAGGCTTAAAAGTGATGATGGTCATTGGTTTAATTATGTCTGGACTTACTTTACTCGCAGGAGATTTATCTGCAAAGTATTTACACAATCATCAACCAGAAAAACTTGCTGCAATAGAGTGGCATTTTGAAACAGAAGGTAACGCAGATTTAATATTATTTGGTGTACTCGATGAAGAAAACCAAGAAGTGAAAGGTGCACTCAGAATTCCGAGCGCGTTAAGTATTTTATCGGACTGGAAACCGAGTACTGAAGTGACAGGGTTAAACGATATCCCTAAAGATGAATGGCCACCACTTGTCATTCACTATTTCTTTGACGTCATGGTATTCTTTGGAATGTTTGGATTCGGAGCGAGTCTTTTATACTTTATCTTAAAATGGTTAAAACCGGAGTTACTACACAGTAAGTTGATGTTGTATATATTTGTTTTAACGGGGCCGTTATCATTTTTAGCAATTGAAGCGGGTTGGTTTACAGCTGAACTTGGTCGTCAGCCATGGATGGTACGTGGATATATGCGCGTCAGTGAAGCGATCACCGAGGCGAGTGGTTTAGGGTTAACGCTAATCCTATTCGGTGTTTTATACTTCGTATTAGTAACGACGACTATTCTCGTTTTAACGCGTATGTTTAAAGATAAATCAGCAAAAGATAGCCAAATTCAATATTATGGTACTGAAAGTTTAGATGAGACTGGAGGTCGATTCTAATGGATTTTGCAACACTAGGTATTACAGTACTTTGGACGTTTTTATACGGATACGTCGTCATTGCATCGATTGACTTTGGTGCAGGGTTTTATAACTTCTATGCAAAATTAACGAATCAAGATAATATTATTACACCGATTATTAACCGCTATTTAAATCCTGTATGGGAAGTCACGAACGTATTCTTCGTATTCTTCTTCGTTGGGATCGTCGGATTTTTCCCGGACTCGGCATACTATTTCGGTACGGTATTGTTGATTCCAGCGTCCATTTCGTTAATCATGTTAGCGATTCGCGGAAGTTATTATGCTTTTAACCAATATTCACAAGGAACGAATATGGTTTGGACGTTTTTATACGGTGTAACAGGGTTATTTATCCCAGCGTCGCTTTCAGTCGCATTAGTCATAGCAGAAGGTGGTTTTATAGAAGAAACTGCTGCTGGACTTGATTTAGACTATGTCGAACTATTTTTTAGCGGATATACGTGGTCCGTCGTATTTTTAGCAGTCATTTCTGTGTTATATATTTCGAGTGGATTTTTACTTTTCTATTCGAATCGTGCAAAAGCAAAGCAAGCAGTAGAGTTAACACGTACATGGTTTTTAACATGGACAATTCCAATGCTCGTCATTTCTCAATTTGTGTTCCTAGAGCTTCGCGCAATTAATAGAGAGCACTTTGACAATGCCACACAAAATTACTGGTACTTCTTCTTATGTAGTATCGTATTTATGGCAATTGCTGTGTACTTAGTTTATAAAAAGAAAAATTACGGTGTCGCGTTTGTTATGGTGATGTTACAGTTTGCGTTCGCATTTTTCGGTTATGGAATTAGTAAATTACCATATATTTTATATCCGTTTATAAAACTCGATGCGGTCGTTAACGACTCGATGGCCATCGCACTCGTCATTGTGTTCGTTTTAGGTTTACTATTACTTATTCCAAGTCTTATAATATTAATGAGATTATTCTTATTCGACAAAGATTACGTACAAGGTAAGGAGTAAGTTATGAAAAAAGAATTTGCGGTAATCGGACTCGGAAGATTCGGTTCGAGTATCGTTAAAGAATTGCGAAAGTTAAATGTGAACGTTCTTGCGATTGACAAAGATGAAGCGGTTATTAACGAATATAAGGATCTCGTCACTGAAGCTGTCATCGGGAACACGATGGACGAAAACGTCTTAAAAAGCGTCGGTATTACTAACTTCGACCACGTCATCGTTGCGATTGGCGAGAGTATTCAAGGCAGTATTTTAACGACGCTTATATTAAAAGACCTCGGATGCGAAAAAGTGACGGTTAAAGCTCAAAATGATTATCACGGTAGAGTGTTAGAAAAAATCGGTGCAGATGCTGTGATTCACCCTGAAAGAGATATCGGACGACTACTAGCACACCGACTCGTGTCTACGCATACGCTCGATATACTCGAGATTTCAGACAACCACTCAATTGTAGAGTTCAAAGCAGTTGAAGCTTTTACAAATCGTACGTTAGATGAGTTAGATTTTAGAAACAAATTTGGAGTATCCGTATTAGCAATTAAACGACATGAGCATATTATCGTGTCACCAGATTCACATACACCAATTCTTGAAGATGATATTTTAATTTTAATAGCAAGCGATGAAGATCTCTCACACTTTGAAATAGTGATGGGGGACGATTAAAAAACACCCGTTACAATTTTGTAACGGGTGTTTAGTATGTTATTTATCTTCTAATGTCTCGTCGTTTACTCTCATAATCATTGGTAAAATCATCGGTTTACGATGTGTCTTTTTGTATAAGTAATTCGATAAGTCTTGAATGATGAGTTGTTTGACGTTAAACCATTCGACGTTGTCTTCTTCTAATAATTCTTCGATAGATTCTTTTAGACGTTTTTCTGCACTACGTATCAGTCTAAATGATTCTCTCATATACACAAATCCTCGAGAAATAATGTCTGGACCTGAAAGTAGTGTCTGTGTTTTAAAGTCGATAGATACGACGACGACTGCTAGACCTTCTTCTGAAAGTTCTTTACGGTCACGTAGTACGATATTTCCGATATCTCCAATTCCGATACCGTCTACAAATACTGTTCCAGCTGGTACTTTTCCTGAAATCTCTGCACCGTTTCTATCGATAGATAAGACGTCACCATTTTCCATTAAGAAGATTTTATCTTTATCGACACCTGTGTCGATACCGAGTTCTTTATGGATTTTTTGCATACGGTATTCACCGTGAATAGGCATAAAGTACTCTGGGCGAATGAGTCTAAGCATTAGTTTTTGTTCTTCTTGTGAGCCGTGTCCAGACGTATGGATGTTTGACAACGGTCCATGAATTACGTCTGCACCTGCTTTATAAAGAGCATTAATTGTTTTATTGACACTCATCGTGTTCCCAGGAATAGGTGAGCTACTAAAGACGACTGTATCATCTGGAATGATTGAAATTTGTCTATGTGTACCGTTTGCGATACGAGACAATGCTGCCATCGGTTCACCTTGAGATCCTGTACAAAGGATCATAATTTGGTGTTTTTCGTAACGGTTAATTTCTTTTGCTTCTATGAATGTGTCTACTGGCGCTTTAATATAACCGAGTTCTTGACCGATTTTAATGTTGTTTTCCATACTTCTTCCGAAAACGACAATTTTACGGTTGAATTTTACAGCAGCATCGATTGCTTGTTGAACTCTATAAATGTTAGATGCAAATGTCGCAAATATAATACGACCAGAGCATTGTCTAAAAATATCTTCAACGTTTTGACCGACTTCTTTTTCACTCATTGTGAAATTTGGTACAGTCGCGTTCGTTGAGTCTGATAGAAGTAAAAGTACGCCTTCTTCACCTAAATTGGCCATTTTTGTAATGTTCGCAGGCTCTCCAACCGGTGTAAAGTCAAACTTAAAGTCACCCGTATGGACGATGTTACCTTCAGGTGTTTTTACAACGACACCGTACGCTTCAGGTATAGAGTGCGTCGTTAAGTAAAATTCTACTGACATATGTTCAAACTCTAAAACGTCAGATTCCGTAATCGGATTTAATGATGTACGGTGCATTAACTTATGTTCTTCTAGTTTGTTTTGAATAAGCCCAAGTGCTAGTGGGCCAGAGTATATAGGCACTGAAATTTCTTTTAATAAAAATGGAATTCCACCGATATGGTCTTCGTGACCATGTGTGACGACGAGCGCTTTAATTTTATGTTCGTTTTCTTTTAAATACGTATAATCCGGTATGACGTAGTCAACGCCAAGTTCATCGTCACTTGGGAATTTAATCCCCGCGTCAATAATAATAATTTCGTCTTTGTATTCCACACAGTAAGTGTTTTTCCCGATCTCCCCAAGTCCACCTAGGGCGAACACTTTTACTTTGGATGTTAGAGTCATTATAGTTTCGTAACCTCAAAGTCTTCGTTATGTTCTTTTTCGTATGCTAAATGATCGGGAGTTAACGCTTCAATGTGCTCTAAAGTGACTTCTTTGTCACCGAAATACTTTCTTACTTGTTCTAAATTTTCTGCTTCAACGTACATTGATTTTGTTTCTTCACGAATAATACGTTGCGTTTTATGATTTTGATAAAATACTTTAAAAATTTCCATTTCAAATAAACTCCTTAAATGTTTTATAAAAAATAAGATGTGCTCGTTCATGAAAGCACATCTTCAACCGGATAGATATCCTTTTATACTAAGTTGCCAACTGCCATTTCGGCTTTTAGATGTTATTGAACATGTCAATTTGTGCTCATTTTCATAAACACAATTCGTACCTTTATACTTAAGTTTATTCTACCTCATAGACGAATGTGTTGCAAAGACTTTATAATAATAATAAAGGGGGTAAGGCAATGGATGCTTTACAAATTTACGAAACGATTCGTCGTGAAATGTCGCGTGAAGATAAACGCGTCGAATTCATTGAATTTAACATAAGAAATGACATGTATATTATGAATTTAATTTATGATTATGTGACTTCAAATACGTACGAACATCACTTTATACCACATGAGGCAGATCCACTTATTTTAAACGAAGAGACGTACGAACAACTCATCGATATTTTAAACGATAAAGGAATTCGTTACGTCACTAGAAATGACGATTTTATTTAATCTTCAAATGGTACTGCACCTTCATGCGGCTCGTTTGGATTTTCTTGATCGATATGATCATAGAACATCACACCGTTTAAGTGGTCCATCTCGTGTTGAAGGACGATTGCAAGTAATCCTTTTGCTTTAATTTCAATTTTATTGCCGTCAATATCTAATGCAGATACTCTAAAACGTTTATAGCGGTGGACGATTCCGTCGATATCTTCATCGACACTTAAACATCCTTCTCCACCTGGAAGATATGTCTCTTGTACAGAGTGACTCACTAATTTCGGGTTAATGAGCATATAATCATACACTGGTTCGTTCATTTCGTCTGTAATGTAAATCGCGATCATACGTTTATCGATATTGACTTGCGGTGCTGCAAGTCCAACGCCTGCTCTTAAATTATATTTTTGAGCGGTTTTTTCATCTTGTGACATCACTAAATACTCGCGCATTTCACGTAATTGACGTTTTGTCTCCTCGTCAATTTCAGTGACTTCTTTTACTTTTGTTCTTAATATTGGATGTCCATCTCTAACAATATCATCCATTGTAAGCATAAAATCTCTCCTAAGCTAAAATTCATTTTTTAATTATACATTATATTATAGAAGTATGACAAAAAGAGTTACTGATACGTCCAAAATACTATATAATGAAACAGAAGTACCGTTTAAAAGTCGATATCTTTTAAATGCGTGAATACTTTATGTTATTATTACTGTAAGCATTTTTATGAAAGGTATGGTGAAGAAGTATGGCACCGAAGAAAAAAGGATTCGATCCGGTTGCTCAATTACAAGATATTGAGGCGTCATTTGAACTTTTTCAAATTTTAGATGAGGAAGGTAAAGTCGTAAATAAAAACGAAATGCCTGAACTCTCTGATGATGAATTAGTGGAGATTATGACGCGAATGGTGTGGACGAGAGTATTAGACGAGCGTTCTACGTCTTTAAACCGTCAAGGTAGACTTGGGTTCTACGCACCAACAGCTGGACAAGAAGCATCACAAATTGCAAGTCATTTTGCAATTGAAAAAGGGGACTATGTTTTACCAGGGTACCGTGATGTCCCACAATTAATTTGGCATGGTTTACCGTTATACAAAGCATTCTTATTCTCAAGAGGGCATTATGAAGGTAACCAGTTCCCAGAAGGTGTAAATGCTTTAAGCCCGCAGATTATTATCGGGGCACAGTACGTGCAAACGGCTGGTGTCGCTTTAGGTCTTAAAAAGAGAGAAAAAGAAAACGTCGTAATTACGTATACTGGTGACGGTGGTACGTCTCAAGGTGACTTCTATGAAGGTATTAACTTTGCAGGCGCTTATAAAGCACCAGCGATTTTCGTCGTTCAAAATAACCAATATGCAATCTCAACACCGAGATCTTTACAAACAGCTGCTAAAACGTTAGCACAAAAAGGAGTTGCAGCAGGTATTCCATCTGTTCAAGTGGACGGAATGGACGCACTTGCAGTTTATAAAGTAACAAAAGATGCACGTGACCGTGCAATTAAAGGTGAAGGACCAACTCTTATCGAAACAGTATGTTACCGTTACGGTGCACACACACTGTCAGGAGATGACCCAACACGTTATAGAAAACAAGATGAAGACGATGCATGGGCGAAAAAAGACCCAATCGTTCGTTTCAGAAAGTTCTTAGAAGAAAAAGGATTATGGAACGAAGAGAAAGAAAAAGAAGTGATTGAGCGTGCGCGTGAAGAAGTTAAAGAAGCGATTAAAGAAGCAGATAAAGTAGCGCCACAAACGATCACAGGTTTAATGGATTTAATGTATGAAGAAAATCCATCAAACGTTGTAGAGCAATATGAATACTACAAAGGGAAGGAGTCATAATCAATGGCTGAATTAACGATGATTCAAGCGATTACTGAAGCGATGCGTACAGAACTTAAAAATGACGAAAACGTACTCGTGTTTGGAGAGGACGTTGGAGTTAATGGTGGTGTATTCTTAGCGACTCAAGGATTACAAGAAGAGTTTGGAGTCGACCGTGTATTTGACACACCACTTGCAGAGAGTGCAATCGCATCACTCGGTTTAGGTTTAACATTAGAAGGATATCGTCCGGTTGTTGAAATCCAGTTCTTCGGATTCTTATTTGAAGCGATGGATGGAATTGCTGGACAAATTGCACGTCATAGATACCGTTCAGGCGGTTCTAAAAAGACTCCTATCGTAGTTCGTGCACCATTTGGTGGTGGAGTAAACACACCAGAATTACACGCAGACTCACTTGAAGGTCTCATGGCACAAACGCCTGGTTTACGTGTAGTAATTCCATCAACACCAAGCGATGCAAAAGGACTACTCATCTCAGCAATTCGCTCAGATGACCCTGTAATTTTCTTAGAGCATATGAAGTTATACCGTTCATTCCGTGAAGAAGTACCTGAAGAGGCTTACGAAGTGGAAATTGGTAAAGCAGCGGTTCGTCGTGAAGGTGACGATGTGACATTAATCGCTTATGGTGCGATGGTTCACGAAGCACTTCATGCTGCTGAAGAGTTAGAAAAAGAAAATATTTCTGCAGAAGTGATCGACTTAAGAACAGTATCTCCAGTCGACTACGAAACACTTGTTAAATCTGTAGAGAAAACAAATCGTGCAGTCGTGATTCAAGAAGCTCAGCACCAAGCAGGTGTTGGTGGACAAGTCACAGCTGAGTTACAAGAACGTACAATTCTTTCGTTAGAAGCACCTATTTTACGTGTAAGCGCGCCAGACACAGTGTATCCATTCACTGCAGCTGAAAAAGTATGGCTGCCTGGAAAAGATGAAATTATCGAAAAAGCGAAAGAAGTTATCAATTTCTAAAACTTAGGGGGGGGAAATTCATGGCTTATGAAGTGAAACTTCATGATATCGGTGAAGGAATTCATGAAGGTGAAATTGCGAAGTGGTTCATCAATGAAGGTGACCAAATTGAAGAGGATGATACGCTCGTAGAGATCGCAAACGACAAAGCAGTCGTAGAAATGCCATCTCCAGTATCAGGTACAATTCAAAAGATTCACGTCGCAGAAGGAGAAGTGACGACAGTCGGGACAGTACTTGTAACGATTGATGACGGTAGTGAAGATACGCCGTCAGAAGACACATCTTCTGACTCAGAAAAAGAAGAAGATAAAAAAGAAGAGCCTGTAAAAGAAGAAAAAGAAGAGAAAACTGAAGAAAAATCAGAATCTAAAGAGGAAGGTTCTACAGATAAACGATTCGTAAAAGCGATGCCTTCAGTTCGTAAATTTGCTCGTGAAAACGACGTAGATATTACGAAAGTAACAGGTACAGGAAAACACGACCGCATTACTAAAGCGGACGTTGAAGCATTTATGAATGGTGGCGCTGAAGAAGCAGCAGATACTGCAGAAACTAAATCTGAAGAAACATCTAAACAAAGTGTAACGACAGTAACTAAAGACCGTGAAACACGCGAGAAGATGACGTCGATTCGCCGTACAATCGCTAAAGCGATGGTGAGTAGTAAACAGACGTCTCCACACGTTACAAACATCGACGAAGTAATCGTAGACAATCTATACGAACACCGTCAGAAGTTTAAAAGTTACGCTGAAGAGCAAGGTACGAAATTAACGTACTTACCATATGTCGTTAAAGCACTTGTATCTGCACTGAAGAAATATCCTGAGTTAAACACATCAGTAGATAGTGAAACGGATGAAATTATCCATAAACACTACTATGATATCGGTATTGCTGCTGACACTGACCGCGGGTTAGTCGTTCCAGTAATTAGAGATGCAAATGCAAAATCTATTTTTGAAATCTCAGATGATATTATGGAACTTGCAACAAAAGCGAGAGATGGTAAACTAACAATGGAAGAAATGCAAGGTGGAAGCATGTCGATTTCTAACCTCGGATCTGAAGGAGGTAAATGGTTTACTCCAGTAATTAACCAACCTGAAGTTGCGATCTTAGGAATTGGACGCATTGAAGAGCAACCTGTCGTTGTAGACGGTGAAGTTGTTCCTGCACGCGTACTTGCGATTTCTATTAGTTACGACCATAGAGTAATCGATGGTGCAGTAGCGCAAAGAGCATTAAATCACATTAAGAAATTACTAAATAATCCTGATTTACTATTAATGGAGGGGTAAAATAATGGTTGTAGGAGATTTTGCAATCGAAGTAGATACAGTCGTCATTGGTGCTGGTCCAGGAGGATACGTAGCAGCAATTCGTGCGGCTCAGTTAGGACAAAAAGTTGTACTCGTTGAGAAAGATACAGTTGGAGGCGTATGCTTAAACGTTGGTTGTATTCCATCTAAAGCATTAATCGCTTCATCACACAGATATCAAGATGCTAAAAACTCTGAAGATATGGGCGTTAAAGTTAAAGACGTAAAATTAGATTTCTCTAAAGTACAAGAATTTAAAGGTAAAGTCGTCGACCAACTTGTTGGTGGTGTAGAATCACTACTTAAGGGTAACAAAGTTGAAGTTGTTAAAGGTGAAGCTTACTTCTCTGGTAAAAACAGCATTAAAGTTGCGACTGAAAACCAATCACAAACGTATGAGTTTAAACATGCGATTGTAGCGACAGGTTCTCGTCCGATTGAAATCCCAGGATTTGCATTTGGTGATCGTGTACTCGATTCAACAGGTGCACTTAACCTAGAAAAACTACCTAAAAAACTTGTTGTTATCGGTGGAGGATATATCGGTACTGAACTTGGTACTGCATATGCAAACTTAGGTACTGAAGTAACAATTTTAGAAGGTATGAAAGATATCTTAGGTGGTTTTGAAAGAAACATGACATCACTCGTTAAACGTAACCTTAAGAAAAAAGACGTTAAAGTTGTGACTGAGGCGATGGCAAAATCAGCTGAAGAAACTAAAGACGGCGTTAAAGTTACGTATGAAGATAAAAAAGGTAACACTGAGACAATCGAAGCAGACTACGTATTAGTTACTGTAGGTCGTCGTCCAAATACAGACGAACTTGGTTTAGAAGGTATCGGTGTTAAATTAACAGACAGAGGACTTGTTGAAGTTGATAAACAAGGTCGTTCATCTGTTGATTCAATCTTTGCAATTGGTGATATCGTACCTGGTTTACCACTTGCACATAAAGCAAGCTACGAAGCAAAAGTTGCTGCTGAAGCAATCGCTGGTGAAAAATCTGAAGTAGATTACATCGGTATGCCTGCAGTATGCTTCACAGAACCTGAACTTGCATCAGTTGGTATTAACGAAACTGAAGCAAAAGAAGAAGGTCTCGACATCGTTACAGGCCGTTTCCCATTTGCAGCAAATGGTCGTGCGATCGGTTTAAACAAAACAGATGGTTTCGTAAAACTCGTTGCGCGTAAAGAAGACGGATTAGTAATCGGTGCTCAAGTAGCTGGTGACGGCGCGTCAGACATCATTTCTGAACTTGCATTAGCAGTTGAAACAGGAATGACATTAGAAGACGTTGCATTAACAATTCACCCGCACCCAACATTAGGTGAAATGCCTATGGAAGCGGCTGAAGCAGCACTTGGACGTCCAATTCACTCATTATAATTAACAAAAGCGCTCATCTGAGCGCTTTTTTCTTTGGAGGTTTTTATATATGGAATATAGTTATCCACTAGATTTAGACTGGTCAACAGATGAAATGATTGCAGTAACTCATTTTTATCAGACGATAGAAAAGGGGTATGAATCAGGTGTGACTTATAATGAGTTACAGACTGCCTATCAATCTTTTAAAGAAATTGTACCGAGTAAAGCAGAAGAAAAAACATTATTTAACGCGTTTGAGAAAGCATCAGGTTATCATCCTTGGGGACTCGTTAAACAACTTAAAGATACGAGTTCAAATGATATTATAAAAAAATAATTCGATTTAAATAATATGTCTAAAAAAATAATAAATAGGGTATAATCAAAGAACGACAGAAACATATTGGAGTGAAGATTATGGCAAAACGAGATTACACAGTGAGAGTTGAACCGATCTCACGCGTGCCTGAAAAAGTTATCGGTTGGATTGGTTGGATTGCGTTACTCGCAGTCGTAGTATTAATTGCTTACGTGTCTTATGTGTTTGGTAACGATCCACAATTTATGAATATTATTGAACAAGAAGCGAGACAAGCAGCAGTAGAAGAGGGCGTTAATCCTCAAGAGGTAACAGATCTGCTTGTAGGAACACTCAGCAAATTATGGCTACTTAGCTTAGTTGGAGTCATTCCGTTAATTATTTCATTTATCGGCTTAGTGAAAATGAAAAAAAGAATCTTAGCAGGTTCATTACTCTTAATTACAGCAATTATTATTGCACCATTTGTCGTAACATTATTCTCATCATTAATGTTCGTCATTGCAGCGGTATTACTATTTGTTCGTAAAGATAAAGAAACAATTATTAACGACTATAACGACAGTCATACTAGACCATCTTATGAAGATGATACGCGTGTCGCTAAAAGACCGGAAACACGTCCGGTACCAGTAGTTACTGAAGACGAAGATCTAGAAAAAACACGCATGTTTACGGCAGTAGACGAAGAGGATTATAAAGACATCAGCTACGACGAAGACTTATCTCCATTAGACGATGTAGATAACGATGCAAAACGTACGAGAAGAGAAAACCTCGATAAGAGAAATGAAGAGTAATCTATAAGCAACTACTTTTGTAGTTGCTTTTTAATTTTAAAAAAGAGCCGGTTAGACCGACTCTTCTTCAATATAAAATGTATGCAGTGTATTGAACACGTTTTTTAGTTCTTCTAAGAAAGCTTCGTCTGATGTTAATACTGGATCATTTTTATCGTAAAACTTACCGATCATTAACTCACCAGATTTTACCGTTTTTAAACGGTCGATTGCTTTTTCAACGTCGTCTTCTTTTAAATCTTTTATAAACATCTTTTCAGGTTTCATATGATTTTTTGTAATAAAATATCCGTCACCTAAATTTAAAATATCATCGACTTGATTTATTAAACGGTCGGCCATATATTCTTTTGACGGTGCTTCATAAATAATACCGTACTGACAAAACGCATGGTCTTTAAATAGTCCAATTTGAAAGTGCGGTAACATTTTATATCCACGTTTATTCGTACTAAACGCAACCCAAGAATCAATCGGTGGGTTCACTTTACGGCGTGCATGTTGTGCGACGTGTGTAAAATGTGTGTCATCCGTCATTTCTGTTAAGTAATCACTAAAATATTCACCTAAATTTTCAAGCTTAACTCGTGCGTGCTTTTTTAGTTCAGACATTGTTTTTTCGAGTGTATCATGTGTAAATACATCGAAATCTTCTTCAGTAAATGTGTAGTTCATCGTCTCTTCCTCCAACAATTCGTTAGCTTTATGATAAAATAATAATGAGTAATCATCAAATAATTGAGGTGAAGTAAATGGATGTATATGAATTTGCGAAATCGTTAATTAAAGATGCTGGAGATTTTATTGAAACGAGACGACTTGAAGGCTTTGAAGTAATGAGAAAGACTGGACCACATGATTTAGTGACGCCAGTCGATAAAGAAACAGAAGAATTTATTTATAAGCGTATTAAAGCACAGTTCCCTGAACACAATATCGTTGGTGAAGAGACATATGGTAAAGACGTTAAAACGTTAAAAGGGTTTACGTGGATTGTCGACCCGATTGACGGTACAGTAAACTTCATTAACCAAAACGATAACTTTGCGATTTCTGTCGGTATATATAAAGACGAAGAACCGTATTGTGGACTTGTGTATGACGTAGCGAATAAAGTACTCTATCACTCAAAAGTTGGTGAAGGCGCTTATAGAAATAGCGAGAAAATTAAAGAAGTTGACTATCAGCCATTAGACGATACAATCGTCGGCGTGAGTCATAAATGGTTATTAAAAGACGACGTGAGACATTTCTTTATCGAACTAGTCGATAAAGCACGATCTGTACGAAATAGAGGAAGCGCAGCACTCGACTTTACGTCAGTCGCTGATGGGAAATTTGGAGCTGTCGTATTTTACGAACTCTTCCCATGGGATTATGCCGGGGGTAGAATTTTAACAAATGAACTCGGACTAAAATGTGTGACGTTAACAGGTGAAGACGTTCCAGAACTTGAAGCATCGAGTGTCGTATGTGGGCATGAGAAATTAGTCGATGAAATACTCGAGATATTTGATCACGAATCATTTAAAGAAGTACACGACAAATTCTTTAATAAATAAAAAATTCCCCGCTCGTATGAGGGGGAATATTTATTATAGCCAATCGTTTTCGCGATATTTTTTCTTTAATGTAAAACCAATACCAAAAATTGCAACAAATCCAATTGCGAGCAGTATTGCGAATCCCCACATCTCTTCAGCGAGTGTGACTGATAATAAAACGAGTAAAACGATTGCGAGTACCGCAAGTATGAAAAAAATCCCTTTCGATTTTTTCTCCATGTATATCGACTCCACATATAAATTTTCTCAATTATATCATAGAATAAGTACGATATGATATAATTGTACAGTTAAATAACCTAAATACGAAGGGAACTTTTGAATGACAGTAAGAAAAGATTTAAGAAATATAGCGATTATCGCCCACGTAGACCACGGTAAAACGACGTTAGTCGACCAATTATTAAAACAATCTGGTTTATTTAGAGACAACGAACACGTTGAAGACCGTGCGATGGACAGTGATGATATTGAAAAAGAACGCGGTATTACAATTTTATCTAAAAACACTGCGATCGATTATGAAGATGTAAGAATTAATATTTTAGATACACCAGGACACGCTGACTTCGGTGGAGAAGTAGAACGTATTTTAAAAATGGTCGACGGAGTAATACTCGTCGTTGATGCATTTGAAGGTACGATGCCACAGACGCGTTTTGTACTTAAAAAAGCTTTAGACGTCGGTGTGACGCCGCTTGTTGTCGTCAATAAAATCGATAAACCACAAGCACGACCTGAAGCGGTTGTCGACGAAGTACTTGAACTATTTATCGATTTAGGAGCAGATGATGACCAACTTGAATTCCCAGTCGTATACGCTTCAGCGATGAACGGAACTGCAAGCTTAGATCCAGAAACTCAAGACGACAATATGAAAGTGCTATACGATACGATTTTAGAGCGCGTTCCTGCACCTGTAGATAATAGCGATGAACCGTTACAATTCCAAGTATCATTATTAGATTATAATGATTACGTTGGACGTATCGGTATCGGTCGTGTATTTAGAGGGTCAATTTCAGTTGGAGAAAATGTATCACTCGTTAAATTAGATGGTACAGTAAAACAATTTAGAGTCACTAAAATGTTTGGATTTTTAGGTCTGAAACGTATTGAAATTGAACATGCGAAAGCTGGAGACATTATCGCATTAAGTGGTTTAGAAGATATTAACGTCGGTGAAACAGTCACAGACCGTGAAACAGTAGAAGCACTCCCTGCACCAACTATTGATGAACCTACGTTACAAATGACGTTTTCAGTAAATAACTCACCATTTGCTGGGCGTGAAGGTAAATTTGTAACAGCACGTCAAATTAAAGACCGCTTAGATATTCAACTAGAAACGGACGTATCGTTAAGAGTCGACCAAGGAGCAACGCCAGATCAGTTTATCGTTTCTGGACGTGGAGAGTTACACTTATCCATCTTAATTGAAAATATGAGACGTGAAGGATACGAGCTTCAAGTATCTAAACCAGAAGTTATTATTCGTGAAATTGATGGTAAAAAACATGAACCGTTTGAGCGCGTACAAATTAACGTACCAAGTGAACATGCAGGAAGTGTCATTGAGTCGCTCGGCCAACGTAAAGGTGAAATGTTAGATATGGCGACTGAAGATGGTCAAACGAAACTCGTGTTTTTAGTACCATCTCGTGGTTTAATAGGATATACGACAGAGTTTATGACGATGACTCACGGTTATGGTATTTTAAACCATACGTTTGAAGATTATCGTCCAGTAATCCAAGGTAAAATTGGTGGACGTCGTAACGGTGTACTCGTTTCTATTAACAAAGGTCCAGCGAGCGCATTTGCAATTATGAACTTAGAAGACCGTGGAACGAACTTCACTGAACCTGGTACAGAAGTGTATGAGGGAATGATCGTCGGTGAGAACTCGCGTGAAAATGATTTAGGTGTAAACATTACGAAAACAAAAGCACACACAAATATGCGTTCAGCAACAAAGGACCAAACAGAAACGATGAAACGTCCAAGAATTATGACGCTAGAAGAAGCGTTAGAATATATTAACGTCGATGAGTTAGTAGAAGTGACGCCAGAATCGATTCGTTTACGTAAAAAGATTTTAAACAAAAGTGAACGCGACCGTGCGCTAAAGAATGCTAAAAAGCAAGAGGAGTAGAAGGCAATGTTTTTTTCGTTCGTCTTAATGACAGCGGCACAAACAGACGAGAGTAGTTTATATAACCGATTGTCGATGTTTGGTAAGCTATATGGCGCAGATCAAAATCCAGATACTGCGATGTGGTTATTGTTTATTACTGTATACGTACTATCCGTTCTCGCATACGTACTTGGTTTTGCGAAAAAGTTAAAACTTTGGCAAAATATCGTGATTTATATCATCATGCTATTATTCTCATTACCACTGACATTTTTTGCAGCGTTTTACCCGGTTGCAGAGTGTTTAATCGTCATCGTATTTGTAATGGGAATGTACCGATATAGACTGTATAAGGAAAAGAAAAAAGGTACGATATCGTTTGATAATAAAGAAACGAATAAATAAAAAACGACCTGTCACATATATTAAAATGTGACAGGGCTTTATTTTATACGAACGTAAATGCTGTAACGTATTCGTATCGTTCGATGATTTCTCCGTCTTTAATGACGAGTAGGTCGATCATACCGTCGTCGTATAATCTCTTACCATTATTAGAAAACTGTGCGTAATGATCGTAACGGTCTTTATATGCGAGTGTTGTTGTCCCGTTTTTATGTGTAATTTCATAGTTTACACTGTTTGGTTCAGCGTATTCTAAAAATGGGTCGAGTGCCATAATAAACGTTCCGTTTAGCAGTTCTTCTTTTTTATTTTTATATCTCTTTTCTGATTTTAATGTCGGTGGAAGTGTGTCTCCTTCTATAATTTGACGGTTCCACTCTTCACTATCCTCAAATTCAATGTGTTCTTCATCATGTACTAAATCTTCTATATGTATTTTACGATCGTCGAAAATCCATGCGCTCGAGTCTAATGTAATGACGAAGTTTACGTTTCCTTTAATTTGTAGCAGCATGTAACCCCTCCTAAGCTTAAATTATACCAAATTATACATAATTGAACATAGCCACTCACTTGAAAAATGTAATACTGTAGAGTAGTATTTAGTTGTAATGAAAAGGGGGAAGGGCCTTGTCTAGTGAAGAAACTTTAAAAAGGCTTGCATTAGAAACACTCGAGCAAGATGCAGATAGAATCGTACAACTGATTCGTGTTCAAATGGATAATTTGACAATGCCTCAATGCCCGGTATATGAAGAAGTGTTAGATACTCAAATGTTCGGGTTATCTAAAGAAATTCATTTTGCAGTGAGACTAGGGTTAATAGATAGAGAGCATGGACGTTCGATATTAGCAGATTTAGAAAAGCAAGTATCAGACGTACATGAAGCGTATTATGAGCATAGAGAACAACTAAAAAAGGCAAATAAGTAGTGGGTGATCCAATGAAGAAAGCAAAACGCTTAAACTACCCGATTAGTAAGACAAATCAGCACATTGATTATGTCATTATATTTGCATACATAGCACTTGCAATTATTGGCCTTGTCATGATTTATAGTGGGAGTATGGTTAAATCATCACGCAGTGAGATGACGAACTTTAATCCAAAGTTTTTCTTTGATTCGCAGTTACGTTTTGTCATATTTGGGATGACGATATTTGTAATTATTACATTTTTTACGAGCTCTCGATTATTTAGAAAGCCGATTATTCCAATTGCGTTAATTGCTGGAAGTATTCTTTTACTTCTTGCGACTCAAATCTTTGGTATTGAAGCAAACGGTGAGAAGAACTGGATTCGTCTCGGATTTATAAATTTACAAACATCTGAGTTCATTAAAATTGTCGTTATTATGTATTTAGCATATGTCTATGACAGGCGACTACGTATAAAAACAGAGCTTATTCCTACAGATGGGAAGCACTTGATGCCATTTGCACTCGTACTCGTAATGACGTTATGGATTGGTAGAAATGACTTCGGAACGTCGTTAATCATTTTAGCGATTATTATCTCGATGTTTTTCTATTTAAACTTCGAGCGGAAATTTACGTTTATGATATTTTCAGGAATTGTTGGAATTATCGTCCTTGTCGTCGGTGCATTTATCATGTTTGATGGGCAATTTTTAAGTTCGTATCAGCTCGCGAGAATCGATACGTTTTTCCATCCGTTTAACGACCCGTATGGTGACGGTTATCAGCTTACGAACAGCTTAATTGCGATAGCCAATGGAGGACTAATTGGGCAAGGTATCGGAAACGGTATATTAAAACTCGGATTTTTACCTGAAGCACAGACGGACTTTATATTTTCAGTTATCGCTGAAGAACTTGGGCTCATCGGGGTACTTGTCGTACTCGGGTTGTATGCAACAATTGTCGTAAAAGCATTTTATTATTCATATCATACTGGAGATTTATATTTAAGACTCATCACGTTTGGAACTGGTATTTATATTACGATTCAATGTTTCTTTAACATTGGAGGCGCAACGAAAACTATTCCATTAACGGGTGTTCCGTTACCGTTACTCAGTTACGGTGGATCAAGTTTCTTAAGTATATCGATTGCATTAGCAGTATTATCTGTGGCTATTAAAGAAATTAGATATCGTAAAGCAATCAATCGTGATTAAAGACGTTGTTATAACGTCTTTTTTTAATATAAAAAAACGTGAGGGGAAACCCTCACGTTTTATGGTTCATAGTCCGGTCGACTAATGAGTAAGATGTAATAGCATAGTATACCGAATATTAAAGTGATAAATAATGCATGGAATAGTGCGATGAAAATATTTGCGTACGTAAATATCGTTAAAGCACCTGTGATGATTTGTAATACGAGTAAAGTCATCATGATAATCCAACCGTTCTTAATGACTCGGTAGTTGCTGTAATGTTTTAATACATGAATTAAAGCAATAACCATCCAAATAAATAGTATGAGTACTAAAAAGCGGTGTCCCATTTGAACGGCTTGATAAAAGTTCGTTGGTAAAATTTGGTTTGGCATACAGTGTGGCCATTTTGTACATGCGAGTGATGCATCAGCATGTCTAACGAGCGCACCACTATATATTACGAAGTAAATATAAATAATAATACCAATCGTATGACGTCTCAATCCTTTATGTATGATAAGACCTTTCGTATCATACTTTAAGTCAACGTGGAAGACGAGTAATGTTAACACGAACACAGCTGCAAAACATATTAACGAAATTCCAAAGTGTGCAGCGAGAACAAACTCACCGTGCCATAAACCAACAACTGCCGCGGCACCAATTAAACTTTGGATGAGAATAAAACTAAGAGATACACAGACGAGAAACTTCGTTTCTCTAATATGTGAGAGTTGTTTCCAAGCCATAACTCCAAAGATGATTAAAAAGATAATTGCGATTCCAGATACACCTCTATGTGCAATCTCAATTATCGTATCTAATGGCCAGTCTTTAGGGATAAGTTGACCATGACATAGTGGCCAAGAATCTCCACACCCTTCAGCAGATCCAGTTTTTGTCACGAGTGCTCCACCGATTTGAACAAAAACCATGATGAGTGTAGTGATCACCGCCACTATTTTCAATTTTTTATACAACCAAAACACCTCATTAAAAAAATCCGTACAAATGTCTGTTCAATTAATAAATATAAACCATCACATAGAATCATGCAATAATTAAAGTTATAAGAAAGACTTAACAAAATTGTAAACTGTGGTAGAATCTATATGTAAACAATAGCGTCTATAGTGGTACTTTCCATAGATAAATGTTTAAATTGTAAATTATTTGAACAATTTTTGAACAATCTGTGAAAAAAAGGTGTTAACACTATAGATTCTCGGTCTGTTTTCCTATATCATTATAGTAACTAGAAATGTTGGTGAAAGGGGGCGAAGGTTAAATGCAGAGTCATGTGTCTAGTGAAAGGCATACGATGACGTTTATTGAAAAACAACAAGCATTTCGAGTGTTAATTAAAGAAGGTATCATAAAAGCGAACTTGATCCCAGCATTTGCTGCTGGTTTTCTAGCTGTTATGTATTATGGTCATTCTTTTTTCAGCTCGCTTCCATTGTTGTTAATCATGCTATTAGGTGTTGGTCTTTTAATTGGTGGCGTTGCTGCACTGAATAACTATTATGACCGGGATATTGATTCAGTTATGAAGTCTAAGCAACAACGACCAAGTATCGACGGCACGTATAGTGGGAAAGACATCCTATGGATTGGTTTTTCAATGGTTGTTATAGGAGAAATTCTCTTATATTCAATTAATATGACTGCAGGTACACTTGGCCTCTTAGCTGGTTTTGGCTATGTAGTCCTATATTCCATCTACTCTAAAAGACATTATGTTGTCAATACAGTAGTTGGAGCATTACCAGGAGCAGCACCTCCCTTAATTGGATGGGCGGTTATAGACCCAAACTTACATACACTCGCGTTTGCGATGTTCTTTGTAATGTTTATATGGCAACCACCGCACTTTTACGCTTTAGCAATAAATCGTAAAGATGAGTACAGCACCGCTAACATTCCAATGTTACCGAGTGTGAAGGGAGAAAAACGTACGGTTAGGTCGATTGTGATGTGGATATCACTACTCGTCATTACCCCGTTTTTCATGACTGATTTAGGGATTTGGTTTGTCGTATTAATCACACTGCTGAACTTAAGTTGGTTAATACTTTCCTTAAACATGTTTAAGCCAATCACCGATTACAAGCGCTATGCAAAAACAGTGTTTGTATTTTCTTTAAATTACATTCTTATTTTTTACGTTATGATTATAGTCGCCGGTCTATTAATCTAAACTTATTTTTGAAAGAGGGGTCTATTAGATGAAGAACAGTTGGACTAAAACAAAATTTTATATGTTAATGTCTGTTCTTGCTATTTTCTTAGCAGGCTGTGGTAAAGAAAACTTAAGTGCTTTACAACCTGCTGGTGAAGTTGGGAGACAACAATTTTTCTTAATTATTCTTTCAATTTCAATCATGTTACTTGTCGTTGGAACAGTAGCAATCGCATTTACAATCGCAGTTGTAAAGAGTCGTAGAAGTAAAGTGGGAGAAGATTTCGTACCAAAGCAAGTTGCGGGTAACCATACACTTGAAGTAATTTGGACGACTATCCCAATTATTTTACTTATCATCTTAGCAATCCCAACAGTTTGGGTAACATTTACTCTAGCAGACGTTGAGGATATGGTAACTGAAGATGGTGTAGCGAACAAAGATTCAGTAATCGTTAACGTAACTGCTTACCAATATTGGTGGGAGTTTGAATACGTTCATGAAAATGTTGTTACGAGTCAAGACTTAGTCGTTCCAACGGATGAAAAAGTATTCTTCAACTTAAAAGGTGCTGACGTAAAACACTCGTTCTGGGTACCTGCAGCGGGTGGTAAACTCGATACAAACGTTGACGGAATCAACAGCTTCTACTTAGTGTTTGATGATGACAAAGCAGAAAACGCAGATCGTTTATTCTATGGTAAATGTGCGGAATTATGTGGTCCTTCACACGCACTAATGGACTTTAAAGTAGTTGCATTACCAAGAGCAGAATTCGATCAATGGTTAGCTGATATGAAAGTTTACGAAGAAGAGGCAAAAGTTGCATCAGCTGACGATGCAAAAGAAGGTCAAGAAATCTTCAACAACTCTTGTATAGGATGTCACGCAGTTACACCAACTAACCCTGGTGCTGCTGGACCAAACTTAACTAACTTTGGTGATAGAGAACTTATCGCTGGTATTTTAGAGCACAACAAAGAAAACTTAGTAAGCTGGATCAAAGATCCAGAAAAGATTAAACCAGACAACAAAATGACTGGTGCTTATCAATTAAACGATGAAGAAATTGACAAAGTAGCTGCATACTTAATGGAGCTAAAACTAGATAAAAACTCTGGCGATGTCGAAAAAATGAAAAAAGAGATTGAATCAGAGAAAAATGAGGACAATGATGAAGGGGGCGACAAATAAGCATGGCAACAGTTAATGGGCAAAAAGTTGGCTTTGGGCGTTTAATATGGGAATATTTAACGACAGTAGACCATAAGAAGATTGCAATCCTTTACTTAATTGGCGGTGGATTCTTCTTCGTCATGGGTGGTATTGAAGCGATGCTTATTCGTATTCAGCTCGCGGTACCAAATAACGATTTCTTATCAGCTGGATTATTTAACGAAATGATTACGATGCACGGTACTACGATGATATTCTTAGCTGCGATGCCAATTATATTCGCATTTATGAACGCAGTAGTTCCATTACAAATTGGTGCACGTGACCTAGCGTTCCCATTCATGAACGCTTTAGGTGTTTGGATGTTTATTTTCGGAGGTATCTTCGTTAACATTTCTTGGTTATTCGGAGATGCGCCAGACGCTGGTTGGACAAGTTATGCGTCACTATCTATTGCATCACCTGGACACGGTATTGACTTCTACGCAATTGGTTTACAGATTGCAGGGGCTGGTACGTTAATGACAGGTATTAACTTTGTAACGACAATTATTACGATGAGAGCACCGGGTATGACTTACATGAGAATGCCATTATTCACATGGACATCATTAGTTGCCTCAATTCTTATCGTATTTGGTTTCCCACCATTAACAGTAGGACTTTTCCTATTAACGTTTGACCGTATGTTCGGTTCGAACTTCTTCATAGTTGAAGCTGGTGGTAACACAATTATTTGGGAACACTTATTCTGGATCTTTGGACACCCAGAAGTATATATTTTAATCTTACCGGCATTCGGTATTTTCTCAGAGATTTTCGCAGTATTCTCTAGAAAGAGATTATTCGGTTACTCAGCGATGGTATTCGCGACAGTATTAATCGGATTCTTCGGATTCATGGTTTGGGCGCACCACATGTTTACAGTAGGTTTAGGTGCAACAGCGAACGCAATTTTCGCATTAGCGACGATGGCAATCGCAGTACCAACAGGTATTAAGATATTTAACTGGATTGCTACAATTTGGGGCGGTAGTATTACATTTACTACACCAATGCTTTATGCATTAGCGTTTATCCCTTCATTCGTAATGGGTGGGGTAACAGGTATCATGCAAGCGGTAGCTCCAGCAGACTATCAGTATCATGACTCATACTTTATCGTAGCTCACTTCCACTACGTAATCGTTGGTGGGGTAGTATTCGCGATATTAGCTGGGCTTCACTACTGGTGGCCTTTAATGTTCGGTACTAAGCTAAACGAAACATTAGGTAAAATCGAAATGGCAATCTTTGCTATCGGTTTCCACATGACATTCTTAGTTCAACACTGGTTAGGTTTATGGGGAATGCCACGTCGTGTATTCACATACTTAGACGGCCAAGGCTTTAACTTAGCGAACTTAATCTCAACAATCGGTGCATTACTCATGGCAGTTGGGGTAATCGTACTTGTAATTAACATCATTATGACAGTTGTTAAAAACGATAGAGTCGTTAACGTCGACGTTTGGGACGGTCGTACACTTGAGTGGGCAGTTGCTACTCCAACTCCAGATTACAACTTCTTCCAATCACCACTTATCCGTGGTTTAGACGTATTACATTTAGAAAAAGAAGAAAACAATGGCGTAATTCCATCAGCTGGTCCAGTTGAGGATATTCATATGCCAAACAACTCAATCATTCCATTCATCTTAACAGCTGGTTTATTCATTGCAGGATTTGGTGCATTATTCCATGCATCTGGTCAAGAGTGGGCGATTGCAGCAGTTAAGGATTTACCAAGTATGAGACCTTGGTCTATGATTTTACTCGTTGGTGGTTTAACGATCACATTCCTTTCAATGATGGCAAGATCTTGGATTGATGACCATGGTCACTACGTTAAGAAAGAGCGTATTGAAAAAGAAATGCGTGAATATGAAGAAAGAAAAAGAGGTGCGAACTAATGGCAGAAGTTAAATATAATGTTGATAATGCTAATTGGCCGAAGCACCCTGAAACAGCTACTTCAGAAGGTAAAAACAAGTTTGTCGGTTTCTGGACATTCTTAGCGGGAGAGACAGTATTATTCTCATGTCTCTTCGCAACTTACCTCGCACTTAAAGACTCAGTGCCAAGTAGCGATCACTTATTAGCAGCTGACCTATTCCACTTAGAGTTAGCGTTCGTAATGACGATGTTCTTATTAACATCATCATTAACGAGTGTTTTCGCAGTACACCATATGAGAAATAACAACTTCGCGAAAATGCAATTATGGTTAGGAATTACAGTTCTTTTAGGTGCTGGGTTCTTAGCACTTGAAATCTACGAGTTCATTGAATATGTACAACTCGGTCACACGTTTAGATCAAGTGCGTTCGGTAGTGCATTCTATATCTTAATCGGTACACACGGATTCCACGTTATTATCGGTTTAATTTGGATTACATTACTCATCATCCGTAACTCTGGACGCGGATTATCAGTATACACAGCTGCGAAAGTTAATACAGCTTCATTATACTGGCACTTCATTGACGTTGTGTGGGTGTTCATCTTCACAATCGTTTATCTGTTAGGGGTGTTATAAATGGCGAACGTAGAAACTGAATCATTAACAAGAAAAGAGTTAGACGCACTTTACAAAGCACGTGCAAAAGAAATGAGACTTCAGCTAACATCTTTTGCTCTTATGATTTTCATGACATTTATAGCATTTGGATTAGTAGCATTAGACTTTAACAAATACTTTGTTGGAGCAATCATTATTACTTTAGCGTTTGTACAAGTTATTCTACAATTCTTCTACTTCATGCACATGAAGGACAAAGGACATGATTTTGCGAAGCTATTTATCTTAGTTGGTATGTACTTTGCAATTGCGTTTATTATCACATTTGTGTTCATTGTATGGATTGGAACAGGTGGGATTCAATAAACTTCAATGGACTAGCATTGCTAGTCCATTTTTTTTGTTGGAAAATTGACATATTAAAATATGTTCGTTTCATTAAAAATAGTCTATAATGGTATGTAGCTTATATTAAAAGGGTGATAAATTTGGATCGTTTAATGTCGATACGAATTTTTGGTTTCATCGGAAATTGGAGTCCATTTTTAATTGCGTTTATTATTGTAGCGTCAGTAGTGTACTTCTTAATTACGATGAAATGGTACAAAGATATACCAGGTGGTCGAAAACTAACTAAATTAGAGTTTTGGATGTCAATTACAGTTATTTTATTATTTTATATAACGTTCGGATCACCAATTGATATATTAAGTCATATTTTATTTACGTTTCATATGGTGCAAATGGCACTTGGGTTGTTACTCATTCCGCCGTTACTATACTTTGCAATACCAGATTACTTATGGGCATACATGGTAAAACTACCTGTATTACGATTTTTCCATAAGATTGGTCAGAAACCGTTACTAGCGCTCATACTTTTCTGTGGTGCGTTTTCGCTTTACCATATCCCTACAGTTATGGATACGTTAAAGTTAAATCAGTCATTACACTTTATGTCATTAGCGATTTTATTTTTACTTGCAACAATCGCATTTTGGCCAGTATTAAATAAAGTGGATCCTCAAGAAAAGCATATGAACTACTTATTTAAGACATTATATGTATTTGGTATTGGTGGATTATTATTACCAGCATGTGCTTTAATCATCTTCTCAGAGACACCTATGTTTAAGACGTACACTGAAAGTGCGGCATGGTTAAAATCGATGGAGCTTTGTGTTCCAGTAGGTGTTCTTGATACGCTAAAAGATCAAAATATGATTAGTGGACCGGAATACTTCAGTCATATGACGCCACTGTCTGACCAACGTACAGGTGGAATCATTATGAAGATTCTTCAAGAAGTGTTCTTTGGATTTATCATTGCGTACTTATTTGCAAACTGGTGGAAACAAGAGTCTAGAGATCCAGATGAAATTACGCGTGAATCATTAGAAAGAGCAAATGAGCGTAAAAAGTTAGAAGAATTATATAGATAATAGAGGGTTGAATTATGAATTTGCATTTTATACTACCAACGATTAGTACGTCATTTATCGTATTAAGTGCGATAATGATGGCAATTGGACTTTACAAAATGTTTAAGAAAAGAGACCTTGCTGGTCACGATAAGTTTATGACATTAAGTGCATGGTTTGCGTTAATTTTCTTTATCATTTACTTATCGAAGACAGTATTTTTAGGAAGTACGAAGTTCGGTGGACCTGAACATCTCGTAACATACTATGTTGTATTTTTAATTTCTCATATTATCTTATCTACGACAGGTGGTGTACTTGGAGGATTCCAAGTATTTACAGGTAAGAAGAGAATTTTATCGAAGCATAGAAAAGTTGGAATCTTTGCAGCAGTGATTTGGTTCTTAACAGCAATTACTGGAGTAACTGTGTATATTTTATTATATGTGTTATATCCAGGTGGAGAAACTTCTGGATTACTCGATGCGATATTCCATTAAAAAATCCCGTTACTTTTAAAGTAACGGGTTTTTTTATTAAGCGTGAACAGCTAAGTCGCTGTGTAATGCTCTAATTTTTTGAATTGCATGTTCAACAATTCTTTCTGGGAAATGTTCATCTTTTCCGTATTCAATACCTGTTGGGAAATACCACTTACCAATGTAAGGATCCATAAGTTGAAGTACAGCGTCGTTCGCACCGACGTCACCACTTACTGCATATGCAGGGAAACGTAGGTAAAACACACCTTCAGGAACTTTGTACTGGAAGTCGAACGTCATACGTTCGTAATCCCAACTTCCACCTAAAACACAGCCATGTTCGTTCATGACCTCTTGTAATAAGTTTTGTTCAATTACTAATTTTTCAAGACCAGAATTTTCAAATACCATCCGAGTAGACCTCCCTATTCCAATATCTTTATTTTAATCGAAAAGAGCGAGAAACACAAATACAATTTTATGTACTACAATAGTATGGTATCATATTCTCAGTAGGAGGATGCGTATGTTTTCTACAAATCAAACAATCGAAATTTTAGATCATCTCGATCACATTAACGATATGGTAAAATCTTCTGAGGAATTTAAATCATATATATATTACAAACATAAATTAGAACAAGATAATGATACACAAATGCTCATCAAACAATTCAATAGATTAAAAGAAGACTTTGAAGAAGTTGAACGTTTTGGGAGATATCATCCAGACTATAAAGAAAAACGTAAAGAGATTCGTTTATTTAAAAAGAAAGTAGATATGGATGAAAACGTCATAGAATTTAGACGGGCAGAGTATGTACTACAAAGTTTACTCGACGAGATTTTATATATTATCGGTAAGTCTGTCAGTGATCATGCCAATGTCGTTAGTACGAATCCATTTTTTGCAAGTGGAGAGTCAAACTGTATGACGGGTGGCGGATGTAGTTGTGCGAGTTAAATAAAAACGGATTCGTATTTTACGAATCCGTTTTTTGTTATTAATAATTAATGAGTAGATTTGCTTTGTCTGGATAATCTGTAACGATCGTATGTGCACCTAAGTTTAGTAAGCGTGTCATTTCATTTGTATCGTTGATGACCCAATATCCGACTTTAACGTTTAAATCATCTAAGTAACGAATGAATCCAGCGTTATCGAGCTTAACAGACGATAAATTAATCGGGATTTGGAATGTGTCTCTTGACGGTTGGTATAGGTGACCAAGCCCACTATGGTAAAGCGTGTATGCTTTTGTCACTTCCTCAGTGCCAGCACCTAACGCAATTAAATCTCCACTAAAACTCGTGAAGCGACGAATTTGTTCATCTTCAAAACTTGTCACAATGACGCGGTCTGTTGCTTTCTCATCTAGTATAAGCTCGAATAGTAGAGGTGCAATTTTTTGACCTGCTTCTGTATCGATCGAATCTTTCATGTCGATATTAATAATTTGGTGTGGATATTCTTTAAATAATTCACGTAAAGTAACGATACCGGCATCAGGATGCCCACGATATGCGTAGTTTTCTCTCACATCTTTAAAGTTGTATCCAAAATCTAATTTTCGTAATTCGTCGAGCGTATAGTCTGAAACTTTTCCACTATATTCAGTAACTCTATCTACATATAAATCGTGGAGTACGACGATTTCATTGTCTTTTGTGAGTCGTACGTCGATTTCAAAACCGTCGACGTTTTGATTTACTGCATTATTAAACGCAAGTCTCGTATGCTCTGGATAATTTCCTTTACCCCCACGATGAGCGAATATGTATGGTGCAGGTCTTTTAAAGACAGGTTTCATTTCGTTTACTCTTCGCTCTGCTTGGATTTTACTATAAATATAAGCACTAGAAAGGCCAGCAGTCAGAAGAAGAAGTTTTGTACGTAATTTCATAATTGTCCTCCTAATGTGTCTAGTATACTAAAAGTTAAATGTGTTATCATGTGTTTAACGAAGAAGGGTGATATATATGCTAAAGGAGCGCATTGGAATATATATTTATTTTAAACATAATAAATTTATTAGACAGTTAAAGCGTCATGGTCATGTCGTTTACGTCAATACGAACAAGCAATATATGCTTATATATATCGATGAGAACGAGCTCGAAGACACGTTAAAACGCTTATCTAACTTAAAATACGTGACAGAAGTACTCGTCAGTGAATATAAAAACATTAAACTATCATATCCAAAAGGAACAGTTTAATTATTTTAACGGTGGTATGAGATGGTTGAGTCGTAATACACCGATTATATATTGGAAGAATAATTCCTCTTCATGGAAATCTTTCGGATCGCGTGCTGTCATCTCGACGACTTGTATATCGTATAATTCACATAATTCGCGAATCATTTCGTACATTTTACCTTCCGGACCGTTTCTTAGCCCTCGGAGGATTGTATAGAGTGCTTGGAAGTCTTTTTCGACAGGGTTCATGATTAAACTAAACGATGACGGCGCATCTTCATGGTGAAAGAAGATCGCTTTATTTACTCGTTTGTGATTGTATTCGAGTAACGCTTTTAACTCGAAAATCTCGCTGTAGCCATGTCCTAAGACGATAAATTTTTGCATGAAATTTCAACCTCTCATTATTGTTTCTTTAATTATAGTATAAATAGAAAATGAGGTGTATACGTGAGAGTAATTACTGGTAAATATAAAAAAAGACGTATCGAGACGCTCGAACATAATGACACGCGTCCGACGAGTGAAAAAGTAAGAGAAAGTATGTTTAGCGCAATCGGCGAAAGAGTCAGTGGGGACGTGCTCGATTTATTTGCAGGATCTGGTGCGCTTGGAATCGAGGCATTATCTCGAGGCGGAGAACGCTGTATATTTGTCGACGGTGCAAAAGACGCCATTCGTATCATTCATAACAATACAAAAGGATTAGATGAACCTGTTGAAATTTACCGAAATGATTTTAGACGCGCGTTAAAAGCACTCAGCAAACGCGATAGACAAATGGATTTAATATTTTTAGATCCGCCTTACAATAAAAAATTGATCGATGAAGCACTTCATCTCATTAAAACGTACGACATAATAAAAAAAGACGGAATCATTATCGTTGAAGCGGGTGCGAATGAAACGATAGACTTAAATGGTTTTGTTGAATTAAAGCATAACGAAGTTGGAACGATTCAATATAAAGTGTTAACAACGGAGGAAAATTATGACTAAGAAAAAAATTGCAGTATGCTCTGGATCATTTGACCCGATTACATATGGACACATCGACATTATTGAACGTGCGTCAAGAATCTTTGACGTCGTCTATGTGTGTGTATCACATAACCAAACAAAAAAAGGATTATTTACACCAGACGAACGTGTACACCTCATCGAAAAAACGATTTCTCATATTGACAATACAAAAGTTGATAAGCATGAAGGGTTGTTAATAGATTTTTGTAAAAAAGTCGATGCAGATGCAATCGTCCGTGGATTACGCGCAGTTTCAGATTTTGAATATGAAATGCAGATGGCGTCGATGAATAGAAAGCTCGCTGAAGAGATCGAGACGTTATTTATTATGACAAATAACAAATATTCGTTTATTTCGAGTTCAATCGCAAAAGATGTGGCAAAACACCACGGTAAAATTAGTGATGTCGTGCCACCAGTAGTCGAAGAAGCTCTCGTAGAAAAGTTTAAGACTTTAGAATCATAACAGGTTGATTAAAATCATTCACACGTCCTTGCGTTAACGTGTTATATATATGCGTCGCTTTTATCGTTTCGTAAAAGTCTGGCGCATCTTTTTTTGTTAAATTTGTTATAAAGCGACCATCTTGGATTGTCGATAAGTATTGTTGACCAGTATGATTCATTGCAAGCACTCTTAACTTATTCACCTCATAGTTACGAAAATCTTCTTCTGTAACGTTTAAAAGAACGTATAAGAGTAGACGTTGAAGACGTGTTCTCGTATAGCGTTTCGTTTTAATAGAATCGATAAACGATTCGTAATTATTTGATAGACGAATATTCTTTTTAAGACGATGTTCGAGACCTTCAGTCATCATGTATATGTCTTTTAAATCGTTTAAAGAACTGCGCTCGATAATTACTTTTAACGTATTAAACATGTGCTCATTTGTAATGACCTTATCTTCCATAATCACTTTTGCGAGAGTTTCTGGCATAAATTGAATCGCATGTTCGAGTTCTCCATTTAATAATGACTCGCGTATACTCGTCGCACTTGAAAACTGACTATGAGAGAGTGTTTTATCGTTATAATTGTTACCTGTACGTTTAATCGTGTGCATAGAGACGTCAAAGTTTAAATCGTCGCGTGCTTTTAAATAACTCATGCCGAGCGTGTTGTTTGGAGATTGAAATGCATCTTCATTTGTTAAGTCGTACATTGCACGTGGATACGAATATCCTTTTTTAAAGAGCGGTGCGAGGTCTTCTTTCGTAATACGCTTTGCTTTTAAGTATGCACTATGGAGTTTCTCGATATCATCGAGTTCACTTCCAAATACGATATCAGTAGTTTGTAGCATCTTTGCAGCAAGAAGCCCCCCATATGCAAAGTCATCCGCGTAACTGATCGCATATAGCGTCGGTAACTCAACGACTAAATCAACGTGTTTAATTGCTTCTTGTGCACGGTTAAATTTATTCGTCACAGCGAGTTCTCCGCGCTGAGTAAAGTTACCAGACATGATCGCAATCGTCACGTCCGGTTGAATTAATTGTTTGGAAGACTCGATGTGGTAAATATGACCGTTATGAAACGGGTTATACTCTGTAATTAAAGACAAAACTTTCATATCGCAACACTCCGTTTATTATTCGATATCATTATATCAAAATAGATAATAAATCTTAATTTTATTCGGTGATATGTTAAGAAAATAACTTGACACTTTCACTGAAAATCGGTAGAATGTTTGTTGTGCTTATAAGAGGTGGGTAAATATGAAGTGGTCATTATCGGAACTCAGAAAGTTTCAAAATACCGCATTTACTTTTGAAGAACACTTATCACTTGAAGATGTTTCGAATCGTCAAGACGTTCTAGATGTAAGTGATATTTTCACAGAAGGCTCAATCAAAAATAGTGGTCATGAATTTTATGTCGACATAACAATTCAGGCACGTGTTAAAATGGTTGATAGTCGTTCTGGAGAGGATGTTTTTTACGATTTAAGCGTAAATTCGTTTGAAACGTATGATGAGACGCTTGAAGCGGATGAAAAGCTAGAGGATCCGTCATTACATCCGGTGCTACATGAGCTCGACTTAGAACCAGTCATTCGTGAGTTAATAAATGTTAGCATTCCTGAAGTGTATTCTGAAAGTAATGAATTACCGGACTCATCAAACACTGATAATTGGAACGTCTACGGCAGTATCGAAGCGTACGAAAAAGATAAGCCTGTAGACCCAAGATTAAAAAAATTAGAAACGCTGTTTAAAACAGACGAAACGGAGGATTAGCAATGGCAGTACCTAAAAGAAGAACTTCGAAAACTCGTAAAAATAAACGTCGTACACACATTAAGTTAAGTGCACCAGGAATGGTTGAGTGCCCTGAGTGTGGAGAAATGAAATTAAGACACCGCGTTTGCCCGAACTGTGGGTCATATAACGGTGCAGAAGTTGTAAACAACTAACATGGACATAGAAATGTCCATGTTTTTTTATTTATAAACTATTTATTTGTGTCATACGGATAAATTCCATATAATTTTATTTAACTATGACGATTGTTAGGAGACACATTATGAGGTATCTGTTTAATGATGAATTTAATGATGACATTCACTGTATAAGCGAAGAGGATTATAAGTTCTTTCATCATAATAAGTTTGATGATGAATCGCTTCATCGATTAATTAAAAGAGCACCACATGAACATACAGAAAGACTCGCGTCTATAATCGAAAAAGATATGCTCGAAATTGTTGGTGATCTTACAGAAAGTCAAAGAAATAATATTAAAAAATTAAAAAATGGCCATAAAGTCGTCATCGGTGGACAACAAGCAGGTCTGTTTGGCAGTCCAGCATATATTTTGCATAAAGTGATTTCGATTTTAGTCGTCGTAAAAGATATTAAGGAAAAAGTGAATTACGACGCGGTACCTGTATTTTGGGTCGCGTCTGAAGATCACGATTACGATGAAATTAACCATACTCATGTTTACGATAGTTTGCATAAACGTATTAAAAAAGTGTCATATAAACCAAATCTCGATATACAAATGAGTATCGGCTTTTATGAATACGATAAAAAAGAAATGTTAGACGTTCTCGATGAAGTATTTAATTATACAGAGGACAGAAAGCAAAATATCGAAATTAAAAATACAATCGAACGAGAAATTAATGCACACACATACTGGTCAGAGCTCTTTACAGCACTAACAAATAAAGTGTTCAGTGAGCATGGCTTACTCATATTTAATGCGCACAGCAAAGACGTTAGACAGTTAGAAAAAGAGATTTTTCAACGAATAATCGAAAAATCAGAGGAAATTGACGCAGCGTTTAGCTCTGGTCAACAGTCATTTAATCAACACTTCGATATCAGCCCGACGATTCAAACGGACACGAATGTTCATTTATTTATTCATTCTGAATGGAACAGAGAGCTACTTCACCGTGACGGTGACGTCTTTAAAACTGAAGACAAAACATATACGAAAGAAGAGTTGTTAAACTATTTAAATGAATCACCAGAAACATTCAGTAACAACGTCGTCACACGACCGCTAATGCAGGAGTTACTATTTAATACAATTGTCTTTTTAGGTGGAGGCGCAGAAGTAAAATATTGGGGAGAACTTCACGAAGTATTTAAAGTAATGGATAGAGAAATGCCGATCGTCTTAAAACGTATGTCTTTCCTCCACGTTCCACCACAATTAGAAAAACGATTAAACGAATACGATTTATCGTTAACACCGAATTTAGTTGAACATATTGAAAAAGAAAAAGATAAACTTATAGATAAATCGACGAATGAAAAGTTGTTACAACGTATTCAAACTCTAAAAGACGTGATTGAACAACAATATGAGTCTCTTGGAGAAGTAACTGAAACTAAACATGAAGAGACACTCATCGATATTAACGAATCTCGTATGTTAAAAGAAGTCGATTATTTAGAACGAAAATATCAATACGATGTCAAACGACAAGTGAGAAATAAACTCAATCAATTAGATGAACTTCTAATGTTATTACTTCCGAAAAATGCACTGCAAGAGCGTACGTTCCACCCAACAGTATTTTCAAATGCGTTCATTGATTTTACACCATTAACTTATACGGATCAGTTAATCATTATTATGGATTAACCCTTAAAAACGGCTCAAAAAGTTGAGCCGTTCTTTTTTTGCAATTTTTTAAGAAGAAAGTGGTGGAAAGTGGTAGAATATGGTAAATTATTAATATAGTAGGTGGGAGGAGGTAGTTCGGGTGTTTATTGGCGAGTATCATCATAATTTAGACGCTAAAGGACGCATGATCGTCCCGAGTAAATTTCGAGATGAATTACAAGCGCAATTTGTCATTACTCGCGGATTAGATAAATGCTTATTTTGTTATACAGTCGACGATTTTAAAGCGATTGAACAAAAGACAAAACAACTACCACTCACAAAACGTGATGCAAGACGTTTTACACGACTATTTTTTTCTGGCGCAGCGATTGTTGACGTCGATAAGCAAGGACGTGTAAACATCCCACAACATTTAAGAGATTACGCAGATTTAAGTAAATCGTGCACAGTCATTGGTGTTTCAGATCGTGTGGAGATTTGGGATACAGACAGCTGGAACGATTTTTACAGTGATTCAGCAGATAACTTTGAAATGATTGCAGAAGATTTGATTGATTTTGATTTATAAGAGGGTGACAAAATGTTTAAACATGACACAGTATTACTAAAAGAGACAATTGATGGTTTAAACATTAAACCTGACGGCATCTATGTAGACGCTACACTTGGTGGTGGCGGACATACATCTTATTTACTAGATCAATTGACGACAGGTCGAGTGATTTCATTTGACCAAGATATTCTTGCAATTAATCACGCAAAAGAAAAATTTGATGACGACCGATTAACGCTCGTTCATAGAAATTTTAAATATTTAAAAGAAGAATTAAATAAACTTGGCATCGAAAAAATCGATGGCATTTTATATGACTTAGGCGTATCGAGTCCTCAGCTTGATTTAGTAGAACGTGGCTTTTCACATTCGAAAACAGCGCGACTCGACATGAGAATGGATCAAACACAAAGTCTAGATGCTTATGAAATTGTAAATACATATAGCTATGACGATCTCGTACGCATTTTCTTTAGATATGGTGAAGAGAAATTCTCAAAACAAATCGCACGTGAAATCGAAAAACGACGTGCGGAAAAGCCAATTGAAACGACGACAGAGTTAAGCGACTTAATTAAGTCGAAAATTCCTGAAAAGTTTAAACGCATGAAAGGCCACCCAGCACGCCGAGTCTTTCAAGCATTACGTATCGCAGTAAATAACGAACTTGAAGTATTTGAAAATAGCTTACAAGATGCGATCGAATTGTTAGATAAAGGTGGTAGAGTTTCGGTCATTACGTTCCACTCACTCGAAGATAGAATTTGTAAACAAATTTATTTAGAGTATGAACGCGGACCCGAACTACCTAAAAACATGCCAATTATCCCTGAAGGATACGAGCCAATTTTAAAAAGAGTCAATAAAAAGCCGATACTAGCGAGTGACGAAGAACTTGAACATAATAGTCGTGCACGTAGCGCTAGACTTAGAATCGCAGAAAAGTTAAAGTGATAGGGAAGTGAAACCATGGAAGCAGCACGCGTAAGACAAACTGTTCAAAAAGAACAAAATCAACAAAATCATGTACATAACGTAGCGCCAAAGAAAAAACGCTACCTCGTAAGTCTGAAGTTAAATGAGCTTCTGTTATATGTCGCTTTAATGATTGTTTTATCGGCAGCAGTAGTATTTGTACTCAACACAAAATTAGAAGCGCATGAATATGAGAGAGAAATATCTCAAATCAACTACGAAATTAACGCTACAGAAAAAGAGATAGACGAACTAACAACAGAAGTTACACATTTATCTTCATACGAACGCATTTATCAAAAAGCAAATGAACTTGGGCTAAAGCCAAACAATGATAATGTAAAGGTTGTTAGGAAGTATGAAAAGTAATTTTAAGTCTAATATCTTTAAGTCGCTAAAGCAGCGACGTAAAAATCAATTTACTTTTTCAATACCGATTATTACACTCCTGATTTATATTAGTTTAGGAGTGTTTTTTGCTTTACTCGTTTTTAATATCATTACGATTATGTTGTTTAAAAATGTGGATGACGTCAATTTAAAAGATCAAGCGCGCAGTAAATATGAACGTCACACCGTTAACCGTGCTGAACGTGGTAAAATTACTGACCGCGATGGGAATGTTTTAGCAAGAGATACGGAAGCTTATAATATCGCGGTCATCGTCGGACAAGATTTTGATAATCATATCGAAGATAAAAACGAAGTAGCAAAAGTCTTATCTGAAATTATGAATATGGAAGAAAAAGAAATTTTAAAGGTAATCGATGATGGTATTAAAAATAATAGATATCAAGTTGAATTCGGTAGTAAAGGAAGAAATATCGATTATAAAGCAAAAAGATTAGTAGAAGAAAAAGAATTAAAAGGAATTGTTTTTACTCCTGTTGTCAAACGCTCGTATCCTAACGGAGTGTTTGCTTCACATTTAATTGGAATGGCTGAGTTAAATGAAGACGGAGATATGAATGGTGCTGTAGGTATTGAAAAAGAATACAATAAAGAATTAACTGGAAAAGACGGCTTTAAAGATTATAACGTCGATAGTTGGAACTATATCGTTCCTGGAACGATGGAAAGTGAAGAAGCGGTCGATGGGTTAGACGTTGAATTAACGATTGATTCTAACATCCAACTTTACTTAGAAGACTCATTAGATGATATGCAAGAACACTTCGAACCTGAAGAGTTATTTGCTTTTGTTGCAGATGCAAAAACAGGCGAAATTTTAGGTGCAGGTCAACGTCCTTCATTTAACCCAGATACTCGAGAAGGTTTCGGAACGAGCTGGTTAAATATGCTTTACGAATATCAATTCGAGCCAGGAAGTACGTTTAAAGTATTTACGTTAGCGGCAGCAATTGAAGAAGGTAAGTATGATCCAAATCAGTACTACACGACAGGGAATAGACAAGTGATGGATGCGACGATTTACGACTGGGAAAAGTCAGGTTGGGGTACAATTACTTATAACGAAGGGTTACAATATTCTTCGAACACTCTAATGATGGATTTACTCGATTCAGTCGGACCTAAAAAGATGCTCGAATATTATCAGTCATTTGGATTTGGGGCAGCTACAAAATCTGAATTTAACACAGAAGCAAGTGGTCAAATCGTGTGGGACAATGAACTCCAACAAAAGACGAGTTCGTTTGGACAAACGATTAGTGTAACTCCAATTCAAATGATTCAAGGATTTACTGCGTTACTAAACGACGGGATGATGAAAAAACCATACGTCGTTCAGTCAGTTGTCGATCCAGAAACGAACGAAGAAATATATCGAGGTCAAGAACGTAATCTCGGACAAGTCATTAGTAAAGAAACAGCCGAGAAAACGATGGAAGAAATGAGCACACTCGTCGCAGGTTCGTTAGATAGAAACAGTATGTACGCACTCGATGATTATCAAGTCACAGGTAAATCTGGTACAGCACAAACATATGACGAAAAAACGGGCGGATATTTAACAGGAGAGTATGAATTTATAACGTCATTTATCGGATATGCACCAGTTGAAGATCCACGAATTATCGTCTATTACGGTATTAAACGCGCATCAAAAAATAAAAGTGAGACATGGGACTTCGGTGTGTCGAGAGGATTTAATCCGTTAATGGAACGCTCACTGAAATATTTAGACGTTAAAGACGTTCAAAACAGTCAAGAAATTAAAACGATTAAAATGGAAGACATTACAGGTCAAAACATTGAAGACGTCGACGTATTACAAAATGATTTATTAAAACAAGTGTATGTCGGTGAAGGAACGAAAGTTGAAGACTATTATCCAAAAAATGAAGAAATGTTGCCGTCTGAAGTGCTCGTCATCGTCACAGACGGTGAACGTACGATGCCGGACTTACGTGGGTTTTCTAAGCGTGACGCATTACTCATCATGGACTATTTAGGACTCAAATCGAACTTTAAAGGTGAAGGTTACGTCACAGCACAAACGATTAAACCAGGTGAACCACTTGGAGATAAACAAAAAGTCAACTTTACGTTACAAATGAAAGACCCAAACAATTAGGAGGTAACGATGAGTATTATATTATTAATCATTTCATTTATATTGTCTGCAACATTAATGAAAATGATGATACCAAAATTAAAACAATTAAAATTTGGCCAAGCAATTCGTGAGGAAGGTCCGGAAAGTCATTTAGCGAAAACAGGCACACCGACAATGGGTGGTATTTCATTTATTTCTGTAACGGTCGTGTTATCGATAATATGTATGTTCTTCGTTGAAGACGTTTCGAAATTACTCATCCTCGTCATCGTAACGCTAGGATTTGGGTTAATTGGTTTTATTGACGATTACATCATCGTTGTAAAAAAAGATAATAGAGGATTAACATCTAAGCAAAAAGCGCTGGCACAAGTAGTCGTGTCAATTATCGTCTTTTTCATTATGATGAAATTCATACCTTCTATTGAGCTTGGTGTTTCGATACCAATGACAGATATTACAATTCCACTCGGTGTGTTTTTCATCGTTTGGATCGTATTCTGGCTCGTTGGTTTTAGTAACGCTGTAAACTTAACGGACGGTTTAGACGGGTTATCAACAAGTACGACGATTATTGCGAACGGTGCATTTTTAGCCATTGCGTGGTTACATTCAGAAAAAGAAATTATTTTATTTTTATCGATACTAATTGGAGCACAACTCGGATTTTTACTATTTAACAAATATCCAGCGAAGGTATTTATGGGAGATACTGGATCTTTAGCACTCGGTGGGATTGTCGGTATCGTATCAATTATGTTAAACAACAGTTTATTACTTCTTTTAATCGGTATCGTATTCGTCATCGAAACAGCATCCGTCATTATACAAGTCGTATCATTTAAAACAACAGGTAAACGTGTATTTAAAATGACACCGATTCACCACCACTTTGAATTGTCTGGATGGAATGAACGTAAAATTGTATTCGTATTTTCATTCGTCGGTTTAGTTTTTGGTCTAATTGGTATTTTAATCGGAGGCTAAGTTATGAAAGAAATCGAATCATTTAAACATAAGAAAGTGCTCGTTTTAGGATACGGACGAAGTGGTCGTAGTGCGATAGAAGCACTGTTTAAACTCGGTGCAGATATCACACTTACTACGAGTGAGGTTCTCGTTGAAGAGAGTGTTTTAAATCATTTAAAACAAATGAACGTGAAAGTCGTAGATGGTCATCATCCAGAGCATCTATTAAACGACACAGAGTTGATCGTTAAAAATCCAGGTATTCCGTATACGATTCCTTTTTTACAGGAAGCCTTAAAACGCAATATTAAAATTATTACTGAAGTAGAACTTGCGTATTTAATCACAAATAATGAGATTATTGGTATTACCGGAACGAACGGAAAAACGACGGTGACAGAACTCGTTGGAAGACTACTTACTGATGGAAACCGCACACCAATTTTATGTGGGAACATCGGATATCCAGCAAGCCAAGCGGCGCTTGAAGAACAGTCAGACGAACTCGTAATGGAATTATCTAGTTTTCAGTTAATGGGCATCGATACGTTTAGACCGAATATCTCAGTATTTACAAACATATATGAAGCACATCTCGATTATCATAAAGATTTAAACGAGTATCAATCAGCGAAACTATCTCTTATGAAAAATATGACAGACACGGACATTGTTATATTTAATCAATCTCAAAGACATTTTGTCGAACATAAAGATGTGAAGAGTAACGTTTACTTCTTCAGTATCGATGAGGAAGCAGATGCATATGTAAAAGATAATTGGATATATGTTTTTGGTAAAAAAATAATAAATATCGAAGAGATTCTGTTAAAAGGTCCACATAACTTAGAGAATATCCTTGCAAGTTTACTCGTTGCACATTTAAAAAATGTACCGATCGAGCATATGAAATATGTTTTAACGACGTTTAAAGGTATCGAGCACCGTATGGAATTCGTCGATGAAAAACTCGGTATGAGATTTTATAACGATTCAAAAGCGACGAACGCGCTCGCGACGACATTTGCATTAGATAGCTTTAATACGCCGACGATTTGGATCGCTGGTGGATTAGACCGTGGACAAGATTTCAAAGAACTTCTTCCACATTTAAAGCATGTAAAACTTGGTATCGTATTTGGTGAAACGAAAGAAAAGCTAAAACAATTTTTAAATGAAAACAATATCGAAGTGATTGAAACAGATAATCCATTCACAGCTGTCGACATTGTCAAAACACATGGTAATGCTGGAGACAAAGTGCTATTTTCACCAGCGTGTGCGAGTTGGGATCAGTATCCTGATTTTGAAACGCGTGGCAGACATTTTAAAGAAGCAGTTCATCAATTATAAAAAGGAGGGGACACGATGAGTGAAGATTTTAACGTAGATGATTTAAAAAAGAAGTTAAAAAAGAATTGTACGACTAAAAAAGATAAGAAGCATACACACACTGACGATGTCCCCTCATTTAAAACGGAACTTGAAGTCATAGAAGCGCTCGTTCAGGAAGGTGTTATAAAACTACAGCAAGAAGAAGTGGCAAAGAGTGACGATGACACGTTAGATCCATCTTTAATTGAAGACTATCGCGATGAAGAAAAAGATGCACCTTCAATAGAATATGAGTCTGAAGAAGATGAAAAAGAGACGCTAAAAGAGCGATTTAAATCGGTTAAAAAGCCACAGTTATCACTGCCAAATTTAAATTATAAAAAACTTATATTTCTTATTGGAATTGCGCTCGTTTTAATTACGATAGCTACATATTTAATATCCAGTCTATCTGATATTAAAGAAATTGAAATTGTCGGTAATGAAAACATCACCGACAAAGAAATACTAGATAGAAGCGGTATAGACACAGGACAAAAAATGTACTTGCTTCAGTCAAATAAATCTGAAGATAAAGTAAAAGTGTTACCGATTATACAGTCAATTGACATCGAACGTGAATGGCCAAATAAAGTCATTATAAATGTTAAAGAACATAACGTCGTTGGTTTTATTGAAAGCAACCGAAACTATTATCCAGTACTCGAAAATAAACGCGTATTAAGAGGATTTCATATGGAACCTGTAGATGCACCGATTATCCATTTCTTTGAAGGTAAAGAGTTCGACGCACTTGTCGATAGTTTAAACGATGTCAATCCAGAGATGTTACGAATGATATCTGAGATATATTATCGACCGTATGATGAATCATATACGAGAATTCAAGTACTTATGAATAACGGTCAGGAAATTATCGCAGACTATACGACATTTGGTGAAAAGATCAATTACTTTAATGGAATGCGCGAATCTATTGGAGATAATGAGGGGATTATCGATTTAGAAGTGAGTAATGCGTTTATTCCGTATAATACTGAAGAAGCAAGGCGTGTGAAGCGCGACATGTCAAGTATTCCAAGACATGTACCTTATATCGATGATATAAACGAAAGCCTAGATGTGATTAAGAAATCACTTGAAAAAATCGAAACATCAACAGATTAGTGAAAAGTTTCATTTATTTAACTGATTTAGTTCACAATTCGCTTTATATAAGGTAAACTATAGGATAGATTATTCTGAAAAGATTGGGAGGCATTCAGGTGAAGGAACAATATTATGTTGCCCTAGATGTAGGGTCCTCGAGTGTTAAAATCGTGATTGGAGAGAAATTTCACGATGGTGTAAATATTATTGGTACTGGCCAAACCTTCACTGATGGCGTATCAAAGGGTATGATTCGAGATTTTGATCTCGCTAAAAGTGGAATTATAGATACAGTGAAAAAAGCAGAACTAATAGCAAATATAGATATTGACGAAGTATTTTTAAAAGTTCCAATAACGAATTCTGATGTCATATTTACAACAGAAACGTTAAGATTCTCTGGTAAAGATACAGAAATCGATGGAGAACTCATCGAAGAATTACTTGAAAATATTCGCTTTAAAGAAATTTCAATAGATCAAGAAATTGTCACAGTATTCCCTGTGTCATTTGTCGTTGATGATTTACATGAAGTCGAAGATCCAAAAGGGATTATCGCTAGAGAAAGTCTCACTGTGAAAGCTGGTATCATCGCTGTAGATCGTACGCTATTCTTAAACATGGGTAACTGTGCGGCAGAAGCAGGTCTAGATATCGTAGACGTCACTTCAGACGCATATAACTACTCACATATTTTAACAGAGGCTGAAATTGAACTCGGCGCAGTCGTTATGGATATCGGAGCTGACTTAACACAGTACGCATACTATAAAGATGGATCGTTAAAATATGCAGGTGTTATCCCTGCAGGTGGTAACACGATTACTGAAGTCATTGCGAGAGAGTTTAATACAGACTTCCATTATGCAAACCGTGCAAAAGAGCAATATGGTCACGCATTTTACGAAAGAGCACCAGAAGGTGAACGCGTCGTCTTCCCACAAAATAACGGTGATAAAGACGTAGAAGTGAGTGCGAAAGACTTATCTGACGTCATCGAAGTGACTCTTGAAGATATGTTTATGGAAATCTTTAGAGAACTCGGTGAAGCGAATATCGACGATATTAGCGGTGGATTCGTCATTACAGGTGGTACTGCAAACATGAGAGGAATTAGAGATTTACTACTCGATATTGTTTCTGAAAAAGTACGCGTTCATATCCCAACACAAATGGGTGCGAGAAAACCTGAATTCACGAGTGCAATCGCTACAGTTGAAAGCGGTATTCGTTTTGATGAACTCCTCGATTATGTTACAATTGATAATCATGAAGATGATTATGACAGAGATGACAACGAACCAATTGTAGAAGAAGAAAAACAGTCGATTTTCCCTTCTCTATTTAGAGAAAGAAAAGAGAAAAATCAAAGTGTTGAAGTCGAAGAAGACGTTGAATATGAGTCAGACGACGACCGATACGAAGAAGACAAACATGACGATTACGAACGTGAAATCGTTGAGACGTCAGATGTTAAAAATGCCCCGCCAAAAGAAAAAGAGAAATCTGACTTTGGTGGATTTATGAAAAAAGTATTTAAGAATTTATTTGAGTAATTAAAATTTGGGAGGATATGGTGAGATGTTAGAATTTGAAACTGGTTTTAACCATCAAGCATCTATTAAAGTAATCGGTGTCGGTGGCGGAGGAAACAACGCAGTAAACCGAATGATCGATGAAGGTATGCAAAACGTTGAATTTATTGCGGTTAACACAGACGGACAAGCTTTAAACTTATCAAAAGCAGAATCTAAAATCCAAATCGGAGAAAAATTAACACGTGGTTTAGGTGCTGGAGCGAACCCTGAAATTGGTAAAAAAGCTTCAGAAGAATCACGTGAACAAATTGAAGACGCAATCCAAGGTGCGGACATGGTATTCGTCACTGCTGGTATGGGTGGCGGAACTGGTACTGGAGCAGCACCAGTCGTTGCGAAAATCGCAAAAGAAATGGGAGCTTTAACAGTTGGTGTTGTAACACGCCCATTCTCTTTTGAAGGTAGAAAACGTCAAACACAAGCAGCTGCAGGTGTAGAACAAATGAAAGCTGCTGTAGATACATTAATCGTTATCCCAAATGACAGATTACTCGATATCGTTGACAAATCAACACCGATGATGGAAGCATTTAAAGAAGCGGATAACGTATTACGTCAAGGGGTTCAAGGTATTTCAGACCTCATCAGCGTAAGCGGTGAAGTAAACTTAGACTTTGCGGACGTTAAGACGATTATGACAGACAAAGGTTCTGCATTAATGGGTATCGGTGTCGCAAGTGGTGAAAACCGTGCGGTTGAAGCGGCTAAAAAAGCAATCTCAAGTCCATTACTTGAAACTTCAATCGTCGGTGCACAAGGTGTGTTAATGAACATCACTGGTGGCGAAAACTTATCACTATTCGAAGCTCAAGAAGCTGCGGACATCGTTCAAGACGCTGCAGACGAAGATGTAAACATGATCTTCGGTACAGTAATCAACCCTGAGCTTGAAGATGAGCTAGTAATTACAGTTATCGCAACAGGCTTTAACGAAAAGTCAGTATCAAGAGGTCCTGAACGTCCAGTTCAACAAGAACGTAGACAAGCACCTTCATTCGAAGAAAAAGAAAGAGAAGATTCATTCATCAACTTAGATGATCGTTCAAATTCTGAACAATCATTTGATAGCTCTGATAGAAAATCTTCATTAGATAACGAGCCAGACGTACCATCATTTATTAGAGGTCGTCGTAGTCGTAGAAGATAAGACATTCACTCACGGAGATATTGACATCAATATCTCCGTTTTTGTCTATTAGGAGATAGATACGCGTGTTTAAAAATTATAATCATTATGTAGGATACAGTTCAGACGATTTAGTGTTTGGGTATACGAAACGTACAAACGGTCAAAGCGACTATCCAAAAAATGCATTTAACATGGCGCTATATATCGGAGATAATCCGGACAATGTACACCACCATCAACAACTTTTAAGTGAAGAAATCGGATTTGAACGTTCAGATTTCGTGATCCCAATACAAACGCATGAAAACAAAGTGTATGAAGTAAAAAAAGCGGATGCCGGGACAAATGTAGATGCGTTAACAGATAACATATATGGTATAGACGCTCTATATACATATGAAAGAAATATCGTACTCGGTATGAATTACGCAGACTGTACACCAATTTATGTGTACAGCGTAGCGAATAACTTTATCGGTTTAGTGCATGCAGGATGGAAGGGAACGCGTGGGAACGTATTAAAAAACCTATTAGATCATTACGACGGAGATATCGATGATTTACGCGTCGTCATTGGAGTTGCGATTAACGGCGATTATTATGAAGTCGATGATGCGGTCGTCAACGATTCGTTTTTAGTTGCTAAAGAGGCAGTCACTCCATTAGGTAACGATAAATTCTTACTCGATTTAAAAACTGCAAATAAACACCAAGCACTCGATTATGGTATAAAAGAATCGAACATTCACGTCACACCAATCGGTACGGAAAGTGAAGAATTCTTTTCATATCGGTTAGATGATCAACCGACGGGACGTGCTTTAGGGTTTATTGGAAGGAGATTATAATTGAATAAAGATAATTATTTAAAAGTAAAAGAAGAAGTCAATAATCAAGCGACGATTATCGCTGTGACTAAATATCACACTGTTGAAGATGCGCTAGAAGCATACGACGCTGGTGTGAGAGACTTTGGAGAGAATAGAATTGAAGGATTTAATGAAAAAAGAGCCGCACTTCCTCAGGATGCGAATGTGCACTTTATCGGAACACTTCAATCGAGAAAAGTTAAAGATGTCATAGATAATCTATATTACTTACACTCATTAGAACGAGAATCTATCGCGAAACGTATTGAACAATATAGCTCGCATGATGTAAAATGTTTTATACAGGTAAATGTGTCAGGAGAAGAGACGAAACATGGTTTAAAACCTGAAGACGTCAAAGATTTTGTAACGAAAGTATCAAAATATGATCACGTTAAAGTGATCGGGCTCATGACGATGGCACCTGAAACAGACAACGTTGAAGAAATTAGAAATGTGTTTAAACAGTTAAAAGAACTTAGAGATGATTTACAAAAGGAATTTAAAGATATTATTGAGTTAAGTATGGGAATGAGTAACGACTATAAAATTGCACTTGAAGAGGGTGCGACATTTATTAGACTCGGTAGTAAAATTATGGGAAAATAGGTGATTCAAATGGCTCTACAATTTTTAAAAGATTTATTCGTAATCGAATCTGAAGATATGGATGAAATCGAAACAGAACAAAAGCAAGTTGCTGAAGTTAAAGAACAGCCAAAAGTAGAAAAGAAAAGTAAAGTTACAGCAGTCGATTTTTCTGAAAAAACAAAGAGAAGCCGTAGACCAAAAATTGAGGCAAGAGAGCACCGTGAAGTGAGTGAGCCAGTAGTGAAACAAGGGGGACACGTTGACATGAGTAAAATTAATACGAAAGTATGTCTGTTTGAACCATATGTATTTGGTGAAACTCAAGATATCGCGGATCAATTAAAAAATAATCAAACAGCACTTGTGAACTTATCAAAACTCGATAAAGTATCAAAAAAGCGAATCATCGACTTTTTAAGTGGAACAGTGTATGCTTTAGAAGGCGATATTCAAAAAGTTGGAGCTGACATTTTCTTATGTACACCAAACTCTGTTGGTGTGGAAGGTGTTATTTCGGAGAAGAATGACTCTGACTTAATGTAAGGAGTTTTTACTGTGGACCAATCAACAGCTATAAATATACTGACAACAGTAGTTAAAATATATTCGATATTATGGCCAATCTTTACTTGGGGGTTCATCATTTACATACTATCTAGTTGGATTCCAGGTTTAAGAGAGTCATCATTTGGTGAGTTACTCGGTAAAATATATGAACCGTTACTTTCACCACTGAGAAATATAATTCCGCCAATTGGTGGTATGATCGATATTTCACCGATCTTTTTAATTATTATATTCCAGTTATTTAACTTTGGAATGCGTCAAATATTTGTATCGTTATATAATATGTTAATGTAAGAGATATTGTTACAATATCTCTTTTTTATTTCGCCATTAGGAGTTATATTATGGAATCCCTATTTCAACATTTTAGACAAGAAGAAAAAGAAAAGATTATTTTTTACTACAGTAAATTTGAAATCGCTTCGAGAGATTATTATCCTGTACTGCTTGATTTTACCGACCCGAGAGAACGTAAAATTATCGAAAGTATTAGCGGACGTTTCCCTGATATAAAAATCGAATATTACGGTGGGGGTCTTGAAGATAACCATGAACGAAAACGTGTGTTACTCGTTCCTGAAATGTTAGAAGTGTCTCGAGATGATTTTGAAATTGAGACGGTAGAGTTACATTATCCAGAAAAATTTGTGACGCTCACACATCGTAATATTTTAGGTGCGATGATGAATGTCGGCGTCGACCGTAGTAAACTCGGTGACATTATACTTTCAGATCACATTCAGTTTGCGATCGATAAAAACTTTTTTGATTTATTTAAATCAGAACTTACGACGATTAAACACGCACCGATAGAACTCGTTAAAATTCCTAACGATGAATTTTTAAGTGCAGTCTCGAATACGACGAAACATTCGATTATCGTATCATCATTTCGTTTAGATGTGATCGTATCAGAAGTATTAAAAGAAGGACGAGCAAAAAGTAAAAATCGTGTCACGCGAGAGAAAGTTAAAGTCAATCATGCACTCGTGACAGATCCGAGTTTCCAAGTCGAACTTGAAGACGTAATAAGTGTAAGAGGTTTTGGAAGATTTATCGTCAGTGAATTTATTCATGAAACGAGAAAAGGGAAATCGAGAATCGAAGTTTTAGTGTATGAAGACTAGTTTCAATATAGTTTGACAATAGTCTGAAATTTTTGCATAATGTTATTAATGTATTAGACACGCAATATATTGGCATTTTTTAAAGCGACTAGAGGACGGTGAAAGCTCTAGAAAATAAATATATTGATATCACTAATATGATAATTATATAAATATATAAATGAGTGGGCTCTTTATGAGTCAATTAGGGTGGTAACACGGTGAAATCGTCCCTTTTTGACTTGTAAAGAGTTTTTAATTTATTAGGAGGAAATATAAGAATGGATTACAAAGACACGCTACTTATGCCGCATACGGATTTTAAAATGCGCGGTGGATTAACACAAAAAGAGCCAGAAATGCAAAAGCGCTGGCACGAAATGGATTTATATAATAAAAAATTAGAATTAAATAAAGGGAATGAACCGTTCGTATTACACGACGGACCACCATATGCTAACGGTGCAATTCATACGGGACACGCGTTAAATAAAATTGTAAAAGATATCATTAACCGTAACAAACAAATGCAAGGATACTACACACCATATGTACCTGGATGGGATACGCACGGTTTACCAATCGAGCAAGCACTGACGAATAAAGGTGTCGACCGCAACAAAATGTCTGTGAGTGAATTCCGTAAAAAATGTGAAGCATTCGCAAACGAACAAGTACAAGGTCAAAAGGCTGGATTTATGCGTATGGGTATCGACGGAGAGTGGGATAACCCGTATTTAACATACAAACCAGAATTTGAAGCATCACAAGTACGTGTCTTAAAAGATATGGTAGAGCGTGGCTTAATTTACCGTGGTAAAAAACCAGTGTACTGGTCACCTGTATCAGAATCGAGTTTAGCTGAAGCGGAACTTGAATATAAAGACAAACGTTCACCGTCAATTTACGTGACGTTTAAAGTAGAAAACGGTAATGACGTAATTGAAAAAGGCGTAAACTTAGTCATTTGGACGACAACTCCGTGGACGATCCCTTCAAACTTAGCAATCGCTGTTCATCCTGAATTGAATTATGTACAGTTTGATTATGAAGGTGAAGCGTACGTTATTGCTGAAGAATTACTTGACGCGTATTTAGAAGCTGTTGAGTGGGATAAAGAAAAAATTACTCGTACGAAAGAATTTAAAGGTTCTGAAATCGAACGCGTCGAAGCAAAACACCCATTATTTGATCGTATGAGTCTCGTTATTTTAGGAGATCACGTAACGACTGACGGCGGTACTGGACTTGTCCATACAGCACCTGGTCACGGGGATGACGACTATAAAGTGGCACAAAAATATGATCTTGAAATTTTATCTCCAGTAGATAACAAAGGTGTATTTACTGAAGAAGCGGGCAAATATGAAGGATTATACTATGACGATGCAAACAAAGTAATCGGTGAAGACTTAGATGAAGCTGGCGCATTAGTTAAACTACAGTTCATTACGCACTCATATCCACATGACTGGCGTTCTAAAACACCGGTAATCTTCCGTGCAACACCACAGTGGTTTGCGTCAATCGAAAACGTACGTGAAGAAATTTTAGAAGCATTAAACAACACGAAATTCCAAGTTGAGTGGAATAGAGAACGTATGTATAACATGATTAAAAACCGCGGAGACTGGGTCATTTCACGTCAACGTGTTTGGGGTGTACCACTTCCATTCTTCTATGCTGAAAATGGTGAAGCAATAGTAGACCCTGAAGTAATGGAACACGTTGCAACTCTATTTGAAACACACGGAAGTAACGTTTGGTTTGAATGGGATGCAAAAGACTTATTACCAGAAGGATTTACGCACGAAGGTTCTCCAAACGGTACGTTTGAAAAAGAAACAGATATTATGGACGTGTGGTTCGACTCTGGGTCAACACATAGAGGGGTACTCGATTATAGAGATTACTTAACGTATCCATCAGACTTATACTTTGAAGGTTCTGACCAATATAGAGGTTGGTTCAACTCTTCACTTATTACAAGTGTCGCAACGCGTGGAGTATCACCATACAAAGAGTTATTATCACACGGATTCGTCATGGACGGAGAAGGTAAGAAGATGTCGAAATCACTCGGTAACGTTGTAGATCCAACGAAAATTATGAACCAAATGGGTGCAGACATCATTCGTCTATGGGCATTCTCAAGTGACTTTGAAGAAGACGTACGTATTTCTGACGACATTTTAAAACAAGTGTCAGACGTATACCGTAAAATCCGTAACACGATGAGATTCCTACTCGGAAACTTAAGCGACTTTAACGTTGAAACAGACAAAGTTGCATATGACGATTTATACGACGTCGATAAATATATGTACAACAAATTTAGTAAGTTTTATAACGAAACGAGAGACAACTACGACGCATATAACTACATTACGATTTACCAGTCGTTACAGAACTTCATCAACGTAGACTTATCAAACTTCTACTTAGATTATGCAAAAGATATTTTATATATCGAAAAAGAAGATTCTCTAGTAAGACGTAGTGTACAAACAGTGTTACACCGTATTTTAGAAGATTTAACAAAAGTGTTAGCACCAGTGCTTGTTCACACAGCTGAAGATATTTATGACCATACACCAAACCGTACAGCTGAAAGTATCCACTTAACACACTTTAGTGACAAAGAAGATGTCGATGAGAAAGTATTAGAACAGTGGGCTCAAATTATGGCGGTACGTGATGACGTTTATAAAGCGTTAGAAGTAGCACGTAACGAAAAAGTCATCGGTAAATCACTCGATGCGAAAGTGACGTTAACATTACCTGAAGGATTAACAAAAGACAGCATCAATTCAGAGTTCACACAGCTCTTTATCGTTTCGCAAGTTGAAATCGTCGATGAGTTAACAGATGGTACAACATATCAAAACACGACAGTTAAAGTAGAGCATGCTGAAGGCGAAAAATGTGCACGTTGCTGGAACTATAAAACAGACAGAAACCTCGTGAGCGGTAAAGATGATATTTGTGATCGTTGCCGTACTGTTGTTGGAGAAAACTAGGTGAGACGATGAAAAACTATCGAATTATTCCGATGAGTATTTTCGGTATCGGTATATTGGCGCTTGACCAAATTACAAAATTCCTCGTAGTTAAATTTATGGACTACGGGGAATCGATACCAATCATAGAGAACTTCTTATCGATAACGTCACATAGAAATAGTGGCGCAGCGTGGGGGATGTTACAAGGTAAGATGTGGCTCTTCTACATCATTACCGTATTCGTCATTATTATGTTGGTATATTTTTATAAAAAAGAAGCGACGGATAATTTACTACTACAATTATCACTGACAATGCTAATCGCAGGAGCGTTAGGGAATTTTATCGACCGTGTACTATTTCAAGAAGTGGTCGATATGATCGATACGATGATTTTCTCATATGACTTCCCGATATTTAACGTTGCAGATTCGAGCTTAACGATTGGAGTCATACTCATGCTATTTCAATTCTTTACAGAGCGTGGTGAACAAAGTGGAAATTAAAATCGAAGAAAAAGATGTCAACGTACGAATCGACAAACTACTACTTGATTACGTCGAAAATAGTTCTCGTACTGAAATTCAGAACCGTTTAAAAGAAGGTAATATTGTCGTCAATGGTGACGAAGTGAAACCGAACTATAAAGTGAAACTCGGTGACGTGATCAAAGTGTTTGAGCGAGAAGTAGAAGACGTCGATATTATACCTGAAGATTTAAATTTAAATATCGTATATGAAGATGATAATGTCGCAGTCGTTTATAAACCGTCTGGGATGGTCGTTCATCCGTCAGCTGGACATAAAAGCAACACGCTCGTTAACGGTTTAATGTATGCACTTGATTCGCTATCAGGCATTAACGGAGAATATCGTCCGGGTATCGTTCATAGAATCGATAAAGATACGAGTGGACTGTTAATGGTCGCTAAAAACGATGTCGCACATCGCGATTTAAGTGAACAGTTAAAAGATAAAACAGTCGACAGACGATACGTCGCACTCGTTCATGGAGAGATTCCACATAACAAAGGAACGATTGACGCTCCGATTGGACGTAACAAAGAAAAGCGTCAACAAATGGCAGTCGTCGACGATGGAAAAGATGCAGTCACGCATTTTAACGTATTAGAACGTTTTAATGGCTACACGTTAATCGAAGCGATTTTAGAGACGGGGCGTACACACCAAATTCGTGTGCATATGGATTATATCGGATATCCAATCGTTGGAGATCCCGTCTACGGTAGAAAAACAAAATTTATTACAGATGGGCAATTATTACATGCGAAAACAATCGGTTTTACGCATCCTGTTTCAAAAGAGAGACTGAGCTTTTCATCTGAATTACCAGAACAATTTAAAACAGTACTAGAAGAATTACGTTTAGAAAAAAGTTAATGGATTGTGTTGACAAATATTTTAAATAAGACTATAATAATAAGCAACATAATTAAATACTTATGTGTCTTTAAAATTGGTCCCGTGAGGCCAAAAAGACATGATGAAACGTATATATAACGCTCGCTTTATGTGCGATTTTACTGACGCGTATACTCATGTCTTTGGCATGAGTATTTTTTTATGATTATTAGGAGGATGCCAAATGGCAAGAACTGTTTTAGATGAACAAGGAATCAATAGAAGTTTAACGAGAATGTCACATGAAATACTCGAGAGGTATAAAGGAAGTAATGACGTCGTACTACTCGGTATTCGAAGACGCGGTGAGTACCTCGCAAACCGAATGCGAGACAAGATTGAAACAATCGAAGGAGAAGCGGTTGCAGGCGGTACGATCGACATTAAAAACTTTAGAGATGACACAGCGAGAAGTGAAAACACTGAAGGGTTAGACACTGACAGTGATTTAAATGATAAACACGTCGTCTTAGTAGATGATGTCATGCAAACTGGTCGAACGATTCGAGCAGCAATAGACGCAATTATGTTCCACCATAGACCAAAGACGATTTCACTCGCAGTACTCGTTGACCGAGGTCATAGAGAGTTACCGATACGACCAGATTTCGTCGGTAAAAACATTCCGACACGAAAAGAAGAAGAAGTCGTCGTACAAATCGAGGAAATCGACGGTGAAAACTCAGTTTCAATTTCTTAATCTAAAACTACTCCTACAATAATCTTAAAACCGGAGGCATGTACTATGAAAAACTTATTATCAATGGACAACGTATCACCAAGAGAGATTTACGAAATTATTTCACGCGCACAAGAAATCAAAAAAGGCGACTACAAAAAATTCGACACAGACAAAACGGTATGTAACTTATTTTTTGAAACGTCAACACGTACAAAATCAAGCTTCGAAATGGCTGAATTTAGACTTGGTATGCACGCAATTCCTTTTGAAGTGTCACAATCAGCAGTTCAAAAAGGTGAATCGTTATACGACACGTGTAAAACACTTGAAGCAATCGGTGTAGATGCACTTGTCATTAGACACCCTGATAATAAGTACTACGAGCAATTAGAAGGCATTAACATTCCAATCGTAAACGGTGGAGACGGAAGCGGAAGTCACCCATCACAATCTCTACTCGATATGATGACAATTTACGAACACCACGGTAGAATCCACGGGTTAAAAATCGTAATCGTTGGAGACATCGTACACTCACGCGTAGCGAAATCAAACGCAACAGCACTTCGTAAAATGGGCGCAGAAGTTTACTTCTCAGGTCCAGAAGAGTACCAAGATCACTCACTCGGAGTCCCTTACATGGAATTAGACGAAGCGATTGAAGTATGTGACGTCGTCATGATGTTACGTGTACAAAACGAACGTCACGACAGAAAAATGTTATTATCAAACATCGAGTACAACCAAAGATACGGTATTAACCAAGCACGCGTTCGACGCATGAAAGATGATGCAATCTTAATGCACCCAGCACCAATGAACCGCGGTGTAGAAATTACTGACGAATGTGTAGAAGGAGATAAGAGTGTTATCTTCGAACAAATGGCAAACGGTGTATTTATCAGAATGAGTATTTTAGAAAGAGTTCTTGAAGGAGAGAAATCTAGTGCTTTTAACACAAGCGAAGTTATTGTTAGATAATGACTTCATCACTAAAGATGTATTAATCGAAGACGGTATTATCACAAAAATTGCGGATTCAATCGAGCAAGAAGGTCACGACGTAATCGACTTAAACGGTAAGTTATTAACACCAGGACTCGTCGATGTTCACGTTCACTTTAGAGAACCAGGATTTGAACATAAAGAAACGATTAAAACAGGATCTTTAGCAGCAGCACGTGGAGGATTTACGACAGTATGTCCAATGCCAAATACAAATCCGATTATCGATAGCGTTGAAACACTCGACAAAGTAAACGAAATTATCGAGCGTGACGCAGTCATTCGCGTATTACCTTACGTATCGATTACTGAAGGGTTAAGCGGAGAAAAGCTCGTCGACTTTGACGGGTTAAAAGCACACGGTGCATTCGCATTTACTGATGACGGTGTCGGTGTCCAAACAGCAAAAGTTATGTATGAAGCTATGAAAAAAGCAGCAGCGATTAATATGCCGATCGTTGCACATACTGAAGATAACTCACTTGCAGGGTCTGGTGCGGTTCATGAAGGTGACGTATCAGAAAGGCTCGGCGTCGAAGGAATTCCAAGCCTTGCAGAGTCAACACAAATTGCACGTGACGTATTACTTGCTGAAGCAGCAGGGTGCCATTACCACGTATGTCACGTTTCAACAAAAGAATCAGTTCGTGTCATTCGCGACGCAAAACGTGCAGGCATTAAAGTGACAGCAGAAGTGACACCACACCACTTAGTGTTAGATGAAAGTGACTTTACTGAACTCGATCCAAACTTCAAAATGAACCCACCACTTCGTGGTAGCGATGACCGTGAAGCATTAATTGAAGGCCTGCTCGACGGTACGATTGACTTTATCGCAACAGACCATGCACCTCATCATAAAGATGAAAAAGCAGCTGGTGTCGAGAAAGCTCCATTTGGAATCGTCGGCATTGAACATGCGTTCCAATTACTCTATACGAAGCTCGTTAAAACAGGTGTATTCACGTTACAACAACTTGTAGATTTCATGACAGTTAAACCAAGTAACGTCTTTAACTTAGATAGCGGTGAGATTAAAGAAGGAAAAGCTGCTGACTTAACAGTGATTGATTTAGAAGATAACGTGACGATTACTGAAGATGGATTCGTATCTAAAGCAAGCAACTCACCATTTATTGGTGAGGAATTAAAGTCAGATATTTTCATGACAATTTGCGACGGTAAAATCGTCTACGAAAAATAATAGGAGTGTCGACATGAATCACTTACTCAGTGTAAAATCTCAAGAAGAAATTGCACATAACATATACAAGATGGTGATCCATGGCCCGATTACAAGTAAAATGAAAACGCCAGGTCAGTTTGCACATATTCGTGTAAACGAGACTTCGGCGTTTATGCTGAGACGTCCGATATCTATATCGGACGTTGATGCTGTCAATGAGACTTTTACAATTGTATATCGTGCTGGTGGAAAAGGGACTACAGAATTATCGAAATTAAAAGCTGGAGACAACGTAGATGTGTTAGCACCTCTTGGAAATGGTTTCCCAGTTGAAGATGCGAATCACGTATTAATCGTCGGTGGAGGTATCGGGGTACCACCACTACTTGAGTTAACAAAGCAATTACATAAACGCGGCGTAAAAACGACACACGTATTAGGCTTTAGTTCTAAACGTGAAGTCTTTTACGAAGAGGAATTTAGTCGTTACGGAGACACATATATCGCAACAGTCGATGGCAGTTACGGAACGAAAGGTTTTGTCACCGACGTCATCGACATGTTAGATACAAAGTTCGATAAATTTTATTCTTGTGGACCAAAAGTGATGTTAAAAGTGTTAAGTGACACGTTAGATATGGATGGATACATTTCATTAGAAGAGCGTATGGGATGTGGATTTGGTGCATGTTACGCATGTGTTGCTGATAAAGAAGACGGGACACAAGTAAAATTATGTGTCGACGGTCCAGTATTTAAAAAAGGAGAGATCATTTTATGAGTTTAAACGTAGAATTACCAGGTCTCTCTTTAAAAAATCCGATTATGCCAGCTTCTGGTTGCTTTAGTTTTGGCGAAGAGTACAGTCAGTTTTATGACCTTTCTAAACTCGGCGCGATTATGATTAAAGCGACAACAGTTGAACCACGTAAAGGGAATCCAACACCGAGAGTAGCTGAAACAGATTCAGGCATGTTAAATGCGATTGGACTACAAAATCCAGGCTTAGATCACGTATTAGAACATGAGCTTAAATATTTAGAACAGTTCGATGTTCCGTTAATCGCTAACGTAGCTGGAACGACAATCGAAGACTATGTGGAAGTTGCAAAACGTATTTCAAAAGCGAAAAACGTGCATGCTTTAGAGTTAAACATTAGTTGTCCAAACGTTAAAGCAGGTGGAATCCAGTTCGGTACGAACCCTGAGATGGCGTATAACTTAACTAAAGCAGTTTACGAAGTGTCAGAAGTGCCGGTATACGTTAAACTTTCACCAAACGTCACGTCAATCGTCGATATGGCGATGGCAGTTAAAGATGTATGTGATGGTCTTACGATGATTAACACACTCGTCGGTATGAGACTTGATAATAATGGCCAACCGATTATTAGTAATATTACGGGTGGTTTATCTGGCCCAGCAATTAAACCGGTTGCGTTAAACATGGTATACCAAGTGAAAAAAGCATTACCAGATATGCCGGTCATCGCGATGGGTGGCGTCACGGACGTGCAAGACGTCATCGACTATATTTCAGTCGGAGCAGATGCGGTCGCAGTTGGTACAGCAAACTTCACAGATCCGATGACTTGTCCGAAATTAATAGACGGACTTGAAGCATACTTAAAAGAACACAACATTAAACATATACACGACTTAAAAGGGAGAACGCTCTAGGAGGATACAATGAATACACCAATTATTGCACTTGACTTTAATCGTTATGAAGAGGTCGAAAACTTCTTAAAACAATTCGATGAAAAACTATACGTTAAAGTTGGAATGGAATTATATATGCTTGAAGGGCATAACGTCATTAAAGAAATTCGCGCGATGGGACATGATTTGTTTTTAGATTTAAAACTTCATGATATCCCGAACACTGTGTCACGTACGATGGCAGGACTTGGACGTTTAGACGTACAGATGGTAAACGTACATGCACGCGGTGGAAGTGAAATGATGAGACGTGCAAACGAAAGCTTTAAAGAATATAATCCAGACGGAATTTGTATTGCGGTTACTGAGTTAACGAGTACGAACGAACATATGGTTGAACACGAACTTCAGTCAAAATTATCGTTAAGAGATTCAGTGCTAAACTTAGCACAACTCACATACGACGCTGGTTTAGATGGAGTTGTTTCATCTCCATTAGAAAGTCAAATGCTACACGAAAAAATTGGTCCAGACTTTTTAACAATTACACCGGGGATTCGTCTAAAAGAGAGTCAAACAGACGACCAAGTACGTATCGTAACACCAGACGAAGCGAGACGACTCGGTTCAAACTATATCGTAGTAGGTCGCCCGATTACTCAGTCAGATAATCCAGTTGAAAGTTATCATAAAATCAAAGCAATGTGGGAGGGGAAATAATGAGTAAACGTGTATCAGAAATTTTATTAGATATCGAAGCGGTTAAAATTCAACCGAACGATCCATTTACATGGGCAAGTGGCATTAAATCTCCAATCTATTGTGATAACCGTAAAACGATAGGATTCCCGAAAGAGAGAAAAGAACTTATTACGTTATTCATTGAAAAGATTAAAGAAAACTATAGCGACGTTGAAGTTATCGCTGGTACAGCAACAGCTGGCATTCCGCACGCAGCATTTTTAGCAGCAGGCCTCGACTTACCGATGGTGTACGTGCGCGGTGAAAAGAAAAAGCACGGTGCAGGAAAACAAATAGAAGGCGGCGACGTCGAAGGTAAAAAAGTGATCTTGATCGAAGACCTATTCTCAACAGGTGGTTCTAGCCTAAAAGCAGCAGACGCTTTAAAAGAAGCAGGCGCTGAAGTCATATCCGTGATGAGTGTATTTAGTTATGAACTAGACGTACTAAAAGAAAACTTTGAAGCAGCAGGATTAGAATACAGAAGTTTAAGCACAATCGATGAAATGCTTGAACTATGCGAAGAAACAAACAGACTCAGTGAAGCGGACATCGAAGTCGTTAAAAACTTTAGAGATAACTTATAAAATGAAAGAACTCGGCCATTGCGCCGAGTTCTTCTTTTTTGTGGGTTTTGGTGCGTATTGATGGGGGGTTGATGTGATTTCGTACGTTTGGATGCGGGAATCGTCGGTGAAAGATCGGTCTCGCCGTCGATAAGCTGAATCGTCGGTGAAATGAAAAGTTAACCGTCGCTAATAAGGAAATCGTCGGTGAAAATTCAGTTCGCCGACGGTAACGGTCGAATTGTCGGTGAAATTTTGAGTTTCGGGTTTTTCGCCGACGATACTGTCTTTCCCGTCGGTGAATAAAAAATTCGCCGACGATAATCTGTTCTGCGACGGTGAAAAAATCGATTCGCAGGCGATAATCCGAATCGTCGGCGAAACTCCAATCTCACCGACGCAAATCACTAAATCGTCGGTAGGTTCTTCATCTCGCTGACGCAAACTACACAATCTCAGACGATGAAGTACCTAAAAATCCACTCAGACAGATAATCATCTACTCCGAGTCTTCCATTAGACGGATTTCTCGTTCTACCGGTGTGACGTACACTGTTTTTTGATCGGTGTACGTGACGAACCCGGGTTTTGTGCCTGGGATGTTTTTGACATGTCGGATTTCTGTGTAATCGACTGGGACTGATTGTGATTCTTTTCCTTTTGAGTGATACGCAGCGATTTTCGCAGCTTCCATTATATCGTCTTCAGTGATCTCGTCGGCAACATGCATAATGACGACGTGACTTCCTGGCATATCTTTGACGTGGAACCACAGATGATTTTTACTCGCATGACGGTTTGTTAAATAATCATTTTGCGTATTATTTTTACCGACGAGGACCGTTAAACCGTTTGACGTTTTATATTTATTAAGATGAACCGCATGCTTCTTCTTACGCTTTCTGCGCTTCTTCTCTTTGATGATTCCTTCTGACATCAGTTCCTCACGGATATCTTCGACCTCTTCGGTAGTTGAAATACTCTCCATTTGATGTAGTAACGTCTCGAGATAATTTAAATCCACCTTCGCAATTTCGAGTTGCTTTTCCGCTTCAATTTCTCGGTTTTTCATCTTATTGTATAAGTGATAATATCTTTGTGCATTATCCGCAGGTGATAAGTGCACTTTTAGCGGAATCGTAATTTCTTTATTTTCATAGTAATCGAAGACTTTCGCTTCCTCGCTATACGATTTTAACTCGTGCATGTATGCCGTCAGCAATTCACCATACTTTTGATAGTCCTCTTTACGGTGAGACTCTTCGATATCTTCATTTAACTTTTCGATTTTACGCTTTGTTTTGTCATAATTTTGCTCGATGACATACAAGTAATCGTTCGCTTGTCGTTTTATATTTTGTTTAATATATCTTGAATGATAAAATTCATCGAGTAATTCTGAGAGCGTATCGAAGTGGATTTTTTCATCATATTGATGATTTAAAGTCTCGAGTTCACTATAGTAAAACGCATCTCTATTACCGATGTACAATGTCGGATTTAAAGATAAAGTACTCAGTGTCTCTTCAATACCACTCACGATATTTTTGATGTTCCAGAACTTTACACGGTGCTCAGCTTCTTCAATAAATTGTAAACTCACACCTTCGACGTTATTTAAAATTTGTCGATTCAGTTTCCCACCGTTAAAGTCAATATATTTTGGTAAGTCGTTAATTTCTTCAGTTCTAGGATTTAACTTCTTTTTCGTTGGCGGTGCCTCGTACTGTATCCCTGGTTGAATCGGGCGCTCGTTTTCAGAGAGCGATATGTGCTTCATCGCAAAAATGATTTTTTTATGTTCATCCGTTAAAATGATGTTCGAGTGTCTACCCATAATTTCAATGATGAGCTCTCGTTCGATTTCGTCACCGATTTCGTCGCGATTCGTAACCCTCATATGAATGCGGCGGTCATTACCGATTTGCTTAATATCTCTAATAAATCCAGACTCTAAATCACGACGTAACATGCGTAAAAACATCGGCGGTTCAAACGGTGTTTCGTAAGATTCATTTGTAAAATGAATACGTGCTAAACTTGGGTGGCAACTCACTAAAAGTGTTTGTGTTTTACGTTCTGCACGTATTTTTAATATAATTGTATACGGATCGATTTGATGAATTTTATTAATACGTCCACCTTTTAGTGGAGTAAATTCGTTCATGAGTTCATGTATAAAATTTCCGTCAAGTGCCATGATTATTGCACTCCTATCTTTCAGAAAATGTACTTTATCTATTATAACACCGTCTAACTTATAGTGAAATTATCTCATGATTATGGTAAAGTTAAGAATAATCACTTTAATGAAAGGTTTACTGCGAATGACAAACGATAAAGGATTGCTGATTGTTCTTTCTGGGCCTTCTGGGGTCGGAAAAGGAACAGTGCGTAAAGCATTGTTTGAAGATGAAGAAACTAACTTTAAATACTCAATTTCAATGACGACACGTGATAAACGTGAAGGGGAAGTGGACGGTGTCGACTACTTCTTTAAATCGCGTGAAGAATTTGAGCAATTAATTGAACAAGATAAATTTATTGAATATGCGGAATACGTTGGAAATTATTACGGTACACCAGTTGATTTTGTTCATCAAACGATGGAACAAGGCCACGATGTATTTTTAGAAATCGAGGTTGAAGGTGCAAAACAAGTGCGCGACAAATTCCCTGAAGCGCTATTTATCTTTTTAGCACCACCGTCAATCGAACAGTTAGAGTCGCGTCTTGTCGGTCGTGGCACAGACTCTAAAGAAATTATCGAACACCGTATTAGCGAAGCAAAAAGAGAATTAACACTTATGAATTTATATGACTTTGTTGTCGTCAATGATTCTATCGAAGAAGCAAAACGAAAAATTCGATGCATTGTAGAAGCAAATCATTTAAGACGCTCAAAAGTAGAAAGACATTTAAGAAAATTACTGTTGGAGGTAGAGGAGTAATGTTATACCCGTCACTTCATGAATTAAAAGAAAACGAAAATTCAAAATATATGATCGTCATTATGGCGGCAAAACGTGCAAGAGAATTACAAGACCATCCTGAATATGCGGTGTTCGGTGGAGACACAGGATATAGGTCTAAAAAGACTGTCGGTATGGCACTCGAAGAAATCGCAGATAAACACGTAACACGTAAGGACTAATGTGAAGCTGACAATGTATGTTGTCAGCTTTTCTTTACTATTAGAGGTGATCTTATGGCAAATATTTTACTCGGAGTAACTGGTGGAATCGCGAGTTATAAAGCAATTGATGCAACGAGCAAACTCACGCAACTCGGTCATAACGTTAAAGTTGTTTTAACAGAAAATACGTTACAATTCGTCTCACCACTCGCATTTCAAGCGATTGGTCGAAATCACGTATATACGGATACATTTAAAGAAGAAAATCCAGCTGAAATTGCGCATATTAAACTTGGTGAATGGGCAGACATTATTTTAGTGTTACCCGCAACGGCAAATACGATCGGTAAACTCGCAAACGGGATATACGACAATATGTTAACGAACGTCCTCGCGGCAAATACGAAACCCGTCATGATTATGCCGGCAATGAACGTTAATATGTTAAATCATCCGGCGACGCGACGTAATATCGACATCTTAAAAAAAGACGGTTATCATTTTGTCGATAGCGAAACTGGCTTTTTAGCATGTGGATATAATGCCGACGGTAGACTAGCGAGTATTGAAACGGTCATCGCGGAGATGAATCGTATTTTATCTTTAAATGAAGATTTAAAAGGAAAACGCGTATTAGTAACAGCAGGCCCGACAAGAGAGAGAATAGATAGCGTTAGATATTTAACGAACTATTCGAGTGGAAAGATGGGTTACAGTATCGCTGAAGCGTTTAAAAATCGAGGTGCGACTGTAACAATCGTGAGTGGGCCAGTCAGTATTGACCCGCCGAGCGGTGTCAATGTCATTCGAGTTGAATCGACAGAAGAAATGTTTGAAGCGGTCAAAAATAATTTAGACAACGATATCGGTATATTTTCTGCAGCAGTATCTGATTACACACCAAAACACGTAGCGACAAAAAAGCTTAAAAAAGAGACAGATGCACTTGACGCTATTGAGTTAAAAGAAACGACAGATATTTTAAAATATGTCGGGCACAATACGGACGATATGTACGTCGTCGGATTTGCTGCTGAGACGGATAACGTCGAAGAAAATGCGCTAAAAAAACTAAAGAAAAAGCAAATTGACGCGATTTGTTTAAACGACGTATCGAACTCGTCAATCGGTATGAATAGTGACTTTAACGAGATTACGATGTTCTTTAAAACGGGTGATAAAACACAGTTAAACTACGGGACGAAACAAGAAATCGCAGACAAAATCGTCGACGAAATCGTAAAGCGAGTGGACCTATAATGTACGCATCAGTCATCGTCGCGATTAGCAATAAGAACGTCGATCGTCTCTTTACGTATAAAATTCCTGAACACTTAGAAGATAAAATACAACCAGGATCTAGAGTATTCGTTTCATTTGGACCGAGAATGATTCAAGGATTTGTCGTCGAGGTTAAAAATGATACCGACTTAGACCCTTCTAAAATTAAACCGATTCAAAAAGTTATGGACGTCTACCCAGTCCTTACGAAAGAACTTATTCATTTAAGTAAAAAGCTCGCAGATTATTACGTCGAACGACATATAAAAGTCATTGAAGCAATACTCCCTGCAGCGTTAAAAATGAAATCGAGATCTGTATTAAAACTAAGTGATGACGCGTCCACAATTGCTAGAGAAACATTTAAAAAGTTTGACGATGAAAAAATCGACGTTAAACTGCTCGATATGAACGACTTAAAACAATTAATGCCGTTTATTAACTCTAAAGAAATTATCGAAGAAAAAGAATTTTCTCAGCATACGAAAAAGAAGACACGTCGAGGGATTGAGTCAAACTATTTAGATATAAAACCATCGAGTCGAGCAGTGAAACAAATCGAGTTACTCGAACTCGTCGAAGACCGTGGTCCGTTAACGTATGAACAAATCGAAGAAGAAGGATACTCTATAGGAGTCATTAACGCACTCGTCGATAACGGCTTTTGTAAAAAAATCGATATATTAGTCGAGCGCGATCCATATGAAGGGCGAGTATTTTATCAAGATGAAAAAAAGATACTCACGCCTGAACAACAACACGCGTTTGACACGATTAAAAAATCGATTGATGACGATACACACGAAACATTTTTACTACACGGAATCACTGGCAGCGGAAAGACAGAAGTATATTTACAAGTGATTGAGGAAGTATTAAATCGTGGTGAAAATGCGATTATGATGGTCCCAGAAATTGCACTTACTCCACAAATGGTGCAGCGTTTTAAATCGAGATTTGGTGACGACGTTGCAGTGATTCACTCGATGTTAAGTCACGGTGAACGATATGATGAGTGGCGTAAAATACGTGAAGGGCGTGCTCGAATTTCTATTGGCGCACGAAGTAACGTGTTTGCGGCATTTCAAAACGTCGGGTGTATTATTATCGATGAAGAACACGAGTCGACTTATAAACAAAACGAACGCCCGTATTATCACGCACGACTCGTTGCTAAGTGGCGCGCGGAGTATTATAACTGTCCGTTAATACTTGGATCTGCAACACCGAGTATCGAGTCATACGCCCGAAGTGAAGTCGGCGTGTATCAGAGACTTGAACTTACAGAAAGACCGACGGAACAAACCGTTCCAACTCCAGAAATCGTCAGTATGGTTAAAGAGCGAGAAGACGGCAACACGTCAATCATTTCACGTAAACTCGACATGAAAATTCGAGACCGAATAAGTAAAGATGAACAAATGATCCTGCTACTCAATCGAAGAGGATATGCGAACTTTTTAGTCTGTCAAAACTGTGGTCACGTTCCGATGTGCCCAAACTGTGACATCAGCTTAACGTATCATAAATCTAACAATTCACTGATGTGTCATTACTGTGCATACGAAGAGCCGATGCCAACAAAATGCGGAGCGTGTGGTGAACACGATTTAAGTCTTCGCGGGACAGGAACACAAAAGATAGAAGAAATATTGCGCGATACGTATAACGTCGACGTCGTACGAATGGATATCGACACGACGCGTAACAAAGGTGCACACGAAAAGCTATTAAGCACGTTCGAAAAAGAAAATATTCCGATACTACTCGGCACACAGATGATTGCGAAAGGGTTAGATTTTAAAAACGTCACACTCGTCGGAGTGTTAAATGCAGATACGATTTTAAATCTACCGGATTTTAGAGCCAATGAACGTACGTTTCAACTCCTCACTCAAGTATCCGGGCGCGCAGGACGCGGAGACGTTGAAGGAGAAGTGATATTCCAAACGTATAACGAAGATCATTACGCGATCCAATTCGCAAAAGAAAATGACTATCGTTCGTTTTACTTAAGAGAAATGGAATATCGAAAACTCGCACGGTATAGCCCGTATTACTTCCACGTATTATTTACAATTTCAAGCGAGTATCAAGACCGCGTCATTAAAGCAGCGAGTGACATTCATACAGTCATTCAAAAAGACGTGTCGAATCGTTCGATTTTAATTGGACCGAGTCCATCTCCAATCGAGAGAATCCAAAACAAATATAGGTTCCAAATAATATTAAAATATAAAAGTGAGCCAGAACTGTTTAAAGTACTCCATGAACTGGATAATAAGTATAGTAAGGAATATCAAAAGACACAAACATCGTTAAGAATCGATGTTGATCCAGAATATATTATGTAGGTGAAACTATGGCAAATATAATTTTTATGGGAACGCCAGATTTCTCTGTTCCCATTTTAAGAGCGCTACACGAGACGTTCGAAGTTGATCTCGTCGTATCTCAGCCCGATAAAAAGGTCGGCAGAAAACAAATTTTAACGCCTCCTGCAGTCGCAAAAGAAGCGGCAACGCTTGGCATAGAAGTATTCCAACCGGAGGCTATCGGTAGTACTTCATCGATTGAAAAAATAAAATCATACGACCCAGATATTATTGTTACAGCCGCATACGGTCAGCTGTTAAGTGAAGACGTGTTAAACATACCAAAACTCGGGTGTGTTAACGTTCACGCGTCACTCTTACCTAGACATAGAGGGGGCGCACCGATTCACCGTTCGATAATTGAAGGCGATGAAAAAACTGGCGTCACATTAATGTATATGGCAAAAGCGTTAGACGCGGGAGACATCATCGCGCAGCAAGAAACAGTCATCGAAGATAGTGACACAGTCGGTACGCTTCATGACCGTTTAAGTGAAATTGGTACGGAATTACTGATAAATGAGTTACCAAATATTTTAAACGAAACAAATTCACGTACACCTCAAGACGACGCATTAAAAACGTTTAGTCCAAACATCGAAAAAGAAGATGAGTTCGTTACGTTCGACCGTCCGTCTAGAGAAGTGTTTAACCATATCCGGGGTTTAAACCCGTTCCCGGGAAGTTATACATTGTTAAATGGTAAACGACTGAAGTTATATTTATCGAAATTGACAGAAAAACAGTCGACAGAAAAGCCGGGAACGATTGTCAAAGAAACGAAAGACGGATTTTTAGTTGCGACAAATGATTTTGACTTAGAAATTACAGAAGTACAACCTGCAGGCGGAAAACGTATAAACGCAGGTCAATATATTCGTAATAATAGTGATTTAATTGGCTACGTGCTCGGTGAAGACGTATGACAGTAAGAGAATTAGCACTCGATGCGTATTCAAACGTCATTCATGACGGTGGGTATTCAAATATCGTTTTAAATCGAATCATCGAGGAAAACGAATTATCACAAAAAGACCGTGCGTTACTCACAGAGATTTTGTACGGTTCGATTTCGAGGAAATTAACGCTCGAATATTATTTACGCCCACTCATACAAACGAAAATAAAACGTTGGCAACGCGATTTACTCGTCATCAGTCTATATCAATTAGAATATCTCGATAAAATACCGAGTTACGCAGTGATCAATGAAGCGGTTGAAATTGCTAAAGAGCGTGGTGGACTACAGAGTTCACGTCAAATTAACGGTATTTTACGTAGTTTCTTACGTGAAGAAAAACCAAAAATCAGCGATATTAAGAACGACGCGACGAGGCTATCAATCGAGTACTCACTACCGAAGTGGATCGTCAAACATCTATTAAAACATCATTCAGTCGAAAACACAGAAAATATCGCAAAAAGTCTACTCGAAAGACCAAACATGTACGTCCGCGTAAACAAGAAACAAACGACGCGTGAGACACTAATTAAACAGCTACAAGACGAAGGAGTGACTGCTAAGAAAAGCTCTATTCATGAAAATGCAGTCATCGTTTATGGTGGAGGGCTAACGGAAACGAAAGCCTATAAAGATGGATTATTTGGTATTCAAGATGCGAGTTCGATGTGTGTCAATTATGCATTAGATCCAACTGGAAAAGAAGCGATACTCGATGCATGTAGTGCGCCTGGCGGGAAAGGATTCCACGCACTAGAAAATATGAATGGACACGTCGATTTTTCAGACGTATTTGAACATAAACTGACATTAATCAAAAATGAAAGCAAACGTTTAAAACATACGAATTTAAATGTAATGCTAAAAGATGCAACAAAAGACGAGTATGATACGATGTACGATAAAATAATTGTAGATGCACCGTGTTCAGGGCTCGGCGTATTAAAACGTAAACCTGAAATTAAGTACAACGTCCGTGAAGAAGATATCAACACACTTGTTGACATTCAACTATCGATTTTAAATCACGTCAAACAGTATTTAAAACGTGGCGGTACACTCGTTTACTCGACATGTACACTGCATCAAATGGAAAATGAAAACGTCGCATATACGTTTAAAAAACAGTCGACGGATATAGAATTTGACGAATTTGAAATTCCACCGTTTAAATTTAAAGGAAACATGCGTCAAATTCTCCCCCATGAACTGAATACAGACGGTTTCTTTATCGCTAAATTTAAGAAACTGTGAGGGAGGACAGCTATGAAATTTTATGAGAAAAGTATTTGTGGGAGTTACCGTAATTTAAACGAAGATACGGCCTACGTATTTCAAAATAAAACCGGTCAAAAAATCGCGTTAATTGCCGACGGTATGGGTGGCCATGAGCATGGTGAAGTCGCTTCAAAATTTGTCGCTTCTAAAATTAAAGAAGCGTTCGAAGAGACGAACTACTTTAAACCAGACGACGGCAAAGATTTTTTAAGAGATTTAATTATTCAAACGAACCGCGAGTTATATGACTATTCAAACGAAAATACGGAGTCTAAAAATATGGGAACAACACTCGTTTTAGCAGCATTTTTAGATGAAATGATTTACGTATTTAACGTCGGAGATTCTAGAGCGTATGCACTTAAAAAGTTAGAAATACGCCAAATCACAAACGACCATACGTTTGTTAATATGCTCGTCAGTTCAGGTGAAATTACAAAAGAAGAAGCAAAATCTCATCCTCAAAAAAATATCGTAACGAAAGCACTCGGTACAACACGACTCATTCAGCCAGATTTATTTCGTTTAAAAAATCATCTGTATGATTATATCGTTTTAACGAGTGACGGCGTGACAGATGTCGTGGACGATGAAACGATTCATAAAATTGTGTATGAAAACGAAAGTAAAGCAGATGAAATTGTAGCTAAAGCTGAAAAAAATGACTCGAAAGATAACATCAGCGTTATCGTCGTCGACTTAAAGGCGGGTGAATAGTAATGGAAGGAAACATCATTTCAGATCGTTATCGCCTTAAAAAATATTTAGGCGGTGGGATGAGTTCAGTTTATTTGGCCGATGATATTATATTAGACCGTGAAGTCGTCGTAAAATTGATAAAATCAGATCCGTATAACAAAGAAAAGATGATGCAACGCTTCCAGCGTGAAGTACAAAACACAACACGATTAAACCACCCAAACATCGTTACAGTGATCGACGTCGATGATACGAGTGAATACCACGTACTCGTCACGGAATACATTAAAGGTCCGAACTTAAAACAATATATCGATGAAAATAAGCCGCTACCATATGATAAAATCGTAGAACTGTCACTTATGACGCTTCGTGGTATCGAACACGCGCATAACCGTGGAATTATCCATAGAGATATTAAGCCGCAAAATATTTTAATCGATGAAGATGGTCAGTTAGAAATTACGGACTTTGGTATCGCGAAAGCTTTATCTGAAACAAGACTTACTGAAACGAACCAAGTGATGGGTTCTGTTCAGTACATTGCACCAGAACAAGCAAAAGGAAAGCATGCGGATGAACGTGCGGACCTTTACAGCTTTGGAATCATGTTATACGAAATGATTACGGGAGAATTACCATTCCAAGCTGAAACTCAAGTATCCGTAGCGCTTCAACATATACAGTCACCAATGCCAAACATCGACGATAAGCGTGAAGGTGTACCACTAGGACTTAAAAACATCGTCTATAAGTGTACCGAAAAGGAACCGAACGACCGTTATAGTGACGCGTCAGAAGTAATTCGTGATTTACTTGACTACAAAAATATGACACATGCGTATAAAGCGAATAATGAACCTAAAATAGTCGATAAGGACAAAGTGAAAGTAGCACCTGTTGCACCAGTTCCGGTAAAACCTAAAAAGACAGAGCCACAAGCAACACAACCACCAAAAGAAGAGACTAAAAAGAAACGTCGTATATGGCCGATTATCGTTATTTTATTACTTCTTTTAATCGGTGGAAGTGCGCTAGGGGCGTTATTCTTAAAATCAACACCGAAAGAAGTCACGGTCGAAGACGTTCAAGGTATGCATGTTGACGAAGCCGTTCAAAAATTCGAAGAAGCAGGCCTCGTGATCGGTGATATTACACGTGAACATAACGAAAAGATTGAAAAAGATCACGTCATTAATACGTCTCCAAAATCCGGTGCTATCTTAAAAGAAGGTGACACGATCGACTTAAATGTGTCTGACGGTGAACCACCATATGAAATGGAAGACTTTACGAAAAAATCAATCGATGACGTTAAAAAGAAATTAGAAGAACTTGGATTTAATTCTGTTAATATCGAAGAGGAATATTCAAGTGAAATCGATAAAAATAAAGTTATCGAACAATCGATAAAACCAGGCACAAAAATTATTCCAAAAGAAGAATCGATTACGTTAACGGTATCTCAAGGTCCTGAACCGATAGAAATAGAGAACTTCGTCGGAAGACCGTTCGAGGAAGCGAAACAAGTACTCGAAGGCAACGGATTTATAATTAACAGTGTGAATGAAATCCATAGTGACGAATACGGCGAAGGGATCGTAGTGTCTCAAGACCCAAGTTACGGTGCGTTTTTACCAGGCTCTCCAATTAATTTAACAGTGTCTAAAGGTAAAGCGCCAAAAGAAGCAAAAGAATATCAATTTAAAGTGACGATTCCATTTGGAGAGGATACTTCTAAAGATAAAGACAAGAAAGAAAAAACGAAAAAAGTAAAAGTCTATATCGAAGATAAAACACGAAACATCGATGACGTCGAGGAAGAGTTTGTGATCTTTGAAGACACACCGTACACGATTAACCTCGTCCTAGAAGAAGGTGAATCAGGTGGTTATCGTATCGAAGTCGATGGTAAAAAAGTGTTAGAAGAAAAAATCAAAAATGATTAAATAAATTTATTGAAATATTGGCGTTTATAAAAAATGTTATTTATAATAAAAAGGAAGACTTCAATTTGGAGGATGAAAACAATGGCAAAAATTAAAAGAGATAAAGGTCTAGATAATACGTTAAAAGTATTTAAACAAGGGTACCTTTATACTACAAATCAAAGAGAACGCCTAGGTGCAGAAGTGTTTGAAACACGTGCACTCGGTGGTAAAAGCTACGTCGTTTTAAGTGGAAAAGAAGGGGCAGAACTATTCTACGATAACGACAAAATCGAACGTGAAGGTGGTTTACCTAAGCGTGTTGTAAACACTTTATTCGGTAAAGGTGCGATCCACACGACAACTGGTAAACAACATATCGACAGAAAAGCGCTATTCATGTCATTAATGACTGAAGGAAACTTAGAGTATGTACGTAAATTAACACGTAACTACTGGAAAGCTAACACAGCGCGTATGGAAGCGATGGGAGACGTTAACGTTTACCAAGAATCTATCGTTCTATTAACACGTATTGGTATGCGCTGGGCGGGAGTAACTGCTCCAGAAGAAGAAATCGAAAGAATCGCAGAAGACATGGATATCATGATCGACTCATTCAAAGGTCTCGGTAATGCGTTCAAAGGTTACAAATCATCTAAAGATGCGCGTAAACGTGTTGAAGACTGGTTAGAAGATCAAATCATTAAAACACGTAACGGTGAAATTAATCCTCCAAAAGGCTCATCATTATATGAGTTAGCACACTGGAGAGACTATGAAGGTAATCAAATGGATTCACGTCTTGCAGGTATCGACCTCATGAACACGTTCCGTCCATTAATTGCAATTAACCGTTTCGTATCATACGGTGTACTTGCACTTTACGAACACAGAGAAGCAATTCGTAAAATGAGCACGGTAGAAGATTATCCGTACATGTTCGCTCAAGAAGTAAGAAGATTCTACCCATTCGTTCCATTCTTACCTGGTAAAACGAAAGTAGAAGTGGAACATAAAGGTGTGACGATTCCTAAAGACCAACGTCTCGTAATCGACGTTTACGGTACGCTTCACAGTGAAGAGTTATGGGATCAACCAAACAAATTCATTCCAGAACGTTTTAGAGACTGGGACGGATCACCATTTGATATGATTCCACAAGGTGGCGGAGACTACTGGACTAACCACCGTTGTGCAGGTGAGTGGATCACAATCATCATCATGGAAGAAACTATGAAATACTTCGCAAACGAAATCACTTGGGACGTTCCAGAGCAAGACTTAACAATCGACTTAAACAGTATCCCTGGTTACATTAACAGTGGTATGGTCATCAACAACGTTAGAGAAAAAGTGGATCGTTTCTAATATATTTCCCTCTAAACAAAAATGTTTAGAGGGATTTTTTATGTTTCTTAAATATAAACGTTTGTTATAATTTATTTAGATGAAAATTTTAGGAGGCATTATGCAAACAGGTAAAATTGTAAAAGCGCTTGCCGGTTTTTATTACGTTAAAAGTGACGGCATAGTATATCAAACAAGAGCGCGTGGAATATTCCGTAAACGTAAAGAGAGTCCATTAGTTGGAGATATTGTCGATTTTGAAGCGGACAACGTACAAGAAGGAACGATTACTCATATACATCCACGTAAAAATAGTTTAGTCCGTCCGCAAGTTGCTAACGTCGATCAACTACTCATTACAGTGAGCATAAAAAATCCGGACTTTAGTTTTTATTTAACAGACCGATTTTTAGCATATAGTGAATCTAATCATATTACGCCAATTTTAATCGTTACTAAAAACGATTTAAATGACGATGAAGAATTAATCAAAAAAATAAAAGAAACATATGATATGTATGACGTGTACTTTACAGAAAAAGACACGGTAAATGAATCATTAAAAGATATATTCCCAGATAAGTTATCGGTCCTTGCTGGACAAACGGGTGTCGGGAAAAGTACGTTATTAAATACGTTACTTCCAAACTTAAACTTAGAAACAAATGAAATTAGTGAAAAGCTAAATCGCGGAAAACATACGACACGTCATGTTGAATTGATCGATAAAAACAACGGTCAAATCGCAGACACTCCAGGATTTTCTACGATTGATTTTACACATATCGATAAAGAAGACTTACGTTTTTATTTTAAAGAATTTAACGTTTTTCTAGACGACTGTAAATTTAGAGGATGCGTCCATATTAACGAACCGAAATGCGCCGTAAAAGATGCTTTGAATAATGGTGATATAAAAGAAAGTCGCTACAACAGTTACTTACAAATATACGAAGAAATGACGAATTACAAGGAGAGATATTAATGGTTAAAGTATTACCATCATTACTAGCGAGTGATTTTTTAAATTTAGAAAGTGAAATGAAGAGAATGGAAGAAGCAGGTGCGGATATTTTCCATTTAGATATTATGGATGGACAATTTGTGCCGAATATTTCATACGGTATTCCTGTTTGTGAAGCGATTAGTAAAAAAACGAATATTCCACTAGACGTTCACTTAATGACAGAAGATCCAGAGCAGTTCGTCGAAGAGTTTCGCGATATGGGTGTTGAATATTTATCGTTTCATATTGAAGCAACGCCGCACGCACATCGCTTAATCACGCATATCCAAAACAACAACATGAAAGCAGGCATCGTTTTAAACCCACAAACGCCAGTGAGAGATGTTGAGTATCTGTTAGACATCGTAGACTTCGTTCTCGTCATGACAGTGAATCCAGGATTTGGTGGGCAGTCGTTTATCGAATCTGGTGTTAAAAAGATTGCAGAACTCGATTCTATTCGTACGAGGGAAAATTATGACTATTTAATTGAAGTAGACGGCGGAGTGAACGATGAAACCGCACGCGTGTGCCGTGAAGCGGGTGCAGATTTACTCGTGAGTGGATCGTACTTATTTAAAGCAGATAATACAAAAGAGACGATTGATAAACTTAGAGGTTAATATATGAAAGCTAACGTAGTGATGAGAGAAGTGAGCGTTCCAAAAATTTCTGGAGATTATGTCGGGGTCGACCGCGGAGTGTATCAGTTACTTAAACTTGGTATTACACCGAAATTTTGTTACGGTGATTACGATTCAGTGAATGATAAAGAACGCGACTTCATTGAATCAAAACTTAAAATCCATGCAGTCAACAGTGAAAAGGATTATACGGATAGCGAGCTTGCGTTATTTGATCTTGTCGATAAAGGTTACAAAAAAATCGACGTATACGGTGCATTAGGTGACCGTATTGATCATGAGTTAATGAATATTCAACTACTTTTAAACGAGAAATTTAAAGACGTCGACGTCAGGCTGATCAATGATTTAAATATTATATTTAAAGTTGAAGGTAGTCGTGAACTACAAAATCTCGGGTATAAGTACATTTCTTTTATACCAATTTTTAACGATACAGTTTTAAAATTAGTCGGATTTAAGTATGATGGAGAAGTCACTACGTCTATTGGAAGTACGTTAACAGTATCTAATGAATTTGCAAGTGACGTTGCGACGGTTGTAACGAATCAACCTGTCATTGCGATTTATTCAAACGACAGAAGTTAGGAGATGAAAGTATGATATTACTTGGTGCACTCGTCAACGGGCTCGCCATAATCATCGGTGGTTTACTCGGGTTAATATTTACTTTTATCCCCGAACATGTGAAAGATTCAATTTTAAAAGCACAAGGGCTCGTTATTATTGCGCTCGGAATTCAGATGATTTCCTCATCGACAGACGTCATTGTTACGCTGTTAAGTTTAATCGTCGGGGTGACGATCGGTGAATACTTAAAGCTAGAAGACAAACTAAACGGTATTGGGCACTGGCTGGAATTTAAGCTAGGCGATAAAAACGCAGGAAACATCTCGCAAGGACTCGTCTCTGGAACGATGATATTTATAATCGGAGCGATGTCAATCGTCGGGTCACTCGACGCAGGGATGCGCGGTGACAATACGGTCTTATATACGAAATCATTTATGGATTTCTTTATCGCACTCGTCATGACAACGACATATGGACTCGGCGTCATCATTGCTGGTATTCCTACATTTTTATATGAAGGACTCATTACACTCGGCGCAAAAGGATTTGCGCACTTCATACCAGAAGACGTATTAAAAACGATGACAAAACAAGTCAGCGCAACTGGAGGAGTCATTATCTTTGCGATCGGTTTAAACATGATGAACATCACAAAAACACGTGTCGGAAACATGATCCCAGCGATATTTGTCGCGATGATCGTCATATATATCATGAGTTTCTTTAGATAAGACGAACTATAATTCAGAGTTCGTCTTTTTTCATCTTGTGGCGTGGTGGTTGGGTTGGTTGAGAGCGTAATTGTACACGAAATAGGTAGGGTGTTTACACAAAAGGGATTTGCGTAAAAAGATTTTAAATAATTTAACATAACTTCGATTTCTGTAAACGACCATCTCGTTACGTTGACAATTAAGCGTTTTGCGTTAAACTAACACGAACTCTTTTAACGCAAACAGCATTTGCGTTAAATTAAACCGAAAACGATCTTGCCGCCACTATTTTTTAAGATGAAAAGCTGTTAAACAGCAGCTCGGTTTTTCATCTTGTTAAATTAACGAGGGTATCTTTAACGGAAACGCCCGTTGCGTAAACGAAATAAATTTAATTTTACACAACTCTCGAATACGTCAAAGGG
>NZ_KV793634.1:307325-314696 GCF_001808485.1 Nosocomiicoccus sp. HMSC09A07
ATTGCACACAAAAACTCTAATTGTCAACGAACGCACAACGCTTTTAACACAAATCGTATTTGCGTAAAATTAAACCAAAAATTCAACTAATATAGAAGATTAAAAGCCTACTCCGACCAAAGTCACACATCCAACCCAAAATCTTGCATGTGTATACACAAAAAAAGAGATTTGTACGATTCTATCGCACAAATCTCTTTTATTATTTTAATTATACGCGTTGTACTTTACCAGATTTTAACGCTCTAGCTGAAACCCAAACACGTTTAGGTTTGCCATCTACTAAAATTCTTACTTTGTGTAAGTTAGCACCAAAAGTTCTTTTACTTGCGTTTAGTGCGTGAGAACGGTTGTTACCTGATCTAGCACGACGACCTGTAACGTAACATACTTTAGCCATTCGTCCCACCCCTTCATTGTTTTTAATTGATAATTCTTATCTGCGAATACTATAATATAATACATGAATATCGTTTAAAACACAATAACAAATATAATATCGTTGTATTTAATCATGCTGATTTGAACAGGGGTTGTCAAATAGTGTGTTTAAATCTATAATAAAATGATGAATTAGGAGTGAGTTTATGTCACTAAAAATTAATAATGAACTTGGCACGATTGAAGTGTCTACAGATGTAATCGCAAATATCGCTGGTGGCGTCGTAAGTGAAAGTTACGGCGTTGTTGGTATGGCATCGAAAACATTTAGAGATGGCTTTGCGGAATTACTTGGTAAAGAGAACTACGCACGCGGTGTCGTCGTAGATAATGAAAACGAAAATTTAAAAATTGATTTATATATTATTGTACTTTACGGTGTGAAGATTTCCGAAGTTGCATCGAACGTACAATCTACAGTTAAGTATACGTTAGAAAAAACATTAGGACTAAAAATTGATTCTGTGAATATTCATGTTCAAGGTGTCAGAATCATTGATTCGGATGAGTAGTTAGGGAGGATTTTTAAAAATGAATAAAATAGATGGACAACTCTTTCGCAAGATGATTTTAAATGGTGCGAAAAATTTAAAAAAGCATGCGGAATATGTTGATTCACTGAATGTCTTCCCAGTACCGGATGGAGACACAGGAACGAATATGAAGTTATCTATTGTATCAGGTGCTTCTGAAATAGAAAATTTAACGAGCAACCACGTCGGTGAAGTTGGGAAACATTTCTCTAAAGGGTTATTAATGGGCGCAAGAGGAAACTCAGGCGTTATTTTATCTCAATTATTTAGAGGGTTTTCTAAACACGTCGAAGAGTTAGCAGAAATCGATCATCATGCATTTAGTGAAGCATTCCAAGCAGGTGTGAAAACTGCATATAAAGCAGTTATGAAACCTGTTGAAGGTACGATTTTAACAGTTGCTAAAGACTCAGGCGCTAAAGCAGAAGAAGTCGCTAAAAACGAAACAGATATCGTTAAAATTATGGAAGCTGTTTTAGAAGAAGCGAAAGAATCTTTAAAACGTACACCAGATCTATTACCAGTTCTAAAAGAAGTAGGCGTTGTCGACTCAGGTGGACAAGGACTCGTATACGTTTATGAAGGATTTTTAAAAGCGTTAAAAGGTGAAGACGTAGAAGAGACGTCAAGCACTTCAGGAGAGCCTGTCAATACAGAAGAGTTCGTAAACGATGAACACGAGTTTGATGAGTTTATGTCAGTCGACGATATCGAATTCGGCTTTTGTACAGAATTCATGGTACGTTTCGGAAAAGATAAAAAACCATTCGAAGAAACATCATTTAGAAACGACATGGATAAGTTCGGTGACTCATTACTCGTTATTAACGATGATGAAATCGTAAAAGTTCACGTACACACAGACCGTCCAGGTGAAGCACTATCATACGGTGCAGAGTACGGTGAAATCATTAAGATTAAAATCGAAAACATGCGCGAACAGTTTAGAGCATTAGAAGCTAAACGTGAAGCGAAAAAGAAAAAAGAAAAAATTAAAACGGCAATTATCGCAGTATCAAGTGGGGAAGGTATTGATACCCTCCTTAAGAGTATCGGTGTTACACACTTAATTAGCGGTGGTCAAACGATGAACCCATCAACTGAAGACATCGTCAATATTATTAAAGATGACGACGTCGAAGAAGTTATCATCATGCCGAACAATAAAAATATCATCATGGCAGCAGAACAAGCAGCTGAACTATTAGATGTAGAGGCTGTCGTTATTCCGACACGTTCGATTCCTGAATGTGTGTCTGCAATGTTTACGTTTAATGGAGATGCAAGTCTTGAAGAAAACAAAGAGACGATGATCGACGCGATGAACCAAGTGAAAACAGGTCAAGTGACGTATGCAGTAAGAGATACGAAAATCGATGACGTTGAAATTAAAAAAGACGAACATATGGGTATCGTCGATGGGAAAATTATCTCATGTAATAAAGACGTCAAAGTTACACTCGAAAACTTACTTGAAACAATGATCGATGACGATTCAGAAATCGTAACGATCTTTACAGGTGAAGGAAGCGATGAAGCACTCGTTGAAGCACTCGCTGAACAGTTTGAAGAATCGCATGACGTTGAATTTGAAATTCACGACGGTAAACAACCGGTATACAGTTATTTAATTTCTGTAGAGTAATCAATATAGCCACATCGATAATATCGATGTGGTTTTTTAATAAGAGGTGAAATTATGAAATATAATAGTGTGTTTGATATTATTGGGCCAGTGATGATTGGTCCATCAAGTTCTCATACGGCTGGATCAGTTAAAATTGGACAAACAGCACGTAATCTATTTAAACAACAACCAGACAAAGTAGACATTTACTTATACGGTTCATTTAAAGAAACATATAAAGGTCATAAAACAGACGTCGCATTAATCGGAGGAGTGCTCGGGTTTAGTACTGAAGATTCAAGAATTAAAAACGCTTACGAAGAAGCCGAAAAAGCAAATATGCACGTCAAAATCATAGAGATGCCAGAAGAAAAGAGTCACCCGAATACAGCTATTCTCCACTTATTTAAAGGAGACGACACGTTAATGGTTGAAGTTGTGTCAATTGGTGGTGGGATGATTCAAGTCGTCTCTATTAACGACTATCCGATTTCTTTATCTGGTAATTTACATTCGCTACTCGTATTTCATAAAGATAGCTTCGGGACGATTGCGAACGTTACAAGTATTTTAAAAGATGAAGCACTCAACATTGGAACGATGAACGTATCGCGTAAAGAAGTCGGTCAAACTGCGCTTATGACGATAGAAATCGATTCAAAATGTGATGAATCGACAGTGAAGAGAATTGAACAAGTAGAAGGTGTCGAGCGTGTCATAGAATTAAAAGGAAAAGAGGCGTAATAGATGCAAGAGTTTAATAGTATTAACCAACTGATTTCTAGATCAGAAACTGAACAAAAATCAATCGCAGATATTATGATCGCTCAAGAAATGGAAACATCAGGACTATCCTATGACGATATTTATAAGCAGATGGAATACAACTTAGACACGATGGAAAATGCAGTAAAAGAAGGGCTTGAAGGTGTAGAAAGTACGACTGGTCTAACAGGCGGAGACGCAGTAAAAATGAGACGCTATATCGAATCGGGTCGCGGGTTAAGTGGAGATTTAACACTACACGCGATTATGAACGCTGTTTCTACAAATGAAGTAAACGCTGCGATGGGGCAAATTTGTGCAACACCAACTGCAGGGTCTGCGGGTGTCGTTCCAGGTGTATTATTTGCGATGAAAGAAAAATATCCAGAAACAACGCGTGAAGAGATGGTAAAGTTTCTATTTACAGCAGGTGCATTTGGAATGGTCGTCGCGAACAATGCGAGTATTTCAGGTGCTGCAGGTGGATGCCAAGCAGAAGTCGGGAGTGCGTCAGCAATGGCAGCTGCAGCAGTCACTGAAATGGCTGGAGGCACGCCAGAAATGTGTGCACATGCGTTTTCTATCGCACTTAAAAATATGCTCGGTCTTGTCTGTGACCCAGTCGCAGGTCTCGTTGAAGTACCGTGCGTTAAACGTAATGCAGCTGGTGCATCTAACGCACTAACAGCAGCAGATATGGCACTCGCTGGAATAGAATCTAGAATCCCAGCAGACGAAGTCGTCGAAGCGATGTTTAAAATCGGATTAACGATGCCATCACACTTACGTGAAACAGGTCGCGGAGGACTCGCAGCAACTCCGACAGGCGAACGACTGAAAAAAGAGTTAATCGGGTCATAATATGACAGAGCTATATGAAGTGATCACGCCATCTGCTTCTATCGGAACGTTAAAAGGTGTCGGTAAAAAGACCGAAGAAAAATTAAATAGTATTGGTATTCATACGGTGAATGATGTAGTTTTTCATCTGCCGAATTCGTACGTCGACCAAAATCCGACAGACGTGAATTCCGTAAAGTTAGAAGAAGTCATTACAGTGAGTGGTGTCGTAAAAACGGAGCCGACGGTGACGTATTTACGAAAAGGGTTAAACCGGATGAGTTTTCATATGGAAACGAACAACGTCTACATAAAAGTGACGTTTTTTAATCAGGCGTATTTAAAAAAACAAATCGAAGTCGGAGATACGATAAACGTCCACGGTAAATTTAATAAACCAAAACAAGAGATGTCAGGTAGAAGTATTATAAAACCGAACGGCGATACGATGGATATGCGCTATGCGTTAAATAAAGTGATGAACAATAAGACGTTTGGTAATATCGTAAAAGAAGTGTTTCGAACACATATTTTTAATCAAGATTTACCGGAGTATTTAATCAAAAAATATAAACTGATGCCGATTAAACAAACGCTGTATCATCTCCATTTTCCGGATAATATGGATGAACTTCAAAAAGCAAGACGTACGATGAAGTTTTATGAACTGTTTATGTTCCAAGTAAAAATCATCGAAAAGCGTAAGCAAGAACGCGTGCCACAAAAAGAATCTATTGTAAAATATGACGTCGAGAAGCTGAAGTTGTTTATCAGCACGTTACCGTTTGAACTAACTAAGGACCAAAAAACAAGTGTGAACGATATATGTAGAGATTTACTTAGTGAATTTAATATGCACCGTCTGCTGCAAGGGGACGTCGGAAGCGGTAAGACAATCGTCGCTGGAATTTCGGTTTATGCGCTTAAAACTGCTCTTAAACAAAGTGCAATTATGGTGCCGACTGAAGTGCTTGCAAATCAGCATTATGAAAGTTTAGTCGAATCGTTTAACGATGAGCTTACAATCAAGTTATTAACAGGGACGACGACACCGAGTGAAAAACGTCGTATAAAAGAAGCATTAAAAAATGGAGACATCGATTTAATTATCGGTACGCATGCACTTTTTGAAGGTGACGTCGTTTTTAAAGATTTAGGGCTCGTCATTATCGACGAGCAGCATCGCTTCGGAGTAAATCAGCGAGAGAAATTAATTAAAAAAGCCAAAAGTCGAAACGTATTATATATGACAGCAACACCAATCCCAAGAACGCTATCGATCACAGCATTCGGAGATATGGACGTCTCTCTTATAAAGACGATGCCTGCCGGTAGGTTGCCGATCAAAACATTTTGGAAAAAAGAAAAAGAAATCGACGAAGTACTCGCGTTTATCAAAAAAGAAATGGATGCTGGACGTAATATTTACGTCGTCGCGCCGTTAATCGAAGAATCAGAAGTACTCGATTTAATGACGACTGAAGAAGTGTATCATATGTTTAGAGAAACGTTCGGTGAAGATAAAGTCGAGCTCGTCCATGGGCGTATGAAACCTGAGGAGAAAGCGAAAGCAATGGCGCGCTTTGAATCGCTTGAAACACCGATACTCGTATCAACGACGGTCATTGAAGTTGGTATCAACGTTAAAAATGCGACAGTGATGACGATTTTTAACGCAGAGCGATTTGGTTTATCAACGTTACATCAACTTCGAGGTCGTGTAGGTAGAAATGATTTACAAAGTTATTGTATATTAATAAGTGAAGGTAAAACTGAGCAAGCACAAATGCGCATGAATATTATGACAGAAACGACAGATGGATTTGTCCTTTCTGAAAGAGATTTAGAGATGCGCGGGCCGGGAGACTTTTTTGGTGTGAGACAAAGTGGGCTCCCAGAATTTAAAGTTGCAGATCTCGTACACGACTATAGAATATTAGAAGTTGCGAGAAGTGAAGCCATTAAACTATTTAAGGAGCAGTGATATGAGATCATTTACTAGAATTTTAGGTGTACTACTTATCATGACGGCACTTGTCTTATTCTTCTGGCAAGATATCCGTGCATTTTTCACAGATATCGTAAACGATAGAATCATCGAAGCCTACGAGAACGGTGATGACAACGTCAATGTAAATATATTAGAAAAGTTTATTACTGGAATTGAGCCCGGGGACAAACAAGGGGTTAAAATTAAAGACGATATGGCAGGGATTATCAAAATTGAATCTGCCGGAATTTCAGAGCCAATTTATTACGGAGAATTAACTGAAGAAAAACTACGAAATGGCGTCAGTATGTTAGAGTCAACAGATAGTCTCGACATGCAGAACGTGCCGATCGCTGGCCACCGAGTAGAAGGCGCCGGGATACGATTTAACTATATCGACCGAGCAGAAAAAGGTGACACGATAGAAATTATAACGCGAGACGGTAAACGAGAATACGAAATTACCGACATCTTTGAAGTCACACCAGACCGCGTCGATATACTACAACAATCAGAAGGCGACCCGCAAATATTAACACTCATCACGTGTGAAGACTACAACCCAGATACGTTACTATTTGAAAAGCGACTCATCGTCCAAGCAGAAATCAAAAGTGATTCGTAAGAATCACTTTTTTAGTTTTTGCTGGTTGCTTGGTCGTGTTATTTTACGCGTAATGGAATACGCGAGTAGTTTTTCATCGGAAAATCCGGGAGGAGAAGCGGTTTTTCCTGCTTAATTTTACGCAAATCGCTTTTGTGTTAAAGGTAGATCGATTAGTTTGACGATTAGAGCGTTTGTGTCAACGTAATAGCGAACTCTTTTACGCAAATCGCTTTTACGTTAAAGAATAAAAAACAATTTTACACAACGCACGTTTGTGTAAACGACTAGTCGATTAGTTTAACGCAACTCAAGATTCCGGAGGTTTTTCATCTGAGAATTCAGGAAGAGAAGCATCGAAGACCTCGGTTATCCTGCTTAATTTTACGCAAATCGCTTTTGTGTAAACGGACAATCGATTAGTTTGACGATTAGTGGGAATGCGTCAACGTATCGGCAACTCTTTTTACGCAAATCTCTTTTGCGTTAAAAGATGAAAAACAATTTAACGCAAATCGCTTTTGTGTTAAAGGTAGTTCGATTAGTTTGACGATTAGAGCGTTTGTGTCAA
>NZ_KV793634.1:314716-449940 GCF_001808485.1 Nosocomiicoccus sp. HMSC09A07
AGAATAAAAAACAATTTTACACAACGCACGTTTGCGTAAACGACCACTCAATTAGTTTAACGCAACTTAAGATTCCGGAGGTTTTTCATCTGAGAATTCAGGAAGAGAAGCATCGAAGACTTCGGTTATCCTGCTTAATTTAACGCAAATCGCCTTTGTGTAAACGCTAACTCGATTAGTTTAACGATTAGAGGAAATGCGTCAACGTATCGGCAACCCTTTTTACGCAACTCGCATTTACGTTAAAAGATGAAAAACAATTTTACGCAACACGATTTCGCGTCAACAAACAATCCATTAGTTTAACAAAAAACAAAATTCACGATTTTTTTCATCTGAAATAATGTAAAAGATTGAAAAGTAATCATTAATTTTATATACTAATTTTAGCACCAACTACTAAATGGGGAGATAATGTGGCAAAGTTAAAGAAAGATGAACGCCGTCTAGAAATTGTGAGGCGATTGGACGAAGATCCGTTTTTAACAGATGAAACACTCGCAAACGATTTGAACGTTTCGATTCAAACGATTCGTCTGGACCGTTCAGTTTTAAACATTCCAGAACTGCGTGTCAGAGTTCAAGCAGTCGCTAAAAAGAATGCTGAAGAAATTAAAAGTATTCCACTTCAAGATGTCATCGGTGAACTGGTACAAATTGAAGTGAACAAACAAGCGTCTTCGTTTTTTACAGTTGAAAAAGAACACTCATTTTTAAATTATAATATCGCACGCGGACACTTCCTATTTGGTCAAGCAAACTCACTTGCTGTGGCAGTACTCGGTAAAAAGAAGGTGCTGACAAAGGAAGCAAACGTAAAATATTTAAAACCGGCAAAAGTCGGAGATAAGATTGTCGCAAAAGCGACCGTATTAAAAATTAAACCATATGAAGCACTTATATTAGTGGAATCATATGTAAAAGATGAAACAGTATTTATTGGACATTATGTCATGCATTTTGAAAATGAAGGTGAAATAGAATGAAAACAATCGCAGTCGATCTGATGGGTGGAGACCACGCACCAGAAGCAATTGTCGATGGTATTAAATCAGCATTAAAGAAATATGAAGATATTCAAATCTTAGCGTTCGGAACAGCAGGTAGTTGGACTGAGACGCATGATAGAGTGAAATTCGTAGAAGTGACAGAGGTCATTACAAGTGAAGACGATCCAGTACGTGCAGTTCGTCGTAAAAAAGATTCATCGATTGTACGTGCGGCAAAAGCAGTAAAAGAAGGGAAAGCAGATGCTTTCGTATCTGCAGGTAACACAGGTGCCTTACTTACGGCTGGATTATTCGTTATAGGACGTATTAAAGGAATCGAGCGTCCAGCGCTCGCGTCGATGATTCCGACGACGAATAATAAAGGCATGCTCTTACTCGATCTCGGTGCAAACTCTGAAAATAAGCCAAAGCACTTATTACAGTTTGCGCATATGGCGTCTATTTATATGGAAAACATTCGTGGACGTAAAAATCCTTCAATCGGTCTCATCAATAACGGTAGTGAAGATATTAAAGGAACACCACTTACTAAAGAGACGCACCAGTTACTTCAAGACTCAAACTTAAACTATAGTGGATATTTTGAGACGAGAGACATATTAACTGGTAAATACGATATCGGTGTCACAGACGGATTTACAGGTAACATCGTTCTTAAAACGATCGAAGGAACAGCAAGTAGCCTACTCGGTGAAGTGAAGAAAATCTTTTTATCTTCGATGTTAAATAAGTTATCTGCACTCGTCGTTAAAAAAGATTTAGGTCAATTAAAAGACTTAATGGATTACCGTCAATTTGGCGGTGCACCGTTACTCGGTTTAAATGGACATGTTTTAAAAGCGCACGGTTCAAGTGACGCTCTCGCAATAGAAAATGCGATTCGAAACGCGATTACAATGGCGAATAGTGACGCGATCGAACAAATTAAGGAGGCGATTTTCGAAGATGAGTAAACTCGTTTTGTTCCCGGGGCAAGGGGCACAGTATCATGAAATGGCAAAGGATTTATATGAACATAATGACGCAGCAAAAGAACTACTCGATACGATCTTTAGCTACGTTGATTTTGATTTAAAAGAGATCATGTTTTCTGAAGACGATGAACGACTCAATAATACAGCGTTCACGCAACCCGCATTATTTGCGCATTCACTTGCGGTGCTTAAAGCAACGGGAATTAAAGGCGATTACTTAATCGGACATAGTTTAGGAGAATTGCCAGCTCTAGTGCATGCGGGTGTTTTATCTTTAGAAGATGGAGTAAAAGCAGTCGCCATGCGCGGACGTTTAATGAGTGAAGCAAAAGACGGTAAAATGGCTGCAGTCATCGGTATGGATAAGGACAAGCTCGAAGCGTTATGTGAGTCACTCAGTGATGACGAAGAAAAAGTCTCACCAGCAAACATAAACGCACCAGACCAAATCGTGATTTCTGGAGATGTAGCGAAAGTCGATTTATTTATAGATGAAGCAAAAGCACACGGCGCGAGACGCGTCATTCCGCTAAAAGTATCAGGAGCATTCCACTCACACTTAATGAAAGACGCTCAAAATTCGTTCGAAACGTTCTTAAAAGATATTACGTTTAATGATGCAGAAATTCCTGTTATACAAAACGTTTCCGCAGAACCAGAAACTGATAAAGAAATTATTAAACAAAATTTAATTCAACAAATTACGTCGCCAGTTCGTTTCGTAGAATGTGTTGAAAAAGCAGTCGAACTTGGTGTAACTGAATCTGTCGAAGTTGGACCGAAAAAAGTTCAAACAGGTTTACTTAAAAAGATTACGAAGTCAGTAGACACAGCACATATCGATACAGTTAAAGAGGTGAATGAATACAATGAGTAAAGTAGCATTAGTTACAGGCGCATCAAGAGGTATCGGACGCGCAGTCGCATTACGTTTAGGTGAAGACGGCTATACAGTTATCGTCAACTATTCAGGAAATAAAGAAAAAGCAGAAGAAGTTGTAGAGAAGATTAAAGAACAAGGTGGCAACGCTGAAAGTTATCAGTGCCAAGTTCAAAATTACGATGAAGTGAAAGATATGATCGCGCATATTAAAGATACGTACGGTCAACTCGACGTTGTCGTGAACAACGCAGGAATCACAAAAGATACGCTACTTATGCGTATGAAGCCAGAAATGTTTGACGATGTTATTAACGTCAACTTAAAGGGTGCGTTTAACGTCATTCAAAACGTTTCTCGTATGATGATCCGTGCGAAATCTGGACGTATCATCAACATCTCAAGTATCGTCGGAACCCTTGGTAACCCTGGACAAGCAAACTATGTTGCGAGTAAAGCAGGAGTCGACGGTTTAACGAAAAGTGTCGCAAGAGAACTCGCAAGTAAAAATATTACAGTAAACGCAGTCGCACCAGGATTTATCGAAAGTGATATGACAGACGTATTAAGCGACGATTTAAAGAACAAAATGCTCGAACAAATTCCATTACAGCAGTTCGGTCAAGTTGAAGACATCGCAGAAGCTGTATCATTTTTAGCATCAGACCGTGCGCGCTATATTACAGGCCAAACGATTCACGTCAACGGTGGAATGTACATGGCGTAACCGCTGTGTTATTATAAACACAAGTTTCAGTGCCGAAAATAAAGGTCGGCCACGAACATTCGCGGGGTGTGGCTTTTATTCTTTTAAGAGAGTGATGAGATGGTTGTAGTCGGGCGACGGATGGTAGGTTTCTCTGTTGATAGTCTCATCTGCGACGGTGAAAGAAGTTTTTCGCAGTCGATTCGGGGAATCGTCGGCGAGATGAAAAACTCCCCGTCGCTATGGAGGTTATCGTCGGCGAGAGTCAGATTTCATCGACGATTCAAGCAGTATCGTCGGCGAAAATCGGGAAAACGAGAAATTCACCGACGATTCGATCATTCCCGTCGGCGAATCAAAAATTCATCGACGAAAGTCTCATCTGCGACGGTGAAATAAACTTTTCGCAGTCGATTCGGGGAATCGTCGGCGAAATTGAAGTTTCCCCGTCGATTCGAGACAATCGTCGGACCAAATCACGAAAATCACGCATTTAAAACCTGCTCACTGGGTATAAAGATTAAGAATCATCTCTACAACTGAGATACGACCACTATTTTAAGGAGGTGAAGTAGGAATGGATAATTTTGATAAAATTAAAGACATTATTGTCGACAAATTAGGTATCGATGAGGATCAAGTGACGAAAGATGCGACTTTCAAAGATGACCTTGGTGCGGACTCTTTAGACATTGCGGAACTTGTAATGGAATTAGAAGATGAGTTCGATACTGAGATTCCAGATGAGGAAGCTGAGAAAATCGTTACTGTTGGTGATGCTTTAGATTTCATCGAGAAGCTTGAAAACCAATAATTTGATAGACAAAATCCACTTTCTATAAAGTGGATTTTTCTTTTATATCGCTACAACAAACCGCATAAGTTTAGTAAACTATATTAGGGTGAGATTATGGATAAATTACTACAATCAATCGAACAAGATGAAGACTCTAAAAGACACGTCGATTCTTTTTTTAAAAAGTTCGATTCTTTTATGAAGAAACATCAGATTCAATATGAAAATGACAAATTATTTTTACAAGCATTTATGCACAGTTCATTCGTGTATAACATTCATTTAGACCGAATTCATTCGAACGAGCGTCTAGAATTTTTAGGTGACGCGGTATTAGAACTGATGGTCTCAGAATATATATTTGACGCGTTTAAAGATTTCCCTGAGGGAGATTTAACAAAGTTGCGTGCAAATATCGTTTGTGAGCCTTCACTTGTAATATTTGCGAACGACTTAAAAATGGAAGAGTTACTATTACTCGGTCCAGGAGAAAAAAAGACAGGCGGTAAAAAGCGTCCGTCGATTATCTCGGATATGTTCGAGGCATTTTTAGGTGCGTTATATCTCGATCAAGGATACGACGCTGTGTGGAAGTTTTTAAGTGTGAATGTATTCCCGAAAATTGAACGCGATGATTACCTCGGAATTTCAGACTTTAAAACAGCACTTCAAGAGTTTGTTCATAAAGCGTATAAAGAGGAAGTGTATTACCACTTACTCGAAGAGACAGGTCCGTCACACGACAAAAACTTCGTTTCTAACGTGACGTTAAACGATAAAGAAATCGGGCGTGGCAGTGGTCGCTCTAAAAAAGAGTCTGAACAACTCGCAGCAAAAGTTGCGTTTTATCATTTAAAAGAAAAGGCCGAAAGATAATATGGTATTTTTAAAAAGTATAGAAGCTAAAGGATTTAAATCGTTTGCCGATAAAACGACGATCGAATTTAATGACGGCGTCACTGCGGTTGTTGGACCGAACGGTAGTGGTAAAAGTAACATTATCGACGCTGTCAGGTTCGTTCTCGGTGAAACGAGCGCTAAGCAATTTCGCGGGTCTAAAATGGAAGACGTTATATTTAACGGAACGACAGAACGAAGTAAGCAAAACAGTGCAGTCGTTCAACTGAATTTAGACAATAAAGACCGCGTGTTAGACTTTGACTACGACAACGTCACGATTCGTCGTGAGCTATTTAGAAGTGGTGAAAGTAACTACTATATCAATAAAGAACGCGCAAAATTAAAAGACGTGACAGAACTCTTTATGGACTCTGGTCTTGGTAAACACGCATACAACATTATTTCTCAAGGTGAAGTTGATCACGTTTTAAATCAAAAACCAGAAACGCGCCGTGAAATTATCGAAGAAGTTGCCGGCGTCATGAAATATAAAACACGTAAAAAAGAAGCAGAACGTAAACTCGATGATACGTTACTCAACTTAAGTCGTATTCACGACATTACGAGTGAACTCGAGTCTCGCGTTAAAAAGCTCGAAAAAGAAAGTGCCATCGCGACTGAGTATTTAGCGCTTTTAAACGAGATGAAACAAAGCGACATTGAAGTTACTGTGTTTGATATTAAAGAGCTGTCTTCAAAACTTCATCAGTTAAAAGAGACGTATTCAAACGATGAACGTACAATTGAAGACGCGAGAAATCACGTCAATTTACTCGACGTTGCGATCAATAACTTACGCGACAAGCGAGAAGTATTAACCGAAAAAGAGCGTAGCATTCACGACGCGTTCGTCAAAGCATCTAGAGAAAAAGAACAAACAATCGGTAAAATCGAGTTATTTAAAGAACGTAAAACGAGTCGTTCAGATCAACACGACAATTTAACTGAAGAAAAAAGCAACAAATTAAAAGAACAAGAATCGTTAGAACGTGATCTCGATGAATTACGTACATCTTTTAATGAAACGAAAGATGAACAGTCGAACGTAAAAGCAGAAATCGATACAATCAACGCTTCGTTACAATCGCTTGTTGACGGTAACGACGTCGATATTGACGCATTAAAAGAACAGTATTATGCGGTCATGGTCGAAAAGACTTCTTTAGACAACCAGTTAAAAGACTATGAAAAACAAGAGGCAATCGATTCAAACAAGCGCGAAGAGTTAGATCGTCGCATGAACGAATTAAAAGAGTCTCTCGACACGTTAAATGAAAAAAATAAAAGTTTAACAGATACACTCTCATCACTTGAATCATCATTAAAAAATAAGCGTGAATCGTATAAAGAAACGAAATCAAAACGTGACCACGAACAGTCTCATACAAAGTCGTTAACAGAGCAATTCGACACGGCGAATCGTTACATCTCACAACTTACATCTAAACGTGATATGTATGAGTCGATGATGTCAAATTACGATGGATATTACCGTGGCGTAAAGTCTGTATTAAAACGTAAAGACAAGCTCACAGGTGTATTAGGTGCCGTTATGGAACTTATCGAAATCGACAGTGCGTATATGACAGCACTTGACGCAGCACTCGGTAGTCAAACGCAAAGTGTCGTGACAAAAACTGAACAGGATGCTAAACGTGCAATCCATTATTTAAAAGATAAAAACCTCGGTTACGCGACGTTTTTACCACTCGACACAATACAAAGGAGATCTTTATCTCAAGAAGTTGTATTTAAACTCGAATCGACATCAGTAGAGCATCATATATTAAAAGATTTAGTCGACACGAAATATGACGCACTGATCGGTCACTTATTTAGTACGACGATTATCGTCGAAAATTATGACGACGGTGCCCGATTATCTAGAGAGTTAAATTTTAAAGCGCGTATCGTAACACAAGACGGCGAAATTTTTAACCCGGGTGGTGCAGTCAGTGGGGGAAGCCGTCAAAACAACAACTCAGCACTTAAATTACGAAAAGAAAAAGATGCACTCGACGAAAAAATCAAAGCGTACACGCTAGAAGTCGACAGGCTTACTAAAGAACTTTCAAAAGAAAAGGACAGTCTAAAAGAATTAGACACTCTTCTAAACACGCTAGAAACTGAAGGCATTCAGTTAAAAGAATCATACGATGAACAGAGTCAGTTACTAGAACAAACGAACCAAGACATTAAATTAACAAATGAACGCATTGCGTTATTAAAAGAAACGTTTGATTCTACAACTGAAACTATGGAAGCATCGACGTTAATAAAAGCGATAGAAGAGAAAACAAAAACACTCGATTCGCTTCAAAAAGATATTCAGTTACTCACGAAAGCTCAAGGGGATACTGAAGCGGCTGAAAAAGAATACGAAAGTAAAAAGCAAACGCTTCTTACAAAACAAGCGGAATTAGAATCGACACTTCGATATAAACGTTCTCAAGTAACGGATTACGAAGAAAGGCTTTTAAAAGTGAAACGTGAAATTGAAGATATCGATTCACGTATTGAAATGTTGACTTCAGATTACGAGTCGATCGATATCGAAGCGTTAGAGACGTTATCTTTAGAACTCGACGAACAGTTAGACGTCTTACAAGACTCTTCATCACAACTTAAAAAAGAGATACACGAAGTGAGTGAAGAAACAAAGCACGACGTGAATTTACGTCAGTCGCATTTAGATACGATAGAGAAACTTTCTGAATCGCTACGTAAAACGCACGGTAAAAAGGAACGCGTCGAATCAATGTTAAGTGTAAAAATCGATTACTTATCTGAAACGTATGAAATGACGTTTGAACGTGCAGAAAAAGAATATACGGACTTAACAGACATCGACATGAAGCGCGAAAGAATTCAGTTAAATAAAAAAAGTATCGACGAACTCGGTAACGTAAACTTAAACGCAATTGATGAGTTTGAAGTCGTGAACGAACGTTATACGTTTTTAAAACACGAAGAAGACGATTTGTTACAAGCACGTGAAACGTTACTCGACGTCATTAAAGAAATGGACTATGAAGTGTCTGAACGCTTTAAAGAGACGTATCACAACGTCAATGAACACTTTAAAAAAGTGTTTAAGACGATGTTCGGCGGTGGGGAAGCAGAACTCCGCTTAACAGAACCGGGTGATTATTTAAATGCTGGATTACTCATATACGCTCAACCTCCAGGTAAAAAGCTAACGAGCATGTCGCTACTTAGTGGGGGAGAGCGCGCGTTAACAGCGATTAGTTTATTATTCAGTATATTAGAAGTGAGAAGTAGTCCGTTTATAATATTAGATGAAGTAGAAGCGGCACTCGATGAGGCGAACGTGTTACGATTCTCAAATTACTTAAGACATTTAACACGTTACAGCCAGTGTATCGTAATTACTCACCGTAAAAAGACGATGGAGCAAAGCGACCGATTATTCGGTGTGACGATGCAAGAAAAAGGTGTCTCTGAGCTAATTAGTGTAGACTTAAAGACATACGAGGAACGAGAAGTTGAGGGGGAATACTAAGTGAGTTTATTTAATCGTTTAAAAAAGAAATTCTCAGGTAAAGCAGATAAAGAAGAGTTTGAACAAACGCCCGTCACTGATGAAATGAAAGATGCAGATTTAGACGGAGACGGTTTAATATCGATTGAAGAATTTGAAGAGTGGGAACAAGAACAAGTCGGTTATAAATTTAAACAAGGACTTGAAAAATCTCGTGAGAAATTCCAAGATCAAATCAACCAGTTAATGGCGACGTACCGTAAAGTAGATGAGGACTTTTTTGAAGCGCTCGAAGAAGTGCTCATTACTGCAGACGTCGGTTTTGAAACGGTGATGGAGTTAACAGACGAGTTACGAGATTATGCGAAACTTAAAAACATTACTGAAACAAAAGAACTCCGTGAAGTCATCGTTGAAAAGATGATTGAAATATACGAGCGTAACGGTGACTTAGACGAAAGCATGAACATGCAAGACGATTTAACGATTATTTTAGTCGTCGGAGTAAACGGTGTCGGTAAAACGACGTCAATCGGTAAACTTGCACATCGCTATAAGTCTGAAGGTAAAGACGTATTACTCGCAGCCGCAGATACATTCAGAGCTGGGGCTATTAATCAGCTTGAAGTATGGGGTGAAAGAGTCGGTGCAGACGTCATTAAACACCAAGAAGGTTCAGATCCAGCAGCTGTAGTGTTCGACGCAGTAAACGCAGCAAAGCGCCGCGGCACGGACGTGTTAATTGTCGACACAGCAGGACGCCTACAAAATAAAGGGAACTTAATGAAAGAACTCGAAAAGATGAAACGCGTCATTCAAAGAGTCGACGAAAATGCTCCGCACGAAGTGCTACTCGTATTAGACGCTACAACTGGTCAAAATGCTATGCTTCAAGCGAAAGCATTTAACGAAGTAACAGAGTTAACAGGGCTTGTCTTAACAAAACTTGATGGTACCGCAAAAGGTGGTATCGTCCTTGCGATTAAAAACGAACTCGGTATTCCAGTAAAATTCGTCGGTCTCGGAGAAAAAATTGATGACCTAGAAATATTTAGTGCAGAAAACTATGTTTACGGACTATTTGCAGATATGATTGACAATGCAGAGGAAGTTGTTGAAGATGAACGAACTGAATAAGACGTTACGTATGAACTATTTATATGATTTTTATAACGGCTTATTAACAGATAAGCAAAAAGATTACGTAAAACTCTATTACTTAATGGACTTACAGTTTTCTGAAATCGCAGATGAGTTAAACGTGACGCGACAAGCGGTTTATGATAATTTAAAACGTACGACAGAAGTACTCGAAGCATACGAAGAACACCTCGGTATGTACGCGCGTTATTTAAAACGTCAACAATTATACGATGCGTTAAAAACATCGCTCGACGATAAGCAACAAGCACTGAGTATAATAGAAGAACTCGAATCACTCGATTAGGAGGAATTATTGTGGCATTTGAAGGATTAGGTTCAAGGCTTCAAAGTATCTTAGATGATATTAAAGGTAAAGGTAAAGTCACAGAACAAGATATAAAAACGATGATGCGTGAAGTACGCTTAGCACTTCTTGAAGCGGACGTTAACTTTAAAGTTGTCCGTCAGTTTATTAAAGATGTGTCCGCGCGTGCTGAAGGCGCAGATGTCATGAAATCATTAACGCCAGGCCAACAAGTCATTAAAATCGTACAAGAAGAACTTACAGCGTTAATGGGTGGAGAAAATGCGAAAATCAATTTAGCAAAAAAACCACCGACAGTTATTATGATGGTTGGTTTACAAGGGGCAGGTAAAACGACGACTGCTGGTAAACTCGCGTTACTGTTACGTAAACAACATAACAAAAAACCATTACTCGTAGCAGGAGATATATACCGTCCTGCTGCGATTGACCAGTTAGAAACGATCGGCCGTCAATTAGACATTCCAGTCTATTCAATGGGAGACAAAGAAAAAGTCGAAACAATCGTAGAAAACGCGATGCAGTACGCTAAAGAAGAACATTTAGACACAGTCATCATCGATACAGCAGGTCGACTGCACATCGACGAAGATTTAATGAACGAATTAAAAAACGTTAAAGAAATTTCAAATCCAGACGAAATTATGCTCGTCGTCGACTCGATGACAGGTCAAGACGCAGTGAACGTCGCTGAATCGTTTAACGATTTACTAGACATCACGGGAGTAACACTCACAAAGTTAGACGGGGACACTCGTGGTGGTGCGGCACTTTCAATTCGTAGCGTCACTGAAAAACCGATTAAATTTATCGGGGTATCAGAAAAACTAGACGGTCTAGAACCGTTCCATCCAGAGCGTATGGCAAGCAGAATTCTCGGAATGGGAGATATTTTATCGATTATCGACCGCGCGCAAGCAAACGTCGACATGGAAGAGCAAGAAAAGCTCGAGCAAAAGTTAAAAGAAAATTCGTTTACGTTAGACGACTTTTTAGATCAAATGGACCAAGTGAAAAATATGGGACCACTTGATGAGCTGATCAAAATGCTTCCTGGTGCGAATAAAATTAAAGGGTTAGATAAAGTAAAAATGAGCGGTAAAGAAATCGACCACGTTCAAGCGATTATCCGTTCAATGACGATGGAAGAGCGCGAGAATCCTGAGAAATTAAACATCTCAAGAAAGCGTCGTATCGCTAAAGGGTCAGGTCGATCACTTCAAGAAGTGAACCGTTTATTAAAACAATTTAACGAAATGAAAAAGATGATGAAGCAATTTACAAACCAAAAAGGGAAGCGTAAAAACCCATTTGGCGGTATGGGATTACCTTTTTAAAATTGTAAAGGAAAACCTCTTTACAACGTTAAAATCATCTGTTATTATTATATAAGTAATTTTGAACATGAGAGGTGTATATAAATGGCAACAAAAATCAGATTAACACGTATGGGTTCTAAAAGAAATCCTTTCTACAGAATCGTAGTTGCGGACTCAAGAGTAAAAAGAGATGGTCGTATTATCGAGCAACTTGGTTACTTTGACCCATTAAAAGAAGAAGACAACGTTAAATTAGATGATGAAAAAGCATTAGAGTGGATGTTAACAGGTGCAAAACCTTCAGACACTGTACGTTCTATTTTCAGTAAACGTGGTCTTATGGAAAAATTCCATAACGCGAAACAAGGTAAATAATTATGAAACAGCTACTCCAAACGATTTTACAACCTATCGTTCGTCATCCCGAAAGTCTTACGATTACTGAGACGACTGAAGATAGAAAAGTGGTCTATACTGTTAATGCACATGAAGAAGACATTGGCAGAATCATTGGTAAAGGTGGTCGTGCCATTAAAGCAGTGCGTACGATCATGACAGCAGCAAATGATGACCCGTCAGTAAGAGTGTTTGTTGACGTAGAGTAAAAACACATCCGACACGGGTGTGTTTTTTTATTCGGAAAGGAATCACGATGATTGATATTGGAACATTAGTAAATTTCCACGGTGTCCGTGGTGAAGTTAAAATTTTAAGTAGTAGTGATTTTACGAACGAACGATTTGCGGTCGGTCAAACAGTGACGATTAACAACGAAACATATACAGTCACGCGTTATCGTAAACATAAAAACTTTCATATGTTAACGTTCGACGGAGTTACAAATTTAAACGACGTAGAACATTTAAAAGGTCACACAGTGTATCAAGCACTAGATGCGATTGATATTGAACTACCAGAAGGGCAATATCATTATGAAGATATTATCGGCTGTGAAGTAATAAACTTAGACAATAACGAAACTTTAGGAGAAGTGACGTCAATTATCCCAACTGGTAGTAAAGACGTCTTTGTCGTATCTGATAAGTATATGATTCCAAACGTAGACGACTTTATTAAACTCATTGATATCGAGCGTAAACGAATTGAAATAGAACCGATTGAAGGGCTGTTAGATTTATGAACATATTCTACTTAACATTATTTCCTGAAATGTATGAAGGTATTTTAAGTTCATCAATTTTAAAGCGTGCAAATGACAAAGGTATCGTGAGTTATAAAACGATTAACTTTAGAGATTACGCAAACAACAAACATAATCAAGTCGACGACTATCCGTACGGTGGTGGTGCTGGTATGGTCTTAAAACCAGAACCAGTATACGAAGCGTTTGAATCATTACATTTAGAAAACGCACGCGTATTACTCATGTGTCCGTCCGGGAGACCGTTCGATCAACAGCTTGCTGAAGAATTATCTACTGAAGAAAACATCGTTTTTATAAACGGACATTACGAAGGATATGATGAGCGTATACGAAACCTCGCAACTGATGAAGTTTCAATCGGGGACTACGTATTAACGGGAGGAGAAATTGCGTCGATGGCAATGACAGACGCCATCGTTCGTCTCATCCCTGGAGTCATTCAACAAGAAAGTCACGAAAACGACAGCTTTTCAACAGGTATGCTCGAGCATCCACATTACACGAGACCAAGAGAATATCGAGGTATGAAAGTACCAGACGTATTACTGAGTGGAGATCATAAAAAAATCGAAGAGTGGCGAGAAGAGGAATCGTTAAAACGCACAAAAGAAAGACGACCAGATTTATTAAAAAATAAAAAATAAGTTGAATCGACCAATTAAATATGGTAATATGAATAAGTCTATGAGGACGAAAAATCACAACGATCCGCTGTATAGATGCTATATAAGATGGTTGGTAGGAAGAGGAGAATTTAAATGTCACAACAATTATTACAAGACATTACAAAGTCACAACTTAAAACTGACTTACCAGAGTTTAGAGCTGGGGACTCAGTAAAAGTACACGTACGTATCACTGAAGGTGAACGTGAAAGAATCCAGGTGTTCGAAGGTGTAGTCATTCGTCGCCGTGGTGGTGGAATTTCTGAAACATTCACAGTAAGAAAAATCTCTTACGGTGTTGGAGTAGAAAGAACATTCCCTGTTCACACACCGAAAATCGATAAAATCGAAGTGACTCGTAAAGGTAGCGTACGTCGTGCGAAATTATATTACTTACGTAGCTTACGTGGTAAAGCAGCACGTATCAAAGAGAAACGCGAAAACTAATTCACGTTATAAAAGACCGAAGATTTATTCTTCGATCTTTTTTTGTATAAATTTTTCTGTTCTCTTATCAATTATACTCTAAAAAACATTGTACTATACTTTAAACTATAAATTACATAAATGAATAGTTATGGGAAAATTTATGAACAAAAAACATACAGAATCCCTGTACTCAATGAATAAGTCTATGTAAAAGAGCTGCTCTAATTGTATAGAGTAGCTCTTTCTACATTTAAATATCTTTTCTTTTAATAATAAATAAGCTAAGTAGCCAAGAGACAGCAAAGAGTACACAAGCTAAAACAAATCCGATGTGTATCATGAGCGTGAATGGACTATCGCTTTTATCTAGTTGTTGTATGTTTTCCACCGCATATCCAAAGAACACTGCTTGTAGCATAAATAATGAGAATACGACATACACTGAGATGAGTAAAGCTTTCTCTGTAGTAAGTGCAAAGTTTAATGGGAAAAACACTATTGAAAGCCATAACGTTAACTGTAAGGCAAACTCTAAGTCTAGAAGTGATACGTCAAAGCCGATAATTTTAAATATTAAAGCAAATAGTGATCCACCAAAAATTGCGTATACTATCGTACTGATATATCTATAATTCACGATATCCTTTCTCGCAATAGGAAGTGTTAAATCAAAATGATTGATATTTGACTTAGCGAGTAAATAAACCGCGTTTACCGGAATATATACCATTGCAACTGCGATAATCGTATTTACAGGTGTCTTCATGAAAAGTAGAAATACAATGAGTACAGGTAAAAGATATAAGTAATTCTTTTGAATTTTAATATCTCTGATCATATAATTTAACATTTATTTCTCCCCCTTTAAGTGGTAGATGACATCATCGATTTTTACGGGTTGTATCACTATAGTGTCACCAAACACCGCTTCAACTTCTTTTGGTGATTGAGTTAAAGCTTCAAAGTTCACGTCACCTTTTTTAATCGATGTAAAATATGATTCTGTATCTCTATCTAATAAGTCGTTACTACCATGAACGATAAAGTAATTCTCAGCTAAATCATTTTTAGAAGTGTTTAGTATAATTTCACCGTCGTCGATCATGACGATGTAGTCTGCTAACTTTTCAAGATCTTCGGTAATATGCGTTGAAAATAAAATAGTTCTATCTTCATTTACCATAATCTCTCTTAATGTTTCTATAATTTCTCTTCTTACAACTGGGTCTAGACCTGTCGTTGGCTCATCCATAATAAATAGTTCAGGGTTATGAGATAATGCGAGAGCAATCGATGCTTTTGCACGCATTCCTGTAGATAAGTCTTTAAATTTTTTGTTTAAAGGTAAATTAAACTCTTTAATATAGTGACTACAAGCCTTCTCATCCCAGTTAGAATACGTTTTTGAAACGTATTTAATAATGTCGTTAAGTTTAAAACTTTCCATGTAGTTATTGGCAGCATCCACGTACCCAATTTTATCTTTTACTACCTTTTCATTGTTACTAATATCTAAACCAAATACTTTAACTTCACCAGAATTTGGTCGTGTCAGGTTCATAATCATTTCAATCGTCGTCGATTTACCAGCACCGTTTCGTCCGACAAATCCTGTAACAAAACCTTTTTTAATATTTAAGTTTAAATCTTCAATCGTAAAATCTTTGTAATGTTTATTTACGTTTTTAAGTTCAATTGCATTTTGATTCATCATTATCACTCCTCATATAAAATGTTAATTAACTCGAACAACTCATCTTTCGATAAATTGACAGATTTACTATTTTGAATGACATCGTCAATCATCTCCTCGAGTAATTTTAATTTTCTTTCACGGATTTGCTCGAGGTTTTGTTCTTTAACAAATGACCCCTTTCCAACAACGGAGTACGTATATCCCTCGTTTTCTAACTCTTCGTATGCACGTTTTGTCGTGATGACACTTACTTTTAAATCTTTAGCGAGTTGTCTCATAGAAGGTAGCGCATCCCCTTCATTAAGAGAACCATTCATAATACTCTCCTTAATTTGATTTACAATTTGTTCGTAAATCGGAGTTTTACTCGTATTGTCAATGAGAATATTCATAGCTGCATCTCCAATCTAAAATAATAATGTATATATACTCTATATACACTATACACATCATACTCACTTTGTGTCAACAAAAAACAGTTATTTCTAAAATTTTTGGTTTAAAAACATTGAGATACGTCTATAAGTTTAAATAAGAAAGGAGTCGACAGATGATAATCAGACGACTTGAAGATAAAGATATTGAATCATTAATGCATTTAGTAAATATCACGATGCGAGAAGTAAACACAGAAACTTATCCCGATGAGTTAATCGAGCAGTGGGTAGATGAACAAAAAGAAGACTATTATAGAAAAGAAGCAAAAGACACACATGTTTACGTTATTGAAAAAGAAGGAAACCTAATAGCAAGTGGCGGTATTTCAAAACCGGTTGACGGTGTATCGACACTTAAACTCGTATACGTTCACCCAGATCACGGTGGTGAAGGGCTCGGTCGTAAAATTATGGAGACCGTGTTAGAAGATGAGTACGTAAAAGAAGCGGATAAAATTGTCGGTAGTGCGTTAATCAACGCGATTCGTTTTTATAAAAAGTTCGGTTTTAGAACGAAAGACGATGAGTATGTGTTTAACGAAGACGGCACGATTGAAATTGAAAAGGATGTTTCATAAAACACTGTACATTAAAAATTAATATATACATCAAGATATTTATAAAATTTGAAAGGAAGTTGTATGAATGGAAAAAGTATTTATTAGTCCAGCGAAATACGTTCAAGGAAAAGATGCCTTACTAAATAGTAAGACGCATTTAGAAGCACTTGGTGAAGCACCGTTACTATTATGTGATGACGTCGTATATGACATTGTCGGTAAAAAGTTTCATGACTATTTAAATGAAAATGGATTTAATGTAACACGTGAGTTATTTAACGGTGAAGCATCGACGTCAGAAATCGAACGTATTTCTGAACGTGTGACGAAAGAAGAATGTGACTTTGTCATCGCACTTGGTGGTGGTAAGACGATCGACACAGGTAAAGCAGTTGCAGATGAAGCGGCAGTAAGTGTTGCGGTATTACCAACAATCGCGTCTACAGACGCACCAACATCAGCACTATCAGTAATTTACTCAGACGAAGGCACGTTTGAAAAGTACATCTTCTATGATAAAAACCCAGATTTAGTATTAGTCGATACAGCAGTCGTAGCAAACGCTCCAGAGCGTTTGCTTGCTTCAGGAATTGCAGATGCACTCGCAACATACGTTGAAGCACGTGCAGTCATCGAAGCAAAAGGTAACACCATGGCAGGCGGAGTAACGTCACTTGCAGCAGAAGCAATCGCAGAAAAATGTGTCGACACACTATTTGAAAAATCAGAACTTGCGATTGCAGCAAACCGTGCGAAAGTTGTAACAGAATCATTAGAAGACGTCGTAGAAGCAAACACACTATTAAGTGGTTTAGGATTTGAAAGTGGTGGACTTGCAGCTGCACACGCAATCCATAACGGATTCACAGCACTAGATGGTAAAATTCACGAACTTACTCACGGTGAAAAAGTTGCATACGGTACGTTAACACAACTTATTTTAGAAAATAGAGATATCGATGAAATCGACAACTATGTGTCACTCTATCAAACACTTGGATTACCAACGACACTCGAAGAATTACACTTAGGCGATGCGTCATATGAAGACTTATTAAAAGTTGGAGAGCTCGCAACAGCAGAAGGCGAAACGATTCACGAGATGCGTGTAAAGTATACAAAAGAAGACGTGGCGAATGCTTTACTCGCAGCAGATGAGTACGTAAAATCTTTAAACGAATTATATCAATAAACTATATATATAATCCGCGCATCTTAGATGTGCGGATTTTTTATTATCAGTCATTATGGTTTTTTATGAAAATACATGTATAATTAACAAATATAAAGAGCTTAAGAGGTGAAGGTTATGGATAATGAAAGTATAAAAAAGAAAAAATGGGAATTCCCAAACGTATTTGCGTTGTTATTTATGTTAATTATTTTTACGACAATAGTTAGCTATTTTATACCAGCAGGATCATTTGAACGTGAAGAGAAAGAAATTAATGGCATAAACCGTACTTTAGTAGTTGAAGGTACATATCAACCCGTTGAAGCTGAAAGTATTAATTTCTTTAATATGTTTGAAGCAGTATATAAGGGAATGGAGAACGCCGCTCCTATTATATTTTTCATATTTATTATCGGAGGGGCTTTCGGTATTTTAAACCAAACTCAAGCTATTGAAAGAGGGTTAAATGCTCTCGTTAAGAATATGGAAAATAGGCAGCACTTACTCATTCCAATCTTAATGCTATTATTTGCGATTGGTGGCGCAACTTTTGGAATGGCAGAAGAGCGTATTCCATTCATGCTAATACTCATTCCGTTAGTAATTAGAATTGGATATAGCTCCATGATCGCAGCAGCAGTAGTTATATTAGGATCTGTTTCTGGATTTACAGCAGCTTTCTTTAACCCATTTACAGTTGGGATTGCTCAAGGTATAGCACAAATCCCATTATTTTCCGGTTTAGGATTTAGATTGATTATGTGGGTTGTCATGGTAGGTATCACTATCGCTTGGGTAATGATGAAAGCTAAAAAAGTTAAAAAAGACCGAGAAGCTGGTTTAATTCCTGAAGAAGAATTGGACTTAGAAGATTTTGAGGCTGATACGAATTTTAACAGTGAAAAGTTTACGATAAATCAAAAAATTATTTTAACTATGTTTATCGCAACAATTTGTACTATTGCCGTAGGGGTCAGCTTCTATGGGTGGTATATTATGGAAATTGCTACGATGTTCTTAATGTCAGGTATTCTGATGGGGCTAGTTGGTAGACTGACTGTTAATGAAATCGCTGACGGATTTATATCAGGATGTAAAGAACTTGTTCAAGGTGCATTAGTAGTAGGATTTGCATATGGGGTATTAGTTATTTTAGAAGAGAGCATGACTATAGATACGATTCTGAATGTACTTGCCAACTCTATTAACCATTTACCATCAGTAGTATCTGCTTTAGCTATGTTAATCACTCAGAGTGGACTTAACTTTTTAGTACCATCAGGAAGCGGTCAAGCCGCACTATCGATGCCAATTATGTCAACTCTTGCAGATCTTACAGATGTCTCAAGACAAACTGCAGTACTCGCATTCCAGCTTGGTGACGGTATTTCAAACGCAATCACACCGACAAGTGGTGTGTTAATGGCAAGTCTTGCTATCGCTAAAATCGAGTGGACAAAATGGGCAAAGTTCGTATTTCCGATTATTATTATCCATTACGTACTCGCAGTTATATTTGTAACAATTGCACATTTATTTGTGTTTTAAATATAAATATATTTTTGTTGTATAATTAATTAATTTAACGATGAAAAGAGGAAAAAATTTACAAATCCCAGAGTTTACACTGTTTCAAAAATGTGATTTAGCGAAAGAGGTTCAAGATATTATGCTACCGAATGAAAAGTTTATCGTGGCATATAAAACATTTAGAGATAGTGTGACATTTACATCAAAAAGAATTATTTTTAGAGATTCTCAAGGAATTACTGGTAAAAAAGTAGAGGTATATTCATTACCATATAATTCAATATACATGTGGTCTACAGAAAACGCTGGGAAATTTATGGACTTTAATGCTGAATTAGAATTATGGACAAGAGCTGGTCAAATTAAAATTAAGCTCGATAAAAAAATAAACATTCGAGAAATCGATCAACTCATAGCCAAAGTTGTACTTGGCGAATAATATATTTAAAAGTGACCAAGTGTATAAAGGAGTCATAGAATGATTGAGTTAAAAGATTACGAAACGATAAAAAAAGATTTAGAAAATAATGCGATTGATATGTATAGAAATCCTGAACTTGGGGATGAGGAATATCGTGCGATGCGATTATTAACTGAAGAGTTAAAAAAGCACGATTTTGAAATAGAAACGAATATCGTCAATCGTCCGACGGCTTTTATTGGAACATATGACAGTAAAAAAGAAGGACCTACGATTTGTTATTTAGCAGAATATGACGCATTAAAAGGACTAGGACATGCGTGTGGACATAACTTAATTGGTAATATGAGTATCGGTGCAGGTATTCTATTAAGTAAACATGTAGATGAAACAGGAGGAAAAGTCGTTGTCGTCGGAACACCAGCAGAAGAAACGAACGGTGCAAAAGTACCGATGGCAGAAGAAGGTATATTTGACGATATGGACGTCGCACTAATGGTACATCCGTCAGACGTCTCATCAGAAAGTGGAGACATGCTCGCAATGGACGCGCTACAATTTGACTTCTACGGAAAAGCAGCACACGCAGCAGGCAATCCTGAAGAAGGCATTAACGCATTAGACGGCGTCCTTCAACTATTTAGTGGCATCAACGGTTTAAGAGAACATGTCCAAGATGACGTGAGAATACACGGCATTATCAATAACGGCGGACAAGCAGCAAATATCGTCCCAGAACACGCAACGGCACAATTCTACATTCGTGCAAACGAAAGAGACTATTTAGATGAAGTCGTAGAAAAAATTAGAAACGTTGCAAAAGGTGCAGCACTAATGACAGGAACAGAAGTCGTAATATCAAACTACGAGCTAAGTTACAACAACTTAATACCAAACGACACACTGTCAGAGCTTTTTACAAAACATCATAAGAAATTTACAGATCGACCAATCAATAAAAAAGAAAAATCAACAGGAAGTGCAGACATCGGAGACGTTTCACACCGAATCCCAGCACTCCATCCATATGTCGGCATGAACTGCCCAGGCGTAAAAGCACACACGCCAGAATTCAGAGAACAAACGATTACTGAAGACGGATTTAAAGCGATGGAAGAAGCGGTATTAGCACTCGCGAATACAGGACTCGAGTTGTTAGAGAATAGAGAAGTGCTTGAAGCGGTGAAGGAAGAACATAATAATCGTATATTTAAATAAGCCTAATTATTAGGCTTATTTATTTTTGCATATTATATATAATTAATTGTATACTATAAAATATAAGAGGTGGTTATATGAAATTATCAGATGTTGCGAATATCGTATCTGGAATGTCACTCGGGAGAATTAAGAGTGATGAACAAAATGGAAGTGCATTTAGTGTTTATAATCAACATATGTTTGACCATGATTTAGTTAGAGAGCCGCATAATGAAGATAACGATTCAAAAGTGATCTACTTGAGTGCGCCTGAAAAAATTGTAATAGTCGAAGAAGATGACATCGTTATAAGTATGGGATCGTATCAATGCACAAAAGTAGGGCGTGACAGCCATTCAAGTATATTGCCATATAACTTTACATATATTGATGAAGTTCATGAAACACTTGATAAACTTTACTTGGAATATTGGTTTAACCATTCAAAAGAAGCATACGATCAATTTCCTAAAAACGATGGACGTCGAATTCGTAAAAGATTAACACTAAACGATGTTCGAGAATTAGAAATTACATTACCTGATATAGAAACTCAAAGAAAAATTGGAGAAGTTTATGCATTGAAAAAAGAGTTAGATGTACTTTATAAAGAACGTGACAATCTTACGTTTAAACTTTTTGATTTAACATTCGTAAGTGAGGGTGATTACAATGGGAATAATTAAACAGTCTATCGATAGATTTTTAGAAATACGTGAAGCAAAACGTGAAGAGACAGGTATCTCAGATTCTGTAGAAAGACAATATGTAACAGCTGTAATATTTTATAAATATATTTCAGATTGTATAGATAAATCGAATACAGGATATACGATAGAAGAAGACGCTTCCTTCAAATCATGTATAGAAAAAATTAAAAATAATGCGTTTGATATGTTTGAGTTTCAGCGTGTTTTAATTGAGCTTCAAGAAAGTACTGATGATATTGATAGACAATTGTTTTCTCATATAAATGTATCAGTAGATAATATTGGTCGAAAGATAAAAGATAAAACATCTTATATTAAAGAACTATTTTTAGATATCGATGATATTGATGGCTTAAATAAAAAAGAAGAATATATATATTTCTTCAATCGTGTAGCTAATGTCAAAAAATCTCATCATCTAATTTCAAACATTAGAACGTCATATACAACAGGGTTGCTTAAACCATTTGTAAAAAACAAGCACTCAATATATTTACCATTTATGGACAATTTAACTGTAACAAATGTTTTAGATGTTATCGGCTCCTCTACAAAAATAGAGGGGACATTACTTTCAGAAGAAGAACGAAATATCGTATCCTTACATCTAATTATGGCGGGTGCTCAGTTTAAAGTAAACTTAATAAAACATCACAATTATTTAAGTTCTCAATTAACAAAACGTGAACTACTCTATGTTGATCTGGTAGATCAAGTGAAATCAAATCACTTAGATCGAAAAGACAAAGAAGAGTTATTTTCAACGTTTGTTAGTAAAATAGATGCCACAGGCGTCGCTATATTTTTCATTGAAGAAATATTTGTTAGAAGACAACAAAGAACAGGACTTATCGATGAACTCATAGAGAGAAACGCAATAGATGCGATTATACAACTATCTAAAGGAAGCCGTACATCATTTATGCCCGAAAATAATATCATTCTTATTATAAATAACAATAAGAAAACAGACGATATCTTGTTTATCGACGGTACTCTAGACAAAGTAAGTAAAAGAAAAATAACAACTTTAACAGATCAACATATTCAAAACATAAATGAAACACTTGTTGATCGAAAAACTATTAAAGGCTATAGCACAGTAGTAAAAAACAGTGATCTTGTAGATAGTATGGAAAAAATTAGTGTCCATAGTTATGTACAAGAAATTGATATTGATGAAACGATGACAACAGATGACCTATACAAAAAATTAACTGAAATCGACAAGACTATTGAAGAAAAAGAACAGAAAATAAATCATTTATTAAAACAGTTATTTAACAAATTATAGGAGAGGTGTTAATCATGAGTTTTCTTAATGATTTTAAAATTGAATATTTATCTCAATTGGACTTAAGTAGGATTTCTCTAGATAGTGAATATAGTTTAAATTCCAAAAACTATATTATCGTAAATGAACAAGATACTTTTGAACTGCAGCAACAAATAACGAATGAATATCCAAAGATTGGTTTTACTACATATGTAAATTCAGTCGAAATATTTTTACTAAACCTCAAAGAAGAATTACCTAATATTTTTGATAATGAACTAAGTAGGGATAGTCACGCGTATATCATTTATTCGATTTTGGAACAAAATAAAGAACGTCTGAATTGTATTAAAGATAAAAACAGAGATGTACAAATTTCATTAGCTTATGAATTTTTAAAATCCATAAATGAGTTGATAGAGTATAACATCAATATTGACAGCTTTGAAAATATAGTGAAGAAACTTAAGAGCGAGAGTCTTTTAGATGAAATTCATATGGAAAATCTTGAGGATATACATTTTATATATTCCAAATGGAATCAGTTTATTGAAAGTCATAATTTAAATAGCGGTCACACTATAAAAGATTTAATTACTGTGATCGAAAATACGAATGATATAGACTTTCTAAAAAACACATCTATTTATTGGCATTTAAGTGAAGAAGTTCTGCCAATTGAACTCGAATTATTTAAAACGTTAAAAAATAAACAACCAGAAGTAAAATTAGCTTTAATATCGAACTATCATAGTGATGATATTGAGAATAATAGAGTTATCAATTACGAGAAATCGATTGAGAAATTAAAACCATTAATCTCTGAAAAGAACCATTTAAAATTTATTGAAACCAAAACATTTGAAGATGAAGTATCCGTAGTAGCAAGTGAAATACGTCGATTAATAGCTGAAAAAAAGATAAATCATCTAAGCGAAATAGAAGTTATTTATCAGTCAGAAGAAACATTGAATAAAATAAAAAATATTTTCAAAGATTATGAGCTACCGATTGTTACAGATGAGAAAAAAACATTAACTTCACATGCATATATTAAATTTTTAATTAATCTAATTGATTTCCATATTTACAAAGAATCATATAAAAATGTTAGTAAAGAGCATTTGTTTATTAATATGCTAAAAACAAATTTCTTAAATGATTCATTGTTTAAAGGCGACATTAAACGCATTAGCAGATTTATAACGGATAACAATTTATCAATTGAAGAATTACATGATTCAGAAAAACTATTTGATATAAAATATGATAATACTTACTCATGTAATAGAGATATTGATTATAAAGTGGAAGCGGTAAAAGAGCTTAAAAATTATGATGACGAAGAGTACTATAAAAAAGTTTATGACGAACGAAGAAAATCGTATGAAGCAACTGATTCAGAAGAAACATTAGAAACTGTTGGCAGAGAGTACGATCCAATAGAGGGAGTCAAAAGCTTTGTTAGATCCATATATATTATGCAGCACGCACTAAAAACAGTTGAAGAATTTAAGTATAGTGTCTTACAGAACTCATCAAATAACTTTGCCACAGCATTATGGGAATATTTAAATGACTCAAAAATCTATGAAAAATTTCAAGGGCAATTTAGTTACTACAGTAATAACATTGAAACAATCGAATATGCTGGTGATATTGTAGAAGAGTCAAAACAAGTCAATAATGCGATAAACAATATACTTGAGGATCTACAAACGATTCAAAATATTAGTCAGTACAATAGTAATGAAAAGCTAATTAAAATTATGAGGGAGAAGCTACTTAATACTATTAAACAAGAAAAGAAAGATAATTCCATACTTGTAGAAAAATTTGGCGAAAGGCTGACACCGCAAGTAAAGTTTAGATTTTTTATCAACTTAACTCAACATGAATTACCTAAACATATAAAAGATGAAGTATTCATAAATGATTTTATAAAAGAGCGTTTTAAAGAAAATAACTATGATATTTCGCTTGACACAGAAAAAAGATATATACAAAACGAATATGAATTTTATAAATCGATTTATCTCACACATACTAATGCATATTTATCTTACTCTAAACGAAATCTTAATGGCGATGATGTACAAGAAAGCCTTTACAGTAGATCATTAAAGAAAGATGAGTCATTTGTTTTAGATGAAGCGGCTATTGGTCATAATGCAAAAACGATAACAAATAAGTTTTTAATTGACTCTAATGAAATAATATCTGATGAAAAGAGCTTCGAAGAAGCACTACAAGCTACAAAAAAACATTTACGACCAGAAAAGTATAGTGCATGGGTAGATATAATGGATACTGTAAAAGAAAGTGATGAGGATTTATATAATCAGCTGACAACTGCATTTGACTTCAATAATGATGAGGAATCAATCGGGTCAGAAATCGCTTCAGAGTTATATATCACACACGAATTAGAGGAAAACTCAAATATAAAGGTGATTGAAGCGAGTGTCTCGAGGTATGAATCTTATAACCAATGTTCATTTAAACATTTTGCAAATTATGGACTACGTTTAAAAGCAAAAGAATCACAAGAAATCGAACCTAAGCATATAGGAACCCTTCAACATGATATTATGGAAATTATTATAAACGATGTTAAAAGCAACATTTCAAAGTATAGAGAAATCGATGAAGAACAAGATGAAGAACAATTTGAATTAGAGATTCAAAGCATTCGAAGTAAGGTCTCAGAATTAGTAGATGTAGAAACATCGAAAATTAAAAATAGAATATTTAATAGTACTACTTATAATATACAAGTAAAAACAGAGGTTAAAAGGGCATTATCTAACGCTGTTGAATTTACATTGCGCACACTAAGAGAAACAAGTTTTGATGTATATGCTCTAGAGTTAGCTTTCGGTTATGAAAATAGTAATAATGATAAAGATTTCTTAAATGTGAAACCGATTTCTGAAGTTACGATAGAAAATTTAAAATATAGACTATATATTAAAGGATTTATTGATAGAGTTGATATATACATTGACGAAAACGGTAATGGGTTTATTAACGTTATAGACTATAAACTCGGTGATAATAAGTTAGAATACGATAAAATTTTAAATGATCAACAGCTACAAATGTTAACTTATATGCACATTCTCGAGAATAACTTAGGATCTCAAATAGAGAATATAAATCTACTACCAAGTGCGATGATGTATTATCAAATTCATTCTAAAATATCAAATTATAAAGCGAAAATAGGTAACAAAAGCAACCTTGAATTATTAACGAATTATAGGCCAAATGTCTTTCAGATAGAGAAATTAGAAGAGTATGAAAATAAAGACCTATATAATAAACCAGCAGAAGAAGACAGGCAAAAGTATAACTTTTTGACTGAACATGTACTGAATAATTTCAAAGATAGTACGAAAAAAATATTTAGTGGAGATGTTTCTGTAAATCCAAAAGAATCAAAAAATAGCAGCAATGATCTTACATTACCATGTGAATACTGTGATTTTAAAGATGCATGTTTATTTGAAAAAAATGCATATAAAAGAAATATTAGATTTTACAATGAGGAATTTATCCGAAATAAAGAAGAGGCTGTTTTAGATAAGGAGGATTCATCAAATGGAAACTAAATTAAATGACGCACAATATATTGCGGTTCATGTAAATGCTAAAAATGTATTAGTGTCCGCAGCAGCAGGATCAGGGAAAACGTTTGTCTTAGTAGAACGTATATTAAATAATATAAGAGACAAAAATTACAATATCGACGAAATGCTAATTAGTACATTTACTAATGATAGTGCTAAAGATATGAAAAGTAGAATTGAAAATAAATTAAGAGAAAAAGGTTTAGATGAGCAAGTTTTAAAATTAAATAATGCGCAGATTTCAACGATGCATAGTTTTTGTTTAAGCGTTATACAAGATTATGGTTACCTATTGGGGTTAAGTAATAATATTAGAACGATTGATGAAAATGAACAGAGACAATTATTTTTTAATATTGCAGAAAAAATTTTAGATAAATATGTTAAAGAGAATAATGAAGACTTTGTTGATTTATTAAATGGCACAGCAGAAAAAAATAATCCCTATAAGTTAATTGATAAATTAGAGACTTTATATAATGTTAAGAGAAGTTCTTCGGATTTAGATGAGCATTTTTCAAAGAAAACCTATGAGAACAGTGATATATATTCAAATGAATTTGAAGCAAACTATAATGCAGTATTGAAAGAAATCTTAAATGAAATAGAAAACAGACTTGTAAATGATTACGAATCTATATTAAGTCTTAACATGATAAAACATTCAGAATATTATCAAATACATGAAGAAGAAATTAAAAGCATATATAAGAATGACTTGGACATAACACCATTTCCGAGTGCAAAGAATGTTACAGGTCAAACTCAAGTATATAATCTTATTAAAAATTGTTATAAGTCCATTAGAAGCTATAAAGATTCGAAAGAAAAATTTTATAATGTTTTGAAAGCAGTCGAAACGAAAGGAAAATATTTTTCTGTAGAGAAAAGATTATTAGAGCTGCTAGATAGTTTGAATTTCACGGAGATACCAACTTTTTCTAAATTAAAAAAAGATGTGCAGAAATATTATGATGTTGATAAACATGATGAAGATGTCTATAACGAATTGAGATCAACGTTTATGAAAAGTAACTTTAAGGAAACAGTTAAAAAATTAATACTTAATAGATTAATCATCGAACCTAAACTGAATAAGCATAAATACTTAATTTTAAAACTACTCGATGACATAGACGAAGAATTAAGAGAGTATAAATTTAATAATGATTTAGTTGATTATAATGATTATGAGCATTTTACAATTCAGATTTTGAAGGAGTTTAAAGATGTAAGAAATATTTATACTCAAAAATTTAAAGAAATACTAATTGATGAATATCAAGATTTTAATAAGTTACAAGAGGAAATTGTTAAATTACTAACTACTGATGACACAGAAAAAACAGTGTTTATGGTCGGTGACGTAAAGCAATCTATTTATCAGTTTAGACTCTCTGATCCAGATCTATTTAACGATAAATATAATTCGCCTGACTACGTAACTATCGATAAAAAAGATGATCTTAACAAAGCAGATCAAAATGTGATTGTTAATTTATCTCGAAATTATAGATCGAGCAAAGGGATTATTGATATTACAAATAATATATTTAAGAATGTTATGAAAGAAGAAGTTGGTGGAATTAATTATACAGATGAGCACTTTCTCAAGTTATATAAAGAAAATGCGAGTGATATCACTATAAAACCACATGTATATAGGAGTGAATTGAATTCTAATGAGAAATTAGACATTGAAAAGAAATTTATCGTGAGTAAAATTAAGTCACTAATCAAAGAAGGTGGAGTTGAATTCAAAGATATTGCGATATTGACGAGCACACGTTCTAATCATAAAGAATTTAGTGTTGAGTTAGCGAGTCACGGTATTCCAACAACTTTAAATACAAGAACCGGTTTTTTTGAGTCATTAGAAATTACGATATTACTCTCCGTATTAAAAGCTGTTGACGATCCATTAGATGATGCGGCTTTAGTAGGTATGATGCGTCTACCAATTTTTAACTTTACTCTAAAAGATTTAGCTTTAATTAAAACGAATGGTAGTGCTGGTCATTACATATATAGCTTATATACAATTAGTTTTGATAAGAAAAATATTTTCGATGATATTCAATTAAAAAATAAAGTGAATGTATTTCTAGATAAACTTAAAAAATTAACTGTACTTGCAAAATATTCATCTGTTACAGAATTAGTTGAAAAAATAATAGAAGAGTTAGAGCTAGAATTTTATATTAAGACATTATCGTTAGCTGAATCTAGATTAAATAATATAGAAAATCTAATTAACCTTATTGAAAACTTTGAACAGCAAGGATTATATACCATCTCTGATGTGTTGAATCAATTCGCTTTTTATCAAAGAAAAGAAATTGATTTTGGTGATGGAAATACAATTACTAATAAAAACAAAGTGAAAATCATGACGGTGCATGCTTCAAAAGGATTGGAGTTTAAACACGTCATTTATGCTGATCTTTATAAAAAGTTTCGATTTGATTCAGCTGAGGGCAGATTTGTTGTCGATCCTAAGAATGGAATTGGATTAAATTACTTTTTTAAGTATAAAAACAATTTTTATAACTATGAAACTGATGAAAACAAATCAATTAAAGGTAAATATAAGTTAAGGTTACTTGGTGAAGAATTACGTAAAATGTATGTCGCGTGTACTCGTGCAGAAGAAAACCTCGAAATGCTAATTTTTGAAGAAAATCCGAAAAGTATAGAATCATCTACTACTCCACAGGATGTTTTATTGAATGCGATTGAGACCGGTAATGTTGAAGTAAAAGAAATTACGAATAATGATTTATCGATAGATAATCAAGAATTTTTTAATTCTGATGAAGAAGAAAAGCATGATATACGACAAACCATTGAGTTCAAAGAATACAAGGGCGTTTCAGATGGAGGAAGAGGATCTCTACTATCTGCAACTAAGATAAAGGAAGAGATTAATAAAAACGAAAATAACTTTGACGATAAAAATAATGTAGAATTTAAAGGATTACCAGTTCCAAATATTTATAAAGGGACAACAAAACTTGTGACATCGCCAGGACTGCTAGGTACATTTATGCATGAACTTATGGAATATACTATCAAAGCATCTAAAGAACATAACTATATTGTTAGTGACGACTTAATAGAAGATAACTTTAAAAAAGTACTCAATAAACACAGATGGACAGAGTCACAAGTGAGTAGGCAAAAAGCCAAATTTAAACAAAATGTTAATCAGTTTTTTGAAGAAGAATTTATCATAGATAAACTAAGGAATGCTAAAAATGTCTTTTTTGAGCATAGATTTAATGTGAAATTAACAGAGACGGTCGGAGAAAACTACAAAGGATATAATTTTAATGAAGGTGATTTGTTAGAGGGTGTTATTGACCTCTTGATTCAAGTGAACGATGACGAATATATAATTGTCGATTACAAAACAGATACTGTCAGTTCTAAAGATACGGATGGTACTCTAATAAGCAAATATGAAGTACAGTTAGAATTATATAAACAAGCATTAATAAAAAGTAATAATGCAAAAAAAGTTGATGCTTATTTATACTTCTTTAACAACAAACATTCTAACGCATTACTAAAAGTTTAATAGGAGATTAGATTTTATGAATTTATTAAGTGTTTTCAACACAGAAAATATTTTGCTACTTATAATGATTACCTTTATCACCTATTTCGTAAATAAATTTCTCCAAGACGGTAAGATTAAGTATGATTATCAATTTCAGTTAACCTCTCAATTGAGGGAACAAACAGCTTTGTGTTTAAAAGCATCAAATACGGTTCGTGAAGTTGTAATACTTATGTATAAGGAGAAAGGATATGATTTAAAAAATAATATTCAGACGAAAGAAAGTAATTTTGAGGAATTAGAGAGAGAATATTATCGTGCACACTATGAATTTATCTATCATTATAATTTACTGCTCCTCACCTTAAAATCTATTAATCAAAAATATTATAATATTAAGAACCAAATTGACCAATGTCAAGAATTAGGAAATAAAGTAAGAATATTTATATTAAATGATATCATAAATCAAACAGACTTTGATAAATTAAAAAACCAACAAAAGAAATATTCAACTGAATATAGAAAGCAATCAGAAGAGCTAAGAGACTCTATATCAGATCTTTTAGTAGAACTCAGTGAACCTATCAGTTTTAAAAGGAAAGTAAAATCTATATTTGATAGTAAAAGACAGAAGTAATTGAATATATTTAAATATACAATAATATCCCTAATATTTTAGGGATATTTTTTATTGACTTTTAAAATTATTGATTGTATACTTCAATTAACGATAATATATATTAAAAAATATATATAAAATACAGGAGGATATACAATGATGAATGTAAAAGTTACAAGAGAATTAAAAGAGAGTCTAGAAACATTGGTACAAATGAAGCATATTGATGAGAATTACGTCATCCAAACACAAGACTTGTTTTATGCAATGATGTTAACGGATGATACAGGATTTGGTAGACGTCTTGGTTCACAGACGATTACGGCACATAAAGTACGACGTTTATTGGATGAAGCGATTATCGTAGAAGAGCGAAACACATTTACCCCAGATACTGCTATGAGTGAAGATGCTTATTTTTCCAATAGACGTGGGCGTCGAAAATTTTTAGAACAATTTAAAAATTCTCCATTAGAAATTTTACAAGAGAAAGAATCAAACAATAAAATTAATGTTCTGAAAGATTTTAAAGTATCTGAAGATGTTTATAACGCATTTGTAGTAGCGAATGACTTAGCAATGCAAGCAAATACTGAAAGTAAAATTGATACATTTTATTTTTTAATTGCATTCAGTCAAGACGAATCGTCAAATGCACATTATTTACTCTTACACCAAACTTTAAAATACGATTTACATGTAGATACAGAAGACATTAGTAAGCGATATACATTTAGTAATTTAGCAGTAAGTAGATGGCATGATGGTTATAAAAAATATCGACATGAAGAACAAAAAGAAGTCCAAAATAAAATGGTAAACCGGTTGAACGATCCCGATTACTCATTACTTAATGATATTTCAGTAGATTTAACGAAAGAGGCATCAACATTAAGTAGTGTAATTGGTAGAGAAGACGAAATTAAGCAGTTAGAACTTATTTTGACGAGAAAGAATAAAAATAATGCGGCGTTAGTTGGTGATGGAGGTGTCGGTAAAAGTGCAATTATTGAAGGACTTGCTAAAAAAATCGCATCAGGAGAAATACAATCATTAAAAAATATTAAAATACTACAATTCAATTTATCGACACTAATGAATAAAATTGGCAACCATTTTTCACAAGGCATCATAAAATTACAGCAAGAAATGGAAGCTGAACGTGACGTCGTATTATATATCGATGAAATGCACATGCTCGCACAATTAAAATCACTAACTGACATACTCAAACCTTTGATGGCACGTGGAGACTTTAGAATCATCGGATGTACGACGAGAGAAGAATTTAGAATGATACAAAATGACAAAGCACTCACACGTAGGTTTGACGTAATAGAAGTCGAGGAACCATCGATTGAAGAAACGACGCAGATTATTAAAAAATCCATCCATTCGTACGAAAAATATTATACGATGAACTATTCAAAAGAAGTTTTAGAAAAAGTAGCAAACGTCGCAAAAGAATATATGCCAAGTCAAAAGCTGCCAGATAGTGCATTTACATTACTCGATAATGCCGGTGCAGTCGCAAGACTTGAATATGGACTAAAAGATACTGTATCAGATTATATTAATAAACGACAAGCAATTAAAGAGAGACTAAAAGCTGCTCAACAAATTGAGTATAACGAACAAGAAGTAGATCGTATTCGAAAAGAACTCGATGAACTTAAAAAAGAATACGAAAACGAATTAGCGACAGAAAGACAGACAAAATATGAGTATACAATTAAGCGTCATCACTTAAAAGAAGCAGTAAAACGAAGAACGAATGACGAAGTTGACGAATCATTGTTTTATTCTGAAGAGGAGGAGATTCAAGCAAAAAAAGAAAAAATAGCGACATTAGAAACCACACTTAAAAATAATATTATTGGCCAGGACGAAGCGATAAAATCTGTCACAAAAGTCGTCAAACGTTCAACGTTTGGTGTAACAGATGACAGTAAACCAGAAGGTGTGTTTTTATTCGTTGGAAATACAGGTGTCGGTAAAACAGAAACTGTCAAAGCACTCACACGCGTGTTAAAAGGTAACGAAAGCAAAATGATACGAATTGACATGTCAGAATACCAACAACCACATGAGGTTTCAAAGCTCATCGGATCACCTCCAGGATACGCCGGAAGCACTTCAGGTGGTCAGCTTACAAACAAAGTCATCGAGCAACCAGACGCAATCATCTTATTTGATGAAATCGAAAAGGCACATCCAAAAGTATTAGACCTATTACTTCAAGTATTTGACGACGGTAGACTAACAGATAGTCTCGGACGAGAAGTAGACTTTACTAAAACGATAATATTTATGACGTCAAACATTGGAGCAGCCGAGATTGCAAACAAGACAGTCGTTGGGTTTGAAGCGGTAGAAACAGACGATAAAGAGTGGCTACACTATGTAAAACAAAGCTTAAGACCAGAATTATACAACCGTATCGATGAAATCATTGTGTTTAAAGAATTTACAGAAGAAGCAGCGATGAAGATAACTACACAGTTAGTTGAAGAAGAAATTTCAAAGTTAGAAGTAGAACTCGGAATGATTGTTACAATCGATGATAATTTCGTAGAATGGTTAGTAAGTGAATGTTACGAGAAAGAATATGGTGCGAGACCATTAAAAAGAGCAGTAAAAAATCATATCACAGATCCAGTCATCGACTGGTTTGGAGAAAAAAGTGAAACGTCGATTAGAGTGAGTAGAAATGGCGTTATTAGTAAATATATTGAAGCTTAAAAGTTTTATGAGTAAGTATAGCATTAATAATAAAACGGTTACATTTATTTATTGATATTTCAATTGTTATATGATAATTAATATTTATAAGGAGTGGTCATAATGGAATATAATATTTCAGATAATGGATTAAAAATTTATGAAGTCGCAGGGGAATATAAAACAAATTCTACTAATATAATAAATAGCAAAATTTTAAATGTTAAAGAATCTCTTGAATACCTTCATAATATGAATGAAGCTAAAGTTGAAGAAGAGCTTAAGAAATTAAAAGAAGAAGACCAGTATAAAACAGAAGAAATAGTTAGATATATACGTGAAAAAGTTTCAGGAGAGCTGAATACCTTTCCAATGGCATTAACTCTATATGGAGATCAAAATATAGAAGAGTATAAGCACGAATTAACTGATGACTTTCAAATGATAGAAAGTAAATTGATTGTAAATGACGACTCAACAGGTGAGAAATTACTAAATCACTTAAAAAATGAGCTATTAACATGTTCTAGTTTTGATATTATCGTTAGCTTTATTAGAGGGTCAGGACTTAATTTACTTATAAACACATTAGAATTATTACAAAAATATAATGTGAAAGGTCGTATTATTACGACAACTTATATGAACGTGACTGAAGCTAAAGCACTACAAGTGCTAAAAGATTTTCCAAATATTGAGTTAAAAGTTTATGAGAGCCAAGACATAAAAGATAGTTTTCATACTAAAGGGTATATATTTCATAGGGAAAAAAATTACGGCTCGGTAATTGTAGGCTCATCAAATATTTCAAAGGCAGCTTTAACGACAGGTGAGGAATGGAATATACGTACGTATGAGAGGGCAAGTGACTCAATATACGACAGTATGTCTTCACGTTTTGAACGCTTATGGAATCATGAAAATACAGTTGAAGTTACCAATGCTTATATTAAAAAATATAAGCACTTCCTAGAAACAAAAACTGTTTTAAAGCCGCTAAAAACTTCTTTTAATAGTCAGGTATTAAAAGATAATAAGTCATCGAATATTTTACCAAACTCAATGCAAAAGACAGCTATAAAAAATATGCTAGAGTCCATAGATAAAGGTTATAAAAGAGGACTAGCGATTGCCGCAACGGGTACAGGTAAGACATTTTTATCCGCAATGTGTGCTAGAGAACTCGAACCAAAAAACGTGTTATTTATAGCACATAGAATTGAATTATTAAATGGTGCTAAAGAAACATTTAAAAAGATATTTAATAATTATGCAGGAGATGAATTTAAAATATATAAAGGCAGTAAAAGAGAGTTTGCGAAATTTACGTTTGCTTCAATTCAAACATTATATAACGATTATGAAAAGTTGAATAGAAATGAATTTGATTTAATCATCATTGATGAATTTCATCACGGATCATCACCAACTTATAAAGAAATCATCGACTACTTTACACCAAACTTTTTACTCGGATTAACCGCAACACCAGACCGTACTGATGGTGGAAATATTTATGAACTTGCGAACTACAATGTTATCGTTGATGTTAGATTACAACATGCACTTGAAAGTGAACTACTCGTACCATTTCAGTATTATGGTATAAGCGATACGACAATAGATTTAGCTAAAAACGATAAAATTAAAGAGGATGATTTAGTTAAAATCTTAAATTCGAACCGTCGTGTAGATTTTATTGTAAAAAAGATGGAACAATACATTTTAACAGGTTCAAGAAAATGTTTAGCCTTTTGTCAAAATATTGAACACGCTGAATATATGAATGCAGAGTTTCAAAAAAGAGGATATCACTCAGCAGTTCTAACTGGAAATGATAACGACGAAACGCGTTCAGAAATGATTAAACAACTGGAAGATGACAATCATCCGTTAGAAATCATATGCATCGTTGATTTATTTAATGAAGGTGTCGATATTCCTAAGGTAAACTTGATTTTATTCTTAAGACCGACAGAATCTGCAATTATATTTACTCAACAACTCGGCCGTGGATTACGTAAAGCAAAAGACAAAGAGTATTTAACAGTGCTAGATTTTGTAACGAATAATAGAAATAACTATCTTATTCCGATCGCATTAAATGGCAACAAAGATTTTATAAACAAACATAAGCTTAAAAATAGAGTGAAAGGTAACTTTAATGACCGATCAAGTTCTATTCATATAGAATTCGATCATATAGCGAAAGAACGTATTCTAGAAAGTCTCGATAATACGGACTTTATGGGATCACAGTTCATTAAAAAAGATGTGCGAGAGTTTTTAGAAATCATACGTTTAGAAACTAAAAATGATGCGAAGAAACTTTCAATTATGGACTTTTACAGCCATGAACAAGCACCATCATTGTCAGGGTTATTTAAAAGAACATACAAAAACTTATCAAAACTTAATAAAGCTATCAACGAAGAACGAGAAGTTGATAAAGAAATCAACAAATCGCCTTATTTAACAGCGGTCATGAATGAGATCATGAAAAATATTCCGGTAAAAGTGTTATACGACCCAATAATTTTCATAATGACGTTGTTAAATAAAAAACTAGAAGAACAACAAGTCATCTCTTATATAGAAGATAAGTTAAATATTCAACTCAACAGTCAAGCAAAAGATAAAATCCACTATGCATTTAAACGAACATCTAAAATTGAGCATGGTAGCAAACCTATATTTAAATATACAGATGGGGTATTATATTCAGACTATAACCTATCCGAACAAGTGAGAAAAGAATTAAATGAATTCTTAGAATTTGTGCAACTCAGTTACAAGCAAAACTATCCAGTAGATAATTTAAATAAAGAAAACGAGCTTATACTTTATGAAGAATATTCAACTGGTCAGGTAGGTGCAATAGTTGGATCGGTAAAAGATCACACTCAACATCAAACTGGATTTATTGAACTAGAAGGGGATATTTATTTGTTTGTTACATTAACGAAAGACGAAAATACTACAGAAGAACACCTCTTATACGATGATTACTTTATGTCAACAAATCAGTTCCATTGGGAATCACCAGGTGGACGAAATGGGATGAGCGAAGATACTGAAGCTGGGGAAAAAATCATTAATCATAAAAAATATGGAATGAAAGTTCATCTCTTAGCGAGATCTACAAAAAAAGTTGATGAAGTTACATTGCCATTATATTATCTTGGTGAAGTAGAGTACGAATCCCATGAAGGTGGAAAACCTATGTCCGTTATTTGGAATTTCAAAGATCCAGTACCTACAGACATAATTGATGAATTAGAAAACTAATATTATATAGAAGTCTCTATCAAAGAGGCTTCTTTTTTGTTGACTATTTATTAGTGATCTTTACTAAAGATTTAAGGTGTGCTCTAACTTATATAAGAGAAAATAACGTTTTCAATAAAGGTTTTGGAGGATGTTCATGAAAGAATCATGTCAATTTGCAAAAACAGATCCAATTGAACACTATACTTTTGATAATTCACTTGGTAGTAAGGTTTGAAAAAGTGGTTTGGTCGGAATAGAGGAATTATTTGGGCATATTCACTCTATAGAAGATGAAAATACGAAAGGTTTTTTTGGTGTGGATTACAGTCAGGGATACCGTGCGACCGTCTATTATACGGATTATGTGACGGAAGATATTAATAAAAGATTCTTCCCCCTTTAAAAACTTAAATAACCATGAAGTGTTTAGTAAAAATACATGTGGCGTGAAAATCATTGTTTCATACCTAAGAGAAACACTTATTAATAAAAACATAATCATTAAAGCAGTATGTGATAACTATTTTGATGAAGAAAATAATTTACCCCTTATTATAATAGTGAAAGTTTAGAAAATATCGTCCAAGACCCAGATATTTATGAAGTAAAATTTGAAGAATTAGAGAGCATTTTGCTCCAATCTATGTAGACAGATATTTGAATGAATCAAACAAAAGTTTAACGATTGAAAATAGAGACGATAGTTTTACTAATGAATGCTTTAGATGTATATAGGGATTTATAGTCTAAGATCTAGTTATATAGAGAAGTTTGTGCTATACATATAGTAGAGTGGACTTACACATTTTATAGATAGTACTTGATTTAATTATGTACTTGGAAAAGGATCCGATATTATGAAATTTGAGTTACCTAAATATGCAAACTTAGAAGAAATAAAAAAACATAGTTATTATATGAAGCAGTTTCTTAATGATGAGATATTAGAACTATTGAGAGAGTTATATATAAAAGACAGAACGGCATTTAATTTAGTTCTGATGGAAATGCAACTTAGAGGTATTGCTTTCACAGAACAACATCAAAGCAATCTGTTGAAAGGAATAGACTTTGATCTAGAGCCATATATAAAAGCATCTAAAGACACGAATAATTTCAAGAAATTTCCTTTCAAATTTTTTGGACTATCAAATCTTGTAGCTGATTTGAAAATAGAATCAGATCTTTTCTTTAACTATATCCCATTAAGCGGGTTTGATAAATACATACCTAATGAGAAGAAACATTTATTTCCCTATAAATTAAAAGAATATGGATTTGAGTTGATTTCAAGCACACAGGAAAAAATGGATGATGAACACTATGAAATAGATACAAATACAACTCCTAAAAAAAGAGAAACAAGCATGGAGTATTATATACCGAAAGAGATATTTCCTCATTTTATTAATTTTTGTGAAGACAATGGCTATACAATGGAAAAAATTGATGTTGCACTTAAGAGTTACAAAAATGCAAAAGGAACTCGAAAGAAAACATATGATGGTTTATATCAATACTGTAAGAACAATAACATGATTTTTAAAGGTGACATTGTAAATGACTTAGTTTCTACACTAAATATTACACAAAAACGTTTAGAGAGTTTTGGATATGATTTCACTAACTTTATGAACAATTATTTTAGTGAAGCAAATATTTGTAATGAAAAACCTTACGATAAAACGATTAGAATTATAGAAGATATTTATGAAAATGATTATGAAAAATTTGATTTATTAACTACAAATTATGAATCAATTTTAGATGAGCTAAAAAATCATAATGGATATCAATATATTATGTGCTCAAAGATATCTGATATTTTTAATCAATATAATTTATCAAACATATTTTATAATGAAGATAGACTAATTACTAACTTAGGTACAGAGTATCAAGATAGGTTTATAGCTAGATTATTAATAGAACTTTTAAATGAGCTTCCGAACCCCCAATCAATAGGAATATTTATCACTAATTTATTAGATGAACGTCAAACTAAAGTGTTATCTATGAGATATAGAGGAAAAACTTTAGAAGAAACAGGTTTTTCATTGAGAGTGACAAGGGAACGCATTAGACAAATAGAAGCGAAGGCGAAGAAAAACCTAAGAAATAATACTACAATTAAAAAATGCCTAGATTTTATTTTATTAAAATATAATGACAAGACGTACATAAAATTTTCGCAAATATTAAAGCTACTTAACCTTTCTTCAGATTATGAGTTTGTAATCCCAGCTATTTTTGAAAACGATTCTAATTTCATCATTATGAACGATGAGAAATTGTTAGTTAAAAATAATCTATACGGAAGAATGAAAACTGAAATTGAAACACTGATTGCTCAGGAGAAACTAGTTATAAGTATTAATGAACTCATCAACTTTTCTGAGGATAATTTTGAAATTATAACTAAACTATTTAAAGAGTTTAAATATAAATACTTTAATAAAAATTTTGTGCCAGAAAGCATTTCAATCACAAACTCTCTTAGTTATATTTTGAAGCAGAATCAAGGTAAGAGCTTTAAGATTAGCGACGACAACACGGAGTTTTTGAGAGAAGAGATATATAATACTTTCGGAAAAGTAGTTGATTCAAATACAAGGTCTTTATTTGCAAGAGTAGCAGATGCAAAAAACGTTGCTTTAATTGAAGAGGGGACATATGCATATATGGATTTTACTGATGTGAATCCAAGCTTTTTAAATGAATTAAAAGTTTTTATTGAAAATGAAATTTTAAATGTTAATTATGCTAACCCAAGAACTATATATAAAAATAATAAAGACTTAATGCTTAAAAATAATGTGTTTTCACATGTACACCTATATTCTTTAATAAAAGAGTTTTTCTCGGATGATTTTAAAGTTGGTCATCAAAACACTCTATATATCTATGATAAAGAAACTGACGATTTCTCAGCTGAAGAGTTACTTTTAGACTTATTAAAAAATAAGTCGCCTGTAACGACAGATTATGTATTAGAAACATTGGGTTGGAATAAACTAAAATTAGAACAATTAATCCCAAAAATAGACAGTGTAATATTTACAGGGAATCGACAAGTGACATTAATATCGGATATTGAAAATGATAGTAAGTATTTTGAAGTTTACGATATTATCAGTAAAGAATTAGAGAAAGGTTACATTATTACTCATGATTTTATGATGAAATTAATTTTTAGTAATAATGAAATATCAGATTTTCTGACTGCGCACAATATAGGTAATTTATCTGGTTTTGCACAATTTATTAAGGCTAAATTTTCTGATGTACGAGGTTTTTCTCAATTCTTATATTTAAAAAACTCTCCGATCACAAAAATAAATGATGTAATTTTGAATGAACTAAGTGATATGCCAAGCTATAGGGATTTTGAAAATCTTATTGTGGGAAAGGGTTATTCAGCTCAAACATTTCATAAGATGAAAAATGAACTTATAGAAGATGGGAAAATTATTCCATATGACGAATTCAGTTTCATTAATACAGATAAATTTATTTTAAGAGATGGTTTAGAAACAGAGATTCTTGAGTTGTTAGATAGAGAATTAACAAATAAAGATTTTATTACAACTTATGATATCAATCAACTTACCCAAATCATAAACCTGAATGATGAGTACATGGTCCAGACTGAGACTATAGCCTTCTTTGCAAATAAAGCTGGTTACTACTTGTATGAGGCTTATCCTGGATCAACTTATGCCTTACCTGTAATTACTAAAGAAGACTATGGATCGTACGATAAGTTGATATTGGATATATTGAGCAACACAGATGAGACTATTAACAATGAAGAGAAGCTTTTAAAATTTCTTAAGGAGAAAGGTCTAATTAATGAGCGTGCAGACAAGCTATATACAAGTTTAATTCATAGTGATTTATTTGAATTTGATTCACTTGGATATTTTAGTATCAAGGAGGTAGACCCTAATTAAAGATAATCATCACTCAAAAATTATTGAAGCAAGAGGGTATCAGCAAGAAGCAATATCTAGTTGGAAAGATGCAAATAATAAAGGTATTCTAGAGATGGCTACAGGAACAGGAAAAACCATAACAAGCTTATTAGCAGCAAGATCTTTTATATCAGAGGTTAAATCAAGTATAACTGTAATTGTTGTTCCGTTTCAGCACCTTGTTGATCAATGGGAAAGAGATGTTAAGTTTATATTAGATTCTCCTACAGTAAAGTGTATGGGAGCGCGAACTTCTTGGAATAAGAAATTAAAAACTATGATTCAAGAGCATAATCTAAACTTGCTTGATGATTTTGTCATAGTAACAACCTATAATACTGTTTTATCAAAAGAATTTACTGACTTACTTAAAATGATAGTTGCACCTAAAATGATAATTGCAGATGAATGCCATTATATTACTTATAACGGTTTTAAAGATTTCCCATTTTATTCATTTGATGCCTTACTAGGTCTTTCTGCTACTCCAGATAGATGGTGGGATGAAGAAGGAACTTCTTTCATGAAAAGTATGTTAGGTAGGGTTGTTTATGAATATACCTTAGAACAAGCTATACAAAATAAGAAACTAACTCCATATAAATATTTTCCTCATATCGTTGATTTTGAAGAGATTGAAATGGAAGAATATATAAAGCTAACTCGAAGAATTATATATCACATGAATGATAAAGATAGTGACAAAGAACAGGTAGAAACATTACTCAGACGTAGAGCGATGTTAATAAGTAAAGCAGAAAATAAAATAGAAACATTTTTAAATGATTTTAAGGATGAAAATCTTAAACAAATATCTCATACATTAGTTTATTGCGCACCAGGAGAAATTGATAAAATTGTAAAGAAGATTTCTGATCTTGGAGTTAAAGTATCGAAGTTTAATGCAGAAGTAAATAATAAAGACCGAGTGACAATACTTGAAATGTTTGAAAAAGGATATATACAGGTTCTAGTTGCAATAAAATGTTTGGACGAAGGTGTAGATGTTCCTGCAACCAGGAAAGCATATTTCTTAGCAAGTACTTCAAATCCAAGAGAATTTGTTCAACGTAGAGGTAGGATTTTAAGAACAAGTATTGGGAAGAAATTTGCAGAAATACATGATTATATCGTGTTACCAATTGGAATGGACGCAGATGAGTTTTATAGTATAGCATCTAAAGAGTTTCCAAGGTTTTCTGAGTTTAATGAAAGTGCATTAAATTCAGTTGATAATAAATTAGATATGCACAATATCTTAGAAAATTATGACATGACCCATTTAATGTATAAAAAACCATGGGATGTGTATAAAGATATGAAGGAGAATTTTAAAAGTGTCAATTTTGAATAAAGAGTTGAGTAAAAGATTGAATGTTTTAGACGAAGATGCGCAACAACTACTTAGACCATTTCTAACTGATCTAGTTAATGCAAATACTCGTCAAGAAGAAGCTTCGGCTAAACGTAGATTTGAAAAATCACTAAACGAGCATTTAAAATTAGATAAAGGAGAGTTGTAGTATTTATGAAGCTTTTGAAAATGGAATTAGAAAACTTTAGACAATATTATGGTAAACAAAGTATTGAATTTGCATCTAATAATAGAGAGAATACTACAATTATTTTTGGAGAAAATGGTAAAGGGAAAACTGGTATATATAGGGCGATAATGTTTGTACTATTTGGCTCTACACATATCTCTCAAGACTCTGAGAATGAGAAGATTCATTTAACAAACTTTAAATTATTGAGTGAAAGTCAAGGGGTAGCTGAGTCATCAGTTCGTCTAATTTTTGAACATGAAAATAAAAAATATGAGATTTTTAGAACTAGAAGAGCCTTTCAAAGCACACCAATGTTAATTGAAGAAAGAGAAGGGAAAGTAGAGTTTACTGAAATAGATTTACATACGGGTAATATAAAACCAGAAATCTTAACAGATAAACAAGAGGTTGCACTTAAGATTAATAAGATTATCAACGAAGATATTAAAGACTTCTTTCTATTCGACGCTGAGAAAATCGATACTCTTGCTAAAACAGACAGTAGTGTTAGAAAGGAAGTTAAAGATGCAATCTTTAACTTGCTACAGCTAGATAAAGTAGATAAAGGTACAAAGTTACTTAATGAGCTAAAAAGAGAAGTTAAAAATGCTTTGGATAAAAATATGGAAAGTGGGAACATTAAACAAGTTTCAGCTCATAAGGATAAATTAGAACAATCGATTGAAGAGTTGAATGAAGAAATTAGTAAACTTGAAGATCAATCAGAAAAAACATATGAAATTATTTCTAAGCATGAAGCAAGTTTGGAAAAAAATAAAGATATTTTCAAAACTAAAGATAATCTGGAAGAAAAGAAACAAGAAGTAGCTGTACTTTTAGATCAGCAAAGTATAAACATCTCAAGTCTTAGCGACTCATTATTTGAAAAAGGCCCTGTTCTTTTACTAGAGGATGTATTTTATAATAACCAAAGTTATCTAGAAAATTATTTAGGTGATGAAAAAGTTAACATACCAAAAGAGATTTTAACAGAATCTTTAAATGATAGTAAGTGTATTATTTGTGACCATGATTTAGCTGAAAGTAATAGAAAGTATATTCAAGCATTACTAGACTCTCAGAGACACTCTAAAGCATATGATTTAGCAAGAGATATACTGAGATATGCAACAGATCATAAAGAATCTTATTCGACTAATCTTGAAAGATTTAACGATGATTTACAAAACTATAAAAATCTATCACTAACAATAGACCGTGAAAATGAAAAAATTGAGAGTATGAATAATGAAATTTCTACGTTGGCAAGAAATACTTCTGATCTAAAAGATATCCAAGAAATGATAGAAAAGGAAAGAGAGAATTATAATAATTTACTAAAAGAATCAGGAGTATCGCAAAATAAGTTAACAGAATTAATGGAAGAGAAAGTAAAAATAGATAATGATTATCAAGAATTATTGAGAAAAGAAGGAACTAACCAATTCAACACAGACAAATATATGAAATTGGATGAATTAGAAGAATCATTAAAATCAATTTCATTTAAATTTAGTGACGATGTAAGAGAGTTACTCGGACAATATACTTCTGAATTATTTAAAACACTTATTGATAAAAAAGATGTAAATGTTATAGATAGAGTAGAAATTGATAAGAAATTCCAAATTAGAGCAATTAATGGAAATGGCCATGAGGTTACCCAAGACATCTCTCAAGGACAAAGACAAATTCTATCACTATCATTTATTACTGCTTTAGCAAGAGTTGCAGCACGTGAAAATTCTGGGAATAGAATAGATTATCCATTATTTATGGACTCTCCTTTCAACAGATTGAGTGGTCAAAACAGAGATAATCTAATTAGTAATATTCCTGATCTAACGTCACAGTGGATACTCTTAGTTACGGATACAGAATGGACAACGAATGAAGAAAAAGTACTTAAAAATGAAAAGCGCCTAGGAAAGTGGTATAGAATCAATCAAATAGAAACACATTATTCTGAAATAGAAGTAGTGGGCTTAGATGAAACAATGGCGACAAGAGGTGTTAACTAATGTCATTTCTAAAAGACTCATCAATCGTTTTTGTATCAGACAAAAAATACGATACTATATATAAATCATTAAGCACGATGGAAGATTCATATAAAAAAATTGATTATAAATACCTATTCTTACTCTCAGTTGCAATTGGATTTAAAAATTCAATAAGAGTACCTGTAGAAAATAAAGGTAGAGAAATAAGAGCGAGCTATTATACGCAGAATGAAGAATCATTATTAATTAACATGTTAATGGCTGATCCAGATATTAACCATGACATTGAATGGTTATTGGATTCTGAGAACTTTGGTGAGATTAGAAAAATTATTAATGAGTATGCAAATGCTGGTATGGAGATTATTTGTAATCGTGGTCTCGATGATTACTGGGATGGTGAAAATTTAGTAAAAAACGACAGTACAATTATATTTGAACTTTCTAAATTTGTACTATCTGAGATTAGTAATGTTCCTTTTTAATGAGTTCAGCATGTTTTCTATATTGAATTAGGAAACATGCTTTTTATATTTTTGAAGTATTTACAACCTAGATTATATTTAGGATAACGATAATACATAGAGGTGAGTCATGACGTGGATAAAGCACTTTTAAATTCTCATGAGAGAGAATTTATTAATAAAAACTCCAATAAGGAAAGTTTTATCCTCTCGAATTGATTATAAATAATGGACAGAAAAAATTACTCTCTCCAATTTTTAGAAGAAATGGATAAGTATCATTATTTTATTATCTCAGTTAATTTTTGTAACTGAGGGTGGTTTGGAGACTCTTAAGGCTATACTCTTTAAGTTAAAAGAAATAAAGATCAGAGACTGTGGATATTTTAAAAACTCAGATAAATTAAAAGATATATTTGAAATATATCTCTTAATTTATATGTTGTCCATTATTATACTGACAGTTATTTGATTTCACAAATTTCTATAATGGAAGGATTTCACAGAAGATTTATATCTGAAAAAGAAAAGTATTTAAGAAAAAGTGAGGTGCTACCCAAAAGTTGGATTTTAGTGTCCAACTTTAGGATGCACCTCATTATACTGTACTCTTTTTTCATTCATACAAATACTTATCCCTAATTATTGATGCGATTCCCGTTTTTCTTGATGCTTGGCTTTCTTCATTAAATTTAACATTTGAATTGATAACTTTGTTATTTATATCTAAGTTATCTTTTAAATTAGCAATATGATTTCCTAATATTATAAGTTCTGGATCGAATATTCTTGCTATATTTAGTACTCCTAAATTTAAAAACTTTGAAAGCTTTATATATATTTCAGAGGTGATATCACTATCTAGATGATTCAAGGCGCTGAATGTTTTTTCTTTTAGCTGAATCCCTTTTTCTTCTAAAATTTCATAAATTGCTTGTTCTGAAACATACTGTTCAAAACACCCATTTTGACCACAACGGCATTTTTTACCATTTTCTTTAATGATTGTGTGTCCGAATTCTCCAGAATATCCATATTCTCCTTTGTAGAGTTCTCCATTTATGATTATGCCTGTCCCAACTCCTTGACTTACACTCAGGTAGATAAGATTTTTAACATCTGGATATTGATGATTTATACCAATTGCCCCAGCGTTTGCTTCGTTGATTATTCTATATGTATATTCAGGATGTAATTTCGTTAGTTCTTCGATAAGATTATAGTCTTTCCAGTTTAAATTTGGAGCATCTACTATGTAACCATTTTTATTTACAATACCTGGGATTGTGAGCCCAATTTGAAGAAGGTCTGTGTCTTTAAGACTGTAATTTATTTTTAGTTTCGCGATTAAACGAGTAATAATTTTTAAAATAGATTCTTTATTTGTACATTTTGTGTTTTGTTTTTCGGTATCTAATAATTCAAGTTTTAGATTGAGTATAGATGCTTCTATTATATTTGCCTCTATTATAATTACTATAATGTATTTCGCAGTTGAATTCAGTTCTATTAAACGCGGCTTTTTCCCTCCGCTAGATTTACCATAGCCTAAATCATTGACTAATCCCTTTGCTATCAGTTCCTTAACAATTGTAGAAACAGTAGCTTTGTTAAGATTTGTATGTTTAGCTATTTCTGTTCTAGAAATAGAATCATTGCTTTCTAATACTCTTAAAATAGAATTTGTATTAAATTTTTTAATAGACTGTTGGGTGATTGATTGAGCACACATATAATTTACTCCTTTTAAATTCATATGTTTCAGTTTGACATATCTTATACAATAATTATATACTTTGTTTAGTGATTAAACAAAGTTTTTAAGGAGAATATTAATGGCTTATTTTAAACAAGATGTGATTCAATATGAGGGACCGAATTCTACAAATCCGTATAGTTTTAAGTACTATAACCCGAATGAGAAGTTTGATGGTAAAACAATGGAGGAGATTCTTCGTTTTGGTGTTGCTTACTGGCACACTTTCACTGCAGATTTATCTGATCCATTCGGTGTTGGAACTGCTGTACGTGATTGGGATAGTTTAAGCGAAATGGATAAGGCTAAAGCTCGTGTAGATGCTATTTTCGAATTTATGGAAAAATTAAACATTCCTTATTTCTGTTTTCATGATGTTGATATTGCACCTGAAGGTAAAACTTTAAAAGAAACAAATGAAAACCTTGATGAGATTGTTGCACTAATTAAAAAGAAAATGGAGGAAACTGGTAAAAAGTTATTGTGGAATACGTCTAATAACTTTACACATGAGCGTTTTGTACACGGTGCAGCTACTTCTTCAAATGCTGATGTATTTGCATATGCAGCTGCAAAAGTTAAAAAGAACTTAGATATCGCAAAAGAATTAGGAGCAGAAAACTTTGTGTTTTGGGGCGGACGTGAAGGATATGAAAGTCTTTTAAACACTGATATGAAACTAGAGTTAGATAACTTAGCACGTTTCTTTAAGCTTGCAAAAAACTATGCAGATGAGATTGGTTATACAGGTCAATTTTTAATTGAACCAAAGCCTAAAGAGCCAACTTCACATCAATATGATACTGATGTAGCAACTGCACATGCGTTTTTACAAAAATACGATTTAGATGATGTGTTTAAATTTAATATTGAAGCAAACCACGCGACATTAGCAGGTCATACTTTCCAACATGAACTTCATTATGCACGAATTAACGATATGCTTGGTTCTGTCGATGCTAACCAAGGGCATCCACTACTTGGATGGGATACTGATGAGTTTCCGACAGATATTTATGAAACTACTCTTGCAATGTACGAGATTCTAAAAAATGGTGGACTAGGAAGCGGTGGATTAAACTTCGACGCTAAACCACGACGTACATCATTTGCTCAAGATGATTTAATTTTAACGCATATTGCTGGTATGGATGCTTTTGCATTAGGTTTACGTGTAGCACATAAGATGATTGAAGATAACTTCTTTGAAAATATCAAAAAAGAAAAATATGAATCATTTGAAACTGGAATTGGTCAGAAAATTCTAAATGAAGAAGTTACATTAAGTGATTTAGCAGAATACGCACTTGAAAACGATCAAATTACTAATAAATCTGATCATTTAGAAACAATCAAAGCACAATTTAATCAGTATTTATTAAATATTAACATTGAGGATAAATAAAAATGTCACATGTTATTGGAATGGATATTGGTACAAGCGGTTTAAAAAGTGTTGTCATTAATAAAAAAGGTCACGTGGTAGATGAATACCACGTGACTTATAAAACATCACATCCATATTCTGGATATAGTGAGATGGATCCAGAGGTATGGTATGAAGCGGTGATTGAAAGTTTAGATTATTTATTACATAAAGAAGCTGGTAAAAAAGTTAGTGGGATAAGTTTCTCAGGTCAAATGCATGGACTAGTTATTATAGATGAAAATGGTGATTCTATTCGTCCAGCAATCTTATGGAATGATACGAGAAACACTAAGCAAGTAAAACAAATACTAGATAGCGTCACATTAGATAAGTTGCTTGAAAATACTTCTAATACGGTATTAGAAGGATTTACTTTACCTAAATTACTTTGGGTTAGAGAAAATGAATTTGAAAATTATAAAAAAGTACATAAAATCATGTTACCTAAAGACTATATCGTTTATCGATTGACAGGTAACGTGTATTCAGAGCCTTCAGATTTTGCTGGGACTATAATGTATGATGTTAAAAAAGAAACATTTGCATACGATCTTCTTAACGAATTAGATATTGATGTTGATATTTGTCCGGAAATTATACCTTCACACGGAAAATCAGGTGTTATTAAAGATGAAGTTAAAAAACAATTAAATATAAGTAGAGACATCAATATTTATCAAGGTGGAGCAGATAATGCATGTGGTGCACTTGGATCAGGTATTACTGATGAATCTAGACAATTAGTAAGTATCGGAACTTCAGGTGTCGCACTTGCGATTGAGAATAGTTCTGAATTTAAGAATGACGGGTCAGTACATTATTTTAATCACTGCGTTCCTAATCAAAAATATATCATGGGTGTAACATTATCATCAGGTAGTAGTTTAGAGTGGTTAAAAGAAATATTAGATGCTAATGTATCATTTGAAACTTTTATAAAAGGGTTTACAGATTCTCCAATCGGATCTAATGGTTTATTATTTGCGCCATTTTTACAAGGAGAACGCACACCATATAACGATGCGAATATTAGAGGAAGCTTTATAGGGTTAGACAGAAGTATGAATAAGAATGATTTAAAACGTGCAGTTATTGAAGGTATTAGTTTTTCTATTAATGAAAGTATTGTGATTATGAGAAATCATGGATTAAACATAAAAAATATTGTATCTATAGGTGGAGGAGCTAAAAATAAGGAATGGCTGAATGTTCAAGCAGACTTATTTAATGCTAAGATTTATACTCGTACCGAAGAACAAGGCCCAGCATTTGGTGCAGCAATGCTTGCAGCAATGGGTGAGGGTTGGTTCAGCAGTTTTGACAATATGATCCATGAATTTATTGATTACAATGAAGAGATTCAACCAAGAAAAGAAAACTCTGAGAAATACAAAAAGCTATTTGAAATTTATAAAAAATTATATAGTCAGACAATTGAGCTAAGTAAAGAGTTAAGAGAATTCAAATAAAGAAAGGGCTTAATATGAAACCTTCTTATAATAATAAAGGATTTATAGCTGCAATAACTATTATTGCAACGCTTGGTGGATTACTTTTTGGTTATGACACAGCTGTTATATCAGGTGCTGAACAGTCTCTGCAAAAATATATTACAAAAGATTATAGTACATTAGTTCATGGTATTACAGTATCCAGTGCCTTAATAGGATGTATTATTGGTGGTTTACTATCTAATTATTCTGCAAGTCGATTCGGACGAAAGAAATCATTACAGTTTGCTGCAGTATTATTTATAATCTCAGCATTATTATCTGCATATCCAGAAACATTCTTTTTTGAAGTTGGTGAGAGTAGTCTTGGGCTTTTAATTGCATTTAATATTTATAGAATAATAGGTGGGATTGGTGTAGGTCTTGCTTCAGCTATTTCACCAATGTATATCAGTGAAATGGCACCATCTGGAGTTCGTGGTAGACTTGTTTCCTTTAACCAATTTGCAATTATCTTTGGTATGCTCGTAGTATATTTTGTGAATTATTGGATAGTGTACGGCGAATCAACAACTTATATTGATACAATCGGTTGGAGAAGAATGTTTTTAACAGAGGCAATTCCAGCGAGTGTTTTCTTTATAACACTATTCTTTATACCAGAAACACCAAGATACCTAATGTTAGCAGATAAAAGCGAACAAGCACTAAAAGTATTAAATAAAATTTATAATTCAAAAAATCATGCTCAGAACGTGTTTAATGATATTGTCCAAACGACTAAAAAAGGTGTAGACGTTAAAGCACCGTTATTTAGTTTTGGTAAAACAGTAATTATTATCGGTATTTTATTATCAGTTTTCCAGCAATTTGTTGGTATCAACGTAGCACTATATTATGCACCGAGAATATTCTCACAACTCGGTGTTGGTGCAGATGCATCAATGATTCAAACAGTTGTTATGGGATTTGTAAATGTAGTATTTACAGTTGTCGCTATTATGTATGTTGATAAATTTGGACGTAAACCACTTTTAATTATCGGTTCGACGGGTATGATGATTGGTATGATTGGCATTAGTATGATGACTTATACGGGTACAATCGGAATTATTACACTAGTGTTTATGATTATCTTTACAGCATCATTTATGATGAGCTGGGGCCCAATCGCTTGGGTATTATTAGCAGAGATTTTCCCGAACAGAATTCGTAGTAGTGCAATGGCACTTGCAGTTGCATTCCAATGGTTTGCAAACTTTTCTATTACTTCGTTCTATCCATTCATGATGGATATTAGTGGAACAATGACATACGGATTTTATGCATTAATGTGCTTGTTATCAGGATTATTTGTTATTAAATATGTACCTGAAACTAAAGGAAAAACTCTAGAAGAACTAGAAACAATTTGGAAATAAATTTTAACCTCCTTAAGTATGAAAACTTTTGCTTAAGGGGGTTATTTTATTCATCCATAACACAATTCTCTATTTTAATAGTAGAATAGCTAAGGGGGAAATTTTGTGACTGGTAAAACACATGCAAGCTGTGGATGTTTGATCGGGATGTATTTTGCGAAGGACTACGGTGTATCTTTAGAGTCTGTTGTTATTTTATCTGTAGCGGTGACAGGGTCTGTAGTTCCGGATATTTGTCACACGAAAAGTTATATTGGTCGTCGTCTCCCTATTGTTAGCTTTATTTTTAGCATAATTTTTGGACATAGATCGTTTACACATTCGTTATTATTTTTATTATTAAATTTTATGATTTTAGATATTATCAGTGTGCCGACGGTATTTATAGTGAGTTATACGGTTGGGATTTTGTCGCATCTAATATTAGATATGATGACCAAAACGGGTGTGTCTTTATTTTATCCGTTGAAAAAACGAATGTCGTTACCGATTTACTTTAAAACAGGTGGTATTGTCGATTATTTACTGTTTTTTGTTTTTATCGGTATAACTTACTGTATTTTAATGTAATTAATGCTTGTTAAAGTGATATTTATAAAATAATAAATAAAAGCACATAGACAACAATCTATATAGATGTTAATCTATTTACCATCTAGGAGGTTTAGTCATGTCTTATAAAGAACTATCAAAAATATTAAAAGTCTTATCAGATCCAAGTCGGTTGGAGATACTAGATTTACTATCTTGTGGGGAATTATGTGCTTGTGACTTGTTGGAATACTTTCATTTCTCACAACCTACACTCAGTCATCATATGAAGACTTTAGTAGATAATGAATTAGTTACAACAAGAAAAGACGGTAACAAACATTGGTATCAACTGAATCATGATAATTTAGATGAAATTATCAAAAATTTAAATATTATTAATACATCGACCGAAAGATGTGTATGTAAAAATGTGAAATCAGGTGATTGCTGTTGATGATTTTAGCAATTTTGATTTTCCTTTTAACTTTAATTTTTGTTATATGGCAACCGAAAGGTTTAGATATTGGTGTTACAGCTCTAATTGGGGCAGTTGTGGCTATCATTACAGGAGTTGTAAGTTTTTCTGATGTACTAGAAGTAACAGGTATTGTTTGGAATGCAACTCTAACTTTTGTAGCTGTTATTCTAATTTCATTAATATTAGATGAAATTGGATTTTTTGAATGGTCTGCAATACATATGGTCAGAGCTTCAAATGGTAATGGGTTAAAAATGTTTGTTTTTATCATGTTACTTGGAGCAGTTGTAGCAGCATTTTTCGCAAATGATGGTGCCGCTTTAATATTAACGCCTATTGTATTAGCAATGGTAAGAAATTTAGGATTTAATAAAAAAGAGATTTTCCCTTTTATTATTGCTAGTGGCTTTATTGCGGATACGACATCACTACCTTTAATTGTAAGTAACTTAGTGAATATTGTTTCTGCAGATTACTTCGATATTGGATTTATTGAATATTTTAACCGTATGATTGTTCCTAATATATTCTCTTTAATTGCTAGTATTGTCGTTTTATGGTTATATTTCAGAAAATCTATACCTAAAACATTTAATGCAGAAAATCTACCTGATCCTAAAAATGCAATTAAAGATCTTAAACTATTTAAGGTTTCATGGATTGTATTAGTCATATTACTTGTTGGTTATCTTGTGAGTGAATTTGTTCAGATACCTGTATCTTTTGTTACTGGTACGATTGCTATAATATTTGTGCTATTCGCTCGAAATTCTAAAGCAGTTAATACAAAACAAGTGATTACGGGTGCACCATGGAATATCGTTCTATTTTCTATTGGTATGTATTTAGTTGTATTTGGGTTAAAAAATGTAGGCATCACAACATTTTTAGCTGAAATATTAACTAATATTTCAAGTTATGGATTATTCATCAGTGTGATGGGGATGGGCTTTATAGCTGCTTTCTTATCATCAATTATGAACAATATGCCAACTGTTTTAATAGATGCAATAGCGATTGGTCAATCTAGTGCTACAGGACTACTAAAAGAGGGTATGGTTTATGCGAATATTATAGGTTCTGATTTAGGACCTAAAATTACGCCGATTGGTTCTTTAGCAACATTATTATGGCTACATGTTTTAGCACAAAAAGGTGTAAAGATTTCATGGGGAACATACTTTAAAACGGGAATTGTCATTACTATTCCAGTCCTATTTGTAACACTCTTAGGATTGTACTTTACACTAATCATATTTTAAAAAGAGGCTTTAATTATGGATAAGAAAACAATTTATTTTATATGTACTGGCAACTCTTGCCGTAGCCAAATGGCTGAGGGTTGGGGGAAGAAATTATTAGGTGAAGACTGGAATGTCTATTCTGCTGGTATTGAAACACATGGTGTTAATCCTAAAGCAGTAGAAGCTATGAAAGAAGTAGGTATTGATATATCAGACCATACGTCAGACTTGATTGATAATGATATTTTAAAACAATCAGATTTAGTCGTAACGTTATGTAGTGATGCAGATGAGAATTGTCCTATCTTACCGGTAAACGTTAAAAAAGAACATTGGGGTTTTGATGATCCTGCGGGTAAAGAGTGGTCAGAATTCGAGCGTGTTAGAGATGAAATTAAATTAGCGATAGAACAATTTAAATTGAGACATTAAAAAAGAGGCGAGTATGTTCGCCTCTTTTATATTAAGATAATTTACCTTGTAACTTCATAACGTCTGCTACTTTTTGAATTGAGTTTAAGTAAGCCGCTTCTCTGAATGTTACGTCGTGTTTTTCTTTTGTATCCCAGATTTCGTCAAATGCTTGGATCATTTTCTCTTCTTGACGCTCTAAGACTTCTTTTTCTGTCCAGTAGAATCCTTGTAGGTTTTGTACCCACTCATAGTAAGATACGATTACTCCACCTGAGTTTGTAAGGATGTCTGGTACTACTGTGATGCCTCTTTCTTTGAATACTGCATCTCCTTCAGTAGTGACTGGTCCGTTTGCACCTTCAAGTACGATGTTTGCTTTTACTAATTTCGCAACGCGCTCATCGATTGCGTTTGCAAGTGCTGCTGGTACCATAATGTCTACGTCTAATGACCAGAAGTCTTCTGGGTTTAAGATTTTAACGTCGTCCATTTCTTTGAATTTACCACGGTTTGCTTCTAGCTCTTCGTAAGTAAATCCTTCTTCACGGTAGATAGCAAATAGTCCATCTGGATGCCACTCCATAACTGCTTGTACTGTTGCACCGAGTTGTTCGAAGTATTTTACCGCGTGGCTTCCTACGTTACCGAATCCTTGTACTGCAAGTGTTGCTTCTTCGAAGTGGATATCGAATTTCTTAGCAACTTGACGTCCAATGACTGAAATACCGAATCCTGTTGATTCTGTACGTCCTAGTGATCCACCGTATTCTACTGGTTTACCAGTGAATGTACCGAGTGCTTGTGTACCAGCTAATTGACAGTATTCGTCAACCATCCAGCTGATCATTTGTGCACTACAGCCTACGTCTGGTGCAGGTACGTCGATTTTTTCACCTAAGTATTTGTAAAGACCACGAACGTATCCGCGCGCTAATTGCTCGAGTTCGTTTTCAGATAGTTTTGTTGGGTCAGCAACGATACCACCTTTACCACCACCGTATGGTGTACCTGTTACTGCACATTTAAATGTCATCCAAATAGATAACGCTTTTACGTCATCGTACGTTGTTGCAGGGTGAATACGAATTCCACCTTTTGCTGGTCCGAGTGACGTGTTGTGTGCTGCACGGTAACCTTTGAACGTTCTGATTGTACCGTCATCCATCTTAACTGGAATGCTAACTTCAATCATACGCTCAACGTCTTTTAAAATTTCAAAGACTGCTGGTTCCGTATTCAAAATTCTACATGCTGATTCAACTTGTTGTTGCGCATTGATAAATGAGTTGTTACTCAAAGGAAAGACCACCTTTTTTGATATTAAGTTTATATGTATATAATATCACGTTTATAAAATAATGAAAGATTGTTCTTTTTTTATTTTGAACAAAAATTTAGTGTTCGTATGGCTATTCTTTTTTCATATTTCACATATGCTAATTTCTAGTAGTATATCGTATGTTAAACGGAATTTGCTATAATCGAATAGAATCTAAAACGTATAGGGAAGTGATGAGATGTCTATTAACTGGTTTCCTGGACATATGGCTAAAGCAAGGCGCCAAATTGAAGAGAATTTAGGAAAAGTTGATGTAGTGATAGAAATTTTAGACGCGAGAATTCCAATGTCGAGTCAAAATCCGATGATGAACGAGATCGTTAAAAATAAACCACGTATTGTCATTTTAAATAAGTCGGATCTCGCAGATCAAAGTATGACAAATCAGTGGATGAATTACTTTAAATCGATTGGAACGTATCCGATTGCGCTAGATGCGCGTAGCAATAACGTATTAAAGCGTATTGAACCAGTTGCTATTGAAGCGACTGAAGAGATGTTTCAACGTATGGAAGCTCGCGGTATTAACCGTCGTCCGATTCGTGCGATAATCATTGGTATTCCAAACGTTGGGAAGTCGACGTTAATTAATAGTTTAGCGCGTAAAAAAGCAGCTAGAACTGGAAATACACCTGGATTAACGAAATCTCAGCAGTGGATTAAAGCAGGTAATAATTTAGAACTGCTAGACACTCCTGGGGTATTATGGCCGAAATTTGAAGGAGACGTCGGGTTAAAGTTAAGTTTAACTGGTGCGATTACGGATAGAGTCGTTCATTTAGATGAGGTCGCTATTTTTGGTATGAAGTTTTTAATTGAAAATGACAAAGAAAATTTCGATACGTTTTATAATATTAATAATTATGATGAAACAGATATTGTTTCAGTGTTTGACGCAATTGGTAGAAGTCGTGGAATGTTAATGTCTGGTAACGAAGTTGATTATGAACAAGTGACGAATCGTGTAGTCTATGACATTCGTAACGGTAAGATTGGTAGATATACGTTTGATGAGGTTAATGATGACAATTAAAGAAGTAAAAGAATTTTTACAGACGATTCATTCTATAGAAGATTTAGACAATACTGATTTACAAAGTGATACACGCGTCGGTGTACAAAATGCAATTAAAAGTCGCAGACGTCAACTTGAAAAAAACGAAGAGACAAAATTACGCTATGAACGAATGATGGCGTATGAAAATGAGTTAACAGGTGTAATTGCCGGAGTCGATGAAGCAGGGCGCGGACCACTCGCAGGAGAAGTCGTTGCCGGTGCTGTAATTTTAGGTGACGAGAAGTTATATGGGTTAGATGACTCTAAAAAATTAAGTGAATCTGAAAGAAATCGCTTATATGAGTTAATTTTAGATACGTGCACAGTCGGTATAGGTATCGCGACTGTTGAAGAAATTGACACATTAAATATATATGAAGCGACGAAACTTGCGATGACTCGTGCAGTGAAAAATTTAAATAGATACGTTGATCATTTATTAATTGATGCGATGGAATTAGATGTAGATATTCATCAGCAAAGTATCATTAAAGGAGATGCTAATTCTAATTCAATTGCAGCCGCTTCGATTATCGCTAAAGTATATCGTGACCGTTTAATGAAAGCACATAGTAAAGAGTATCCAGCATACGATTTTGAAAAAAACTCAGGGTACGGAACGAAAAATCATTTAGAAGCGTTAAGACAATACGGAGCAACACCGATTCATAGAAAAAGTTTTTCACCCGTTAAGGAAATTCAGGAGGTTTTTAGATGAACAGAATTAAAGTAGTAGATAGTTTAAGAGGATTTAGTTTACTAGGGATATTACTCGCTAACTTGCTCGTTTTTAACTACGGTATGTTTGGTAATAGTTATCCTGAAGTGTATGACGTGTCTAATATCGGCATCTTTTTAATGAATACGATTCGTGTATTATTTGAAGGTAGTACGATGCCGATATTTGCCTTTTTATTTGGATTTGGGATGTATATGATGGCGTCTAGTTTTAAACGTAAAGATCTCGGTGTAAAACGTGGACTCATTCGTCGCGGACTCGCGTTACTATTATTTGGTACACTGCACGCGATGTATTTATTTGAAGGAGATATTTTGTTCGTTTATGGACTGATGACGATTGTTTTATTTTGGCTACCGAATCGAAGTCTTAAAACGATGATTATTTGTTTTCTTCTATCATCAGCGCTCGTTGTATTAATGCATTTAGACTTTGGTAGTAGTGTAGAAGACATAGATGAAGAGTTTGAGAGTTATACGACAGAGTTAACCGATGACAAAGTCGAATATTTACTCGAAGAAAAAGAAGCGTATCGTACGTTATCGAATGCTGAACGTCAGTCGTTTATATTCGATTCAGAGAACCCGTTTTTAGGCGGAGGAATGGTCGGATATGTATTTACGTATATACTCATTATTTCCTTTTACGTGCCTGTCTTTATATCTGGAATGATTGCAGCGAAACTTAAAATGTTTGAAACAGGTGGCACGTGGAAAAAAGCACTCATTCTACTCGTACCGATCGGTATTATATTAAATATATTTGGGATAAATAACGAAACGCTCGATTTTTATGCGTTCTTTATCGACACAGCGTTAGCTTATGGATATATCGCACTATTTTATTATCTATATAAGGAAAACATATTTATGGATAGTTTAGCAGCCGTCGGTAAATTATCACTAACGAATTATATTTTACAATCAGTGTTTCACTCATTTATATATTACGGTAGTGGACTCGGACGATTTGGAGACGGGAATTTTACGCTGTCGTTTACGTTAGCAGTTTTCTTCTTTATCGTACAAATTATATGTAGTCATTATTATATGAAGAAATTTAAATACGGACCGCTCGAATATATACTTAGAATTTGGACGTATTTCTCATTTAAACCACATTTAAAACGTGGAAAAAACGCACATATTTAAAAATTACACTTTTTAGAAGCGTGTTAAGTTTACAATAGTGCGATGAATTTATATAATAGTTTTGAAAGCTTATTATTATAACGCTTAGGAGGCAGACCATGAATATTCATGAGTATCAAGGAAAACAAATTTTCCGCTCTAAAGGTGTAAAAGTACCGAACGGTGACGTTGCGCGTACGCCTGAAGAAGCGGTAGAAGTAGCAAAAACATTAGACTCTGACGTCTACGTAGTGAAAGCACAAATTCACGCGGGTGGACGTGGGAAAGCTGGAGGCGTAAAGATTGCGAAATCTTTAGATGAAGTTAAAGAATACGCTGAAAGTTTACTCGGATCTACATTAGTTACGGTTCAAAACGGACCAGATGGTACTGTTGTTAACCGTTTATTAATTGAAGAAGGTTGCGACATTAAAGATGAATACTACATCAGCTTTGTTGTAGACCGTGCGACAAACCGTGTCGTGTTAATGGGTTCTGAAGAAGGTGGAACTGAAATCGAAGAGGTTGCAGCTAAAACACCTGAAAAGATCTTCACTGAAGTGATCGACCCAGCAGTTGGTTTATTACCATTCCAAGCAAGAAGACTTGCGTTTAACATCAACATTCCAACTGAGTTAATTAACAAAGCGGCAAAATTATTACTTGGACTCTATGATGTATTTGTAGAAAAAGATGCATCAATCGTCGAAATTAACCCACTTGTAACAACAGGTGACGGTGAAGTTATGGCGTTAGATGCGAAAATCAACTTTGACGATAACGCATTATACCGTCAAAAAGAAGTAATGGAAATGCGTGACTTCGACGAAGAAGATCCAAAAGAAGTTGAAGCGTCTAAATACGACTTATCTTATATTGCACTAGATGGTAACATCGGTTGTATGGTTAACGGTGCTGGACTTGCGATGGCAACGATGGACACAATTAACCACTTCGGTGGAAGCCCAGCGAACTTCTTAGACGTAGGTGGCGGTGCGACTGAAGAGAAAGTTACAAAAGCATTCGAACTCATCTTAAGTGATGAAAACGTAGAAGGAATCTTTGTAAACATCTTCGGTGGAATCATGTTATGTGACGTCATTGCTAAAGGTGTTGTACAAGCAGTTAAAAACGTCGGACTTGAAATTCCATTAGTCGTACGTTTAGAAGGTACAAACGTTAAAGAAGGTAAAGAGATTCTTAAAGACTCTGGTTTAGCAATTACACCAGCAAGCACAATGGCTGAAGGTGCACAAAAAATTATCGCACTCGTTGAAGAAAATAAATAAGATAAGGGGAAATTAATTGTGGCAGTATTTGTAGATAAAGATACAAAAGTAATCGTACAAGGTATTACTGGATCTACTGCATTATTCCATACGAAACAAATGTTAGACTACGGCACAAAAATTGTCGGTGGTGTAACACCAGGTAAAGGTGGACAAGTAGTAGAAGGTGTACCTGTATTCAATACAGTAGAAGAAGCGAAAAAAGAAACTGGCGCGACAGTATCAGTTGTATACGTTCCAGCTCCATTCGCAGCAGATTCAATCATGGAAGCAGCAGATGCAGGTGTAGAACTTGTTATTTGTATTACAGAACATATTCCAGTATTAGACATGGTTAAAGTCGTTGACTACTTAGAAGACAAAGAAACACGTCTTGTTGGACCAAACTGTCCTGGTATCATCACTGCTGATGAAACTAAAATCGGTATTATGCCAGGTTATATCCACAAAAAAGGTCACGTTGGAGTCGTATCACGTTCTGGTACGTTAACGTACGAAGCAGTTCACCAATTAACTGAAGCTGGCATCGGTCAAACGACAGCTGTTGGTATCGGTGGAGACCCAGTAAACGGTACAGACTTCATCGACGTATTAAAAGCATTTAACGAAGACGATGAAACACTTGCAGTTGTAATGATCGGTGAAATCGGTGGTACAGCTGAAGAAGAAGCAGCAGCTTGGGTGAAAGAAAATATGACAAAACCAGTTGTTGGATTCATCGGTGGTCAAACAGCGCCTCCAGGAAAACGTATGGGTCACGCTGGTGCGATCATTTCAGGTGGTCAAGGTACAGCAGAAGGTAAAATTAAAGCGATGAACGACGCAGGTATCGACACAGCAGATACACCGTCAGTAATCGGTGAGACATTAATCGAGCGTATTAAAAAAGAAGGCCTTTACGAGCAATGTCTAACAATTAAATAATAAATTTAAATTGTAACGCAGAGATAATATAATCTCTGCGTTTTTTTTATTTTTATACCAATTTTAAAAACTATCGATTATAATACAGTTATGAAACTTCACATTTTACAATTAAGTTTTGGAAAAGTTACAAGAAAAGAGTTTCAGAAGATCCGAAATGGTGAAGTATTAAAAGAATCTACAATTAAGAAGTTACAGCATGCGAGAGAAATTTCGTTAGAAGACATCCACCGTAAATTGTGTGAGAACGGTGTGACGTTTATAACGGAGAGTTCAAAGTATTATCCAGCATCGTTAAAAGAAATTTATGACCCGCCGTACGTATTATATGTAAAGGGCTCTTTATCGGCTTTAAATAGTCGCAAAATCGGCATCGTTGGTAGTCGTAAAGCTGGAATGTATACGCGTCAAGCGTTACAAAGAATCATTCCAGCGTTAAATGAGTTTACAGTCGTGTCAGGTCTCGCATATGGTGCAGATGATATCGCGCACCATATTGCACTTGAAGAGAATATTCAAACGATCGGTGTACTCGCATTTGGTCACGATATCCATTATCCGAAGTCAACAATAAAAACGAGACATCGTATTGAAAAATATAGTTGTACGATTAGTGAGTATCCACCAGGCACACCGATAAATAAGCATCAATTCGTCGCACGAAATAGAATTATCGCTGGCTTAAGTGAAGGTGTATTAGTCACTGAAGCCGAAGAAAAAAGCGGAAGTTTAATTACGTTAGAGATGGCGATGGAAGAAAATCGACACGTCTTTTGTATACCAGGAAATATTACGTCACCACTCAGTGCAGGTGTAAATGCGCGGTTAAAAGAAGGTGCGATATTCGTTACAAAAGCTGATGATATTTTATATGAATTACAATAAATGAATTTAGAACCGTTGACAAATTTAAAAGTTAGTGTGTAATATTGTTCATTGAATCATAAAACGTGAGGGAGGCAATTAAAAGTGGCAGATAATTTAGTCATTGTAGAGTCCCCAGCAAAAGCGAAGACGATTGGTAAATATCTTGGAAAACGATATAAAGTCGTCGCTTCGATGGGTCACCTTAGAGATTTGCCCCGTAGTCAAATTGGTATTGACGTCGAAAACAACTACCAACCAAAATATATAACGATTAGAGGTAAAGGACCTTTACTTCAAGAACTTAAAAAAGAAGCAAAAAAAGCAAAACGAATCTATTTAGCATCGGACCCAGACCGTGAAGGTGAAGCAATCGCGTGGCATTTAGCACACGCTCTCGGTGACGATAAAGAATATCACCGCGTCGTATTTAATGAAATTACAAAAGATGCAGTAAAAAATAGTTTTAAAGAACCGAGAGAAATGGACCAACAACTCGTCGACGCACAGCAAGCACGTCGTATATTAGACAGACTCGTTGGTTATAACATTTCACCAGTATTATGGAAGAAAGTTAAAAAAGGATTATCTGCAGGACGTGTACAATCAGTTGCATTAAAACTGATTATCGACAGAGAAAATGAAATCCGTAACTTTAAACCAGAAGAATATTGGTCAATTGAAGGTCACTTTAAATATAAGCGCTCGAAATTTACAGGTAAGTTTTATAAGCTAGCGTCTGACGCTAAAAAGACAGAGTTACCAAATGAATCTGTCGTTAAAGACGTTTTAAAGCAAATTAAAGGAGACGACTTTAACGTCGACTCTGTCGAGAAAAAAGAAAAACTGAGATATCCTGCGTATCCATTTACGACTTCTACATTACAACAAGAAGCGGCGCGTAAATTAAATTTCCGTGCACGTAAAACGATGATGCTCGCTCAACAACTGTATGAAGGAATTGACGTAAAAGGACAAGGGACGATTGGTTTAATTACGTATATGAGAACAGACTCTACGCGCGTATCTAACGAAGCGAAGTCTGAAGCATACGGATATATAGAAAACACGTACGGTAAAGAGTTTTTAGGTAAACGTAAAGATAAAAAGTCTGAAGGACAAGATGCGCACGAAGCGGTGCGTCCAACATCTACATTACGTACACCACAAGAAATGAAAGCTTTCTTATCACGTGATCAGTACCGTTTGTACAAACTAATTTGGGACCGTTTCGTCGCTAGTTTAATGGCACCAGCAGTGCTCGATACTGTGCGCGTGGACTTAAACAATAACGGAGTCATCTTTAGAAGTAACGGTTCTACTATTAAATTTAAAGGATTCTTACAAGTATACGAAGAAGGTACAGACGAAAAAGTAGATGCGAAAGAAAATATTATCCCTGAAATTTCTGAAGGTGAAACGGTTACTGCTGAAAAGATCGATTCAAATCAGCACTTTACTCAACCACCACCACGTTACACTGAAGCACGTCTTGTAAAAACGTTAGAAGAGTCAGGTATCGGCCGACCATCTACGTACGCACCGACGATTGAGACGATTCAAAAACGTAACTACGTACGTCTCGACCAGCGTCGTTTTGTTCCAACTGAACTTGGAGAAATCGTTTCTGAACAAGTATCCGATTACTTCCCAGATATTATCGATGTTGATTTTACGAAAGATATGGAAAAACAACTCGACGAAATTGCAGACGGCAACAAAGAGTGGGTAAAAGTGATCGATGACTTTTATAAAGGGTTTAGACCACAAGTTGAAAAAGCTGAATCAGAAATGGAAGAAATCGAAATTAAAGACGAACCCGCAGGCATAGACTGTGAAAAATGTGGCTCGCCAATGGTTTACAAAATGGGACGTTACGGTAAATTTATGGCATGTTCAAACTTCCCAGATTGCCGTAACACAAAACCAATCGTTAAGAAGATCGGTGTAAAATGTCCGACTTGTAAAGAAGGCGAAATCGTTGAACGTAAGTCTAAAAAAGGTCGTATTTTCTACGGATGTGAACGATATCCAGACTGTGACTTCGTATCATGGGATAAGCCAGTCGGTAGAGATTGTCCGAAATGTGACCAGTACTTAGTCGAGCAACGTAAAGGTAAAACGGTCAAGGTAAAATGTTCGAACTGTGATTATGAAGAAGATGCAAACTAAAAATAATCTAGGCTACTAATCTAGCCTAGATTTTTTATGGTGTTTCATAAGAAAAAAGATATTTCAGAAAAATAGTAATTGTGTGCAATTGTCTGTCAAATATATTAAACTATTCAATGGGAATTTTTTTATAACAGTGAGGAGGACTGTGGATGGACTATGTACTCGACTTTTTAGACGTATTAAAGTATCAAAAGCAGTATTCTCCAAAAACGATTGAAAGTTATCAACTCGATTTACGCGAGTTTGAATCATTTTTATACGCGGAACATCTAACGGTAACGACGTTTGAGTCGAGAGATGCACGTAATTATTTAACGTTTATATACGATAAAGACTATAAAAAGACGACGATTAGCCGTAAAATTTCTGCGATTCGTAGTTTTTATAATTATTTAAACGAACGATATATCGTAGAAAACAATCCGGTGAGTCAAGTGTCTTTTCCAAAGCGAGACTCTATGTTACCGGATTTCTTGTATGAAAACCAAATCGATGCTTTGTTTCAGTCACTCGATAAAAACAAAAAGATGTACACGAGAGATCGTGCGTTACTCGAGTTATTATACGGCACAGGAATACGTAGTGCAGAACTATTAAACATCGAAGTTTCTGATATCGACTTTGATCACCGGTTGTTAAAAGTACTCGGTAAAGGGAACAAAGAACGTATCGTACCGTTTAATGAATCCGTAAAAGAAGCGTTACTTGAATATATCGAGACGTTTTCTAAACATATGGAAGAGACAGGTGCTTTTTGGTTAAATTATAATTTGACGAAATTAACTGACCGTGGATTACGCTATATCATCAATAAAGTGATGAAAGAAAGTGCAATAAAAGCATCGCTTCATCCGCATACGTTACGACATACGTTCGCAACGCATATGTTAAATAACGGTGCAGACATACGTGCAGTACAAGAACTACTTGGTCATGAGTCGTTATCGACGACTCAAAGGTATACGCACGTTTCTAAAGAGCAGTTGAGACAAGCGTATTTAAGCGCACATCCACAAAATAATAAGAGGTGACGAAAGTGGCAATTAAAGGAACGACGATATTTGCAGTCAAGCATAAAGGTAAAATGGCGATGGCTGGTGACGGACAAGTTACTTTAGGTAACCAAGTCGTCATGAAACATACCGCGAGAAAAGTGAGACGTTTATATGAAGGAAAAGTTGTCGCTGGATTTGCAGGCAGTGTCGCTGATGCATTTACTTTATATGAAAAATTTGAAGCAAGACTATATGAGTATAACGGTCAACTTGAACGTGCAGCCGTAGAACTTGCGAAAGAGTGGCGTACAGATAAAATGCTCCGCCAACTTGAAGCGATGTTAATCGTTATGAATAAAGATACGATGTTAATCGTTTCAGGTACAGGTGAAGTCATCGAGCCAGACGATGGTATTTTATCGATTGGGTCTGGTGGGAACTTCGCACTCGCTGCAGGACGCGCGATGAAATTACACGGAGACGATTTAGATGCTGAGACGATTGCGCGTGACGCGTTAAAAATCGCTGCAGATATTTGTGTCTTTACAAATGATAATATTATCGTTGAAACGATAGATGCTGAATAGGAGGATATATATTGGCTAGTTTATCTCCAAGAGAAATTGTGTCAAAACTCGACGAAAACATCGTCGGACAATATGAAGCAAAGCGTAAAGTTGCGATAGCGATGAGAAATAGATATCGCCGTATGAAATTAAGTGATGAACTTAAACATGAAGTCATCCCGAAAAATATATTAATGATTGGACCAACAGGTGTCGGTAAAACAGAAGTCGCAAGACGCATGGCTAAAATTACCGGTGCACCGTTTACGAAAGTTGAAGCGACAAAGTATACAGAAGTCGGTTATGTCGGTCGTGACGTCGAGTCGATGGTGAGAGACTTAGTCGAGACGAGCGTAAAAATGGTGAAAGAAGAATTATTTAAAGGCGTTCGTGAAGAGGCGACGAAATTAGCGAACGAACGTTTAATAAAACTACTCGCACCAGGACGTTTTAAAGAACCGACGTTTAACAATCCGTTTGAAATGCTTTCAAATATGGGTAAAACAGAAGAACCAGTAGAAGAAGTTGATGACACTGTACGTGAAAAACGTCGTAACATCCGCCAGGATTTAGAAGACGGACGTTTAGAAGAGCGTGTCGTTGAAATCGAAGTCGAAGAGAAACAAATGTCGATGATGATGCCAGGTATGGACAATGGTATGGGCGATATGTTACAAAATATGATGCCGAAGAAAAAACGTAAAAAACGTCTGCCAGTAAAACATGCGCGTGAGCATTTAATTAGAGAAGAGTCTGAAGGGCTGATCGACACGGACCTCGTCTATGACCGAGCGATTGAACTCGCTGAAACGTTAGGGATTATCTTTATCGATGAGATGGATAAAATTGCGATGGGGTCAAATAGTCAAGCTGGAGTATCTCGTGAAGGGGTACAACGTGACATTTTACCAATCGTTGAAGGAAGTGTTGTTGAAACGAAATACGGACCGGTGAATACGGAACATATTTTATTTATCGGTGCTGGAGCGTTCCACGTTGCAAAACCGAGTGATTTAATTCCAGAGTTACAAGGGCGTTTCCCGATTCGTGTAGAACTCGATAAGTTAAAAGCAGAAGACTTTAAACGTATTTTAACTGAACCAAAACATTCATTATTAAAGCAATATGAAGCACTGCTTGAAACTGAAGGTGTGACGGTCAGTTATACCGATGAAGCAATTGAAGCACTCGCAAATATTGCGTACGACGTAAACTCTACGACGGATGATATCGGTGCAAGACGACTTCATACGATTATGGAAACTCTGCTTGAAGAGTTACTGTTTGAAGCGGATAATATGCACGGTGCACACGTTGAAATTACGGAGAAGTACGTAAATGATAAGCTAGACACAATTAAGAGTAGTAAAAACTTAAGTCAATTTATTTTATAAAACGGAGGGCTATTCTATATGCCAACATTATTAGAAAGAGCGAGAGAAATTAATAAGCTCATTCAAGAAAACGTAAAATACGAAGCGTTAGCAGAAAAACTTAGTAGAATATTAGACTGTAACACGTTCATCGTCGCGAGTGATGCGAAGTTACTCGGTTACGGTACGTATCACGAAAGTTTCGATGAAAACAGTCGTATGCACGAATTTTTAGAAAAACGTGAGTTCCCTGAGTATTATATGAACCGTATTATGCGACTACGTGAAACAGAAGAGAATATCGACTTTAGTAATAAGTTAACGATTTTCCCAGAAGAAGTTGCTGAATATAGTAACTCAGAGACGTGCGTCATTCCAATTTTCGGTGGTGGAGATCGCCTTGGAACACTCGTCGTCGGTAAAAAAGAAGAAAAATTTACCGAAGAAGATCTCGTCTTATGTGAGTACGCAAGTACTGTTGTAGGTATGGAAATGATGAACGAGCGTCAAAAAGAAGTTGAAAAAGAAGCGCGTGACAAAGCGAGCATCGCGATGGCAATCCGTTCATTATCATACTCTGAACGTGAAGCAATCGAACACATTTTTGAAGAGCTCGATGCGTTAGAAGGTTTACTCGTCGCGTCAAAAGTTGCGGATAGAGTCGGGATTACACGTTCAGTTATCGTAAACGCGTTAAGAAAGTTAGAAAGTGCAGGCGTTATTGAATCTCGTTCACTCGGTATGAAAGGGACGTTTATTCGCATTAAAAAGCCAGGATTCTTAAAAGAACTAGAAAAAGATATGTTTTAGTTGAAGCCCTGACTAAACTGTGCTATTATAATAAACGGCTATAAAGCCAATTACACACGTTTTAGCAAGGAGTTAACTGGTGCCGTAACGGTTGTTAGCTAGCGCTAAAGCGGAGGTAAAAACCAAGGAGGAAAATATTCATGGCAGTAATTAGTATGAAACAATTACTTGAAGCTGGTGTACATTTTGGACACCAAACACGCCGTTGGAACCCGAAGATGAAAAAATACATCTTCACGGAGCGTAACGGTATCTACATTATCGATTTACAACAAACAGTTAAGATGGTTGACGATGCGTACAACTTCATTAAAGAAGTTTCACGTGACGGTGGTAAAGTATTATTCGTCGGTACGAAAAAGCAAGCTCAAGATGCGATTAAAGAAGAAGCAGAGCGTGCAGGTCAACTTTACGTAAACCACAGATGGTTAGGTGGTATCTTAACAAACTTCGATACAATCAAAGGACGTATCGACAGAATTTCTGAAATCGAAAAAATGGAAGAAGACGGATTATTCGAAGTACTTCCTAAAAAAGAAGTTGCAGAAATCAATAAAGAATACGATCGTTTAATCAAATTCTTAGGTGGAATTCGTGAAATGACAGATATGCCTAAAGCATTATTCGTCGTAGATCCACGTAAAGAATCTATCGCGATCAACGAAGCTAAAATCTTAGGTATCCCAGTCGTTGCAATGGTTGACACTAACTGTGACCCAGACGAAGTGGACTACGTTATCCCTTCTAACGACGATGCGATTCGTGCGGTACGCTTAATGACATCTAAAATGGCTGACGCTGTATTAGAAGGTCAACAAGGTGTATCTAACGAAGATGTTGCAGCTGAGCAAAACATCGACTTAACAGAAGAAGAGTCAGCTGAAGAAGCATCAGAAACTGAAGAATAATAAACAATTTGGTGATAAGTACTTGTTATTTATCACCTTTTTTAAAACATAAATTGATTTTAAAGAATATGGAGGAACAATAATGGCTAAAATTACAGCTCAATTAGTTAAAGAATTACGTGAAAAAACTGGCGCAGGTATGATGGATTGTAAAAAAGCGTTACAAGAAACTGATGGTAACATCGAAGAAGCAATCCAATACCTACGTGAAAAAGGTATTGCATCTGCTGGTAAAAAAGCAGACCGTATCGCTACTGAAGGTTTAATTGAAATCGCAGTAGACGGTAACGATGCAGCAATCGTTGAAATTAACGCTGAAACTGACTTCGTTGCACGTAACGAACAGTTCCAAAACTTAGTTAAGAAAATTGCTGAGCATATCGTTAAAACAAAACCAGCTAATCTTGAAGAGTTAAACACTTCTGAATTAGATGGTCAATCAGTTGAGGAAGTTATGAAATCAGCAATTGCTACAATTGGTGAAAACATGAACATCCGTCGTTTTGAAGTTTTAACTAAGCCAGAAAATGGTGCATTCGGTGAGTACATCCACATGGGTGGTACGATCGGTGTGTTATCTGTAATTGAAGGTTCAACAGACGAAGCAATCGCTAAAGATGTTTCAATGCACGCTGCTGCATTAAATCCTCAATATGCAAAACAAGACGAAGTACCACAAGAAGAGTTAGATAAAGAGCGTGAAGTATTACGTAACCAAGCGCTTGAAGAAGGTAAACCAGAAAACATCGTTGATAAAATGGTTGAAGGAAGAATGCGTAAATTCTTAGAAGAAATCGTCATCGGTTCACAACCATTCGTTAAAGATAGTGACAAAACTGTCGATCAATTCTTAAAAGAAAACAACGCTGAACTCGTTACTTTCGTTCGTTTTGGACTAGGTGAAGGTTTAGAAAAACGTAATGAAGACTTTGCTGCAGAAGTTAAAGGCCAAATGGGTCAGTAATTAAAAAGACACTTCGGTGTCTTTTTTCTATATCAATATATATAACAGTTAAAAGGAATGAAAATCATGAGTTCTTCTAAATATGAACGCATCGTATTAAAACTTTCTGGTGAGGCACTTGCTGGTGGAGAAGGTGTCGGAATTAAACCGGATATCATTAAAAATATCGCAAAGCAAATTAAAGAAGCGAGAGAACTAGATGTAGAAATCGCTGTAATCGTCGGCGGTGGAAACATTTGGCGTGGTAAAACTGGAAGTGACTTAGGTATGGAACGTGGGAACGCAGACTATATCGGTATGCTCGCTACAGTAATGAACTCACTCGCGTTACAAGACAGTTTAGAACAATTAGGTGTTGATACACGCGTATTAACATCGATTGAAATGAAACAAATTGCAGAGCCGTATATTCGACGTCGTGCGATTCGTCACTTAGAAAAAGGACGCGTCGTTATATTTGCAGCAGGAATTGGTAACCCGTACTTCTCAACAGATACAACAGCAGCATTACGTGCAGCTGAAATCAATGCTGACGTTATCTTAATGGGTAAAAATAACGTAGACGGCGTATATTCAGCAGATCCAAAGCACGACGACACAGCGACAAAGTTCGAATCGCTTTCTTATATCGACATGTTACAGAAGAACTTACAAGTGATGGACGCAACAGCAACATCGTTTTGTATGGACAACTCTATCCCACTTGTGGTATTTTCAATTACAGAAGAGGGCAATATCAAACGCGCAGTACTCGGCGAAGATATTGGTACAACGATAACAGATTAAAAGGGAGAAAATAATGGCTAACGACGTATTGAAACAAGCAGAAAAGAAAATGAACGACGCAATTGATGCGTTAAATCGTGAACTTGCAGGAATTCGTACAGCAACAGCAAACGCAAGTCTATTAGACCGCGTATACGTAAACTATTACGGTGCAGACACTCCGCTTCAACAACTTGCGAACATTCAAGTTCCAGAAGCGAGAATGTTAACAGTGACACCGTACGACAAAAGCTCAGTAGACGACGTATTAAAAGCGATTCAATTAGCAGACTTAGGTGTAAACCCAACGTCAGATGGTACGATGATTCGTATTACAATTCCGCAACTAACAGAAGACAGACGTAAAGAATTAACAAAAGACGTTAAAAGCGTTGGTGAAAACTCTAAAGTCGTTATTCGTAACATCCGCCGTGATGCAAACGATACACTAAAGAAACAAGAGAAAGACTCTGAAATTAGTGAAGACGAATTACGTTCATTAGAAGAAGATGTTCAAGATTTAACAAATAAATTTGTGAACATCATCGACGAACGTGTAAAAGAAAAAGAAGCAGACATTATGGAAGTTTAAAAGTTTACAGGTAAGCATTCGCTTACCTGTATTTTTTAATGTTTCTTATGTTAAAATAGATTAATATGTACAGTCTGTACGTTTTTTAATTTTAACTCGGAGGCTACTTATGTTTAATGAGAAAAACTCGACCGATATAAATGGTCCAAACCATGTAGCGATTATCATGGATGGAAACGGCAGATACGCTAAAAGCCTTGGATTACCTCGAGTAAAAGGGCACGAACAAGGTATGGAGGCTGTTCGTCGAATAGTCGTAGCTGCGAATCAATTAAATATAAAGTATTTAACGCTATATGCATTTTCTACAGAGAACTGGTCACGCCCACAAAGTGAAGTATCATTTTTGATGAAGCTTCCTGGAATTTTTATGAACAAATTCTTACCAGAATTGATGAGAGAAAATGTAAAAGTAGAGACGATCGGTGAATTTGATGAATTACCTTTACATACTAAAAAAGCCGTCTCTTATGCCGTCAATAAAACAAAAAACAATACGGGTTTAACGTTAATTTTTGCGCTGAATTACGGTGGTAGAAATGAAATTGTACGCGCTGTAAAAAATATCGCAAAAGACGTAGAAAGAGGGACTATAGAGTCATCAAATATTACTGACGAAACGTTTAGCACGTATTTATATACAAAAGACTATCCGGATCCGGAATTACTCATTCGTACGAGTGGGGAATATCGAATAAGTAACTTTTTATTATGGCAAATTTCGTATAGTGAATTATATTTTACAGATACGTATTGGCCGGAATTATCTGTTGAAGAGTTCAATTCGATTATAGAAAGTTATTGTAAAAGAGACCGAAGATTTGGTGGGTTAAAGGAGGAACGTCACGATGAAAACTAGAGTTATTACAGCAGTTGTCGCGTTACTCATATTTTTACCTCTTGTAATCTACGGCGGTATTCCATTTTTAGCGATCGTTTACTTAATGTCTTTTGTCGCTTTATACGAAATCTTAAAAATGAATCGAATTCATATTTTCAGTGTGCCGGGTATTATGTCAATTCTCGCGTTGTTTTTAATCCTCGGACCAAATTCGACATTTTTACCAACAGTTGAAGCGTACCGTTTAAATTTACTCATCGGTATTGCGCTCGTTATGTTGTCGTTTACTGTTATATCTAATAACCGATTCTCGTTTGTCGACATGGGATTTTGTGTCATGAGTGTCGCTTATATCGGTATTGGATTTATGTATGCATATGAAACGAGAAATGCTGGTTTGATTTATTTAATGTACGGACTTTTAATCGTATGGACGACAGATACAGGTGCGTATTTATTTGGACGCGCCATTGGTAAGCGAAAATTATGGCCGCGTATCTCACCAAATAAAACGATAGAAGGTGCGCTCGGTGGGCTATTTAGTGCTGCAGTTCTTGCAGTAATATTTTCACTGACGGGTCTTTTAGATAACAATATGTTTTCACTCATCGTTTTAACGGTGATTTTAAGTGCATTTGGTCAAATGGGAGATCTCGTTGAATCTGCATTAAAGAGACATTTTGACGTCAAAGATTCAGGGACAATTTTACCTGGCCACGGTGGTATTCTAGACAGATTCGATAGTTTTATATTCGTTCTACCGTTAATGAATATACTACCGATAATTATTTAGAAGGTGACTTTATGAAAAAAATATCGATATTAGGTGTGACGGGGTCAATTGGAACTCAAACACTAGACGTCATAAGGTATAATAGTGATAAGTTTTCTGTAGAAGCAATTTCTGCAGGTCGAAATATCGAGATGTTAAGGCAAATTATTACAGAGTTTAAACCGAAACTCGTATCAGTCATGGACGAACGAGATGCGACATCTTTAAAAGGTGAGTTTACAGATGTGACATTTACGTACGGAAATGATGGTCTAGTAGACGTTGCGACATATGACGCGGATATATTAGTGACTGCGATATTAGGAAGTGTCGGACTCGTTCCGACGTTACGCGCAATTGAAAAGGGGCGTAAAATCGCTTTAGCTAACAAGGAAACACTCGTCGCAGCAGGTGACATCGTCATGAAGCATGCGAAACAGTACGGTGCAGAAATTATTCCTGTCGATAGTGAACATTCTGCGATTTTTCAATGTTTAAATGGTGAAAAACTCTCTCAAGTTCGTCAGCTCATTATTACTGCGTCAGGCGGAAGTTTTAGAGATTTAACACGTGAAGAGTTAAAACACGTCACGAAAAAAGATGCTTTAAACCATCCGAACTGGTCGATGGGGCAAAAGATTACGATTGACAGCGCAACGATGATGAATAAAGGTTTAGAAGTCATCGAAGCACATCATTTATTTAATATACCAATCGATAAAATTAAAACGCTAATTCATCGTGAAAGCATTATACACTCGATGGTTGAGTTTACGGACAATAGTATAATCGCTCAACTTGGAAATAGTGATATGCGTACAGCGATTCAATACGCGATGACGTATCCAGACCGTATTTATAAAGACAATCCACTGGATATCAATACGTTATCGACATTAAATTTTGAACCGATGGACTTTAAGCGATTTAAAATGATTCAACTTGCGTATGATGCGTTAAAAGTTGGTGGAACGATGCCAGCGGTTATGAACGCAGCGAATGAGTATGCAGTGAACAAATTTTTAAACGATGAAATTACATTTTTAGAAATAGAAGATATCGTTGAATCGAGAATGGCACACCATGAGGTTGTACAAAATCCAGACCTCGAAACGATATTACATTACGATAAGTTATATAAGTCGGACTGGAGGGTTTAACTGTTGGTAGGTATTTTATCTTTTATAGTCGTATTTGGAGTACTCGTTACAGTACATGAACTCGGTCACTTATACTTTGCAAAACGTGCAGGTATCTATTGTCCGGAGTTTGCGATTGGAATGGGACCAAAACTATTTTCATACAGCCATAACGACACGTTATATACAATTCGTTTATTACCAGTCGGAGGATACGTTCGTATGGCAAGTGCGGATATGGAAGTGAACCCTTTAAACAAAGGGATGAGCATCGCACTAAAATTAAACGATTCAAACGAAATTACACACGTATTATTAGATGATAAACATAATTTTAACGACATCGAAGCGGTGGAAGTTATTGACAACGATTTTGTTGAGAAAATGACAGTGACAGCGAATCGCTATAGCGATAATAATGTCGTCACGTACACGCTCGCAAAAACAGCGTATTTAGTTGAAAACGGACAATTAGAACGTATCGCAAGCTACGATGAACGTTTTGAGTCAAAGACGCCGTGGCAACGATTTTTAACATTGTTTGCAGGACCATTATTTAACTTCTTACTCGCATTTGTGTTATTTATCTTTTTAGCTTATGTTGTTGGTAAAACAGTCGACACACCGATTGTCGGTGAAGTATCTGAAGGGTCTCCAGCAGAAAAAGCTGGAATTGTCGTCGGTGACGAAGTGAAAGAAGTCAACGGTCAAGTCGTCAGTGACTGGACAGAAATGACACAAACGATCGCAGCAAACGGTGGAGAAGATAAACCGATTACGTTTACAGTTGAAAACGATGGTAACGTCCGTGAAGTTGACATCGTGCCGATGATTGAAGAGACAGAGACTCCAACTGGTGACGTTGAGAAACGATTAATTATCGGTGTGCGTCAAATGATGGCAGAACCTAAAAATATTTTCGAACCGATTCTTTGGGGTACTGAAAGAATGATTGAAGTGAGTACGATGTTACTCACGCTACTCGGTCAACTGTTCTTATCGATATTCCAAGGTGAGTTTACATTTGATATGTTAAACGGACCTGTCGGTATTTATAAAGTGACAGAATCCGTCGCGCAGCTCGGCATTATAAGTTTAATCGCATTTACTGCGATGATTAGTGTAAACTTAGGGGTAATGAACTTATTACCAATTCCAGCACTTGACGGTGGAAGAATATTATTCGTCTTATACGAAGCGATATTTAGAAAACCGGTAAATAAAAAGGTTGCAATGAATATTCAAATTGCAGGTGTATTATTCGTTATAATGATTATGATCTTAGTGACATGGAATGACATCAAAGTATTTTTCTTAGGGGGATAATTGAATGAGACAATCAAAAATGTTTATACCAACGCAGCGTGAAGTTCCAGCTTCAGCTGAAAGTTTAAGTCACCAGTTAATGTTAAAGTCAGGAATGATTAAACAACTCGCGCGCGGGGTGTATACGTACTTACCAATTACAAAACTCGTACTACAAAACATCGAAAACATCGTACGTGAAGAGATGAATCGTATCGATGGAAACGAAGTTCAAATGCCAGTACTCGCACCGAGAGAATTATGGGAAGAGTCTGGCCGCTGGGAGAAATATGGTAAAGAATTAATGCGTTTAAAAGACCGTCACGATAGAGACTTTTTACTCGGACCAACACATGAAGAAGTCGTCGTGGACTTAGTGAGAGACGAGTTACGTAGTTATAAACGTCTACCACTCACGATTTACCAAATCCAAACGAAATTCCGTGACGAACTACGCCCACGCTTTGGATTATTACGTGGAAGAGAATTCATTATGAAAGATGCGTATTCGTTCCACATCGACCAAGAGTCACTGTCTAAAACGTATCAAGATATGTACAATGCGTATGAAAAAATATTTACACGTTTCGGTTTAGATTTTAGAGCAGTTGAAGCAGATAGTGGTGCAATCGGTGGTTCACACACTCACGAATTTATGGCGCTATCTGAAATTGGTGAAGATACGATTGTATTCAGTGAAAATAGTGATTATGCTGCAAACATCGAAAAAGCAGCGTGCTTACGTCCTGAAGAAAAAAGCAATGATGTAGAAAAAGATATCGAAAAAGTAGATACACCGAACGTAAAATCATGTAGTGAACTTGCTGATTTACTCGGTATTGATCTAAAAGAAACGACGAAAACGATGGTCGTTAACGTCGACGGTGAATTTAAAATGATCGTACTTCGTGGTGATCACGAGTTAAATACGATTAAATTAAAATCATTCTTTAACTCAAGTACAGAGCCAGAGCTTGCAGATCAATCAGATATTTTAGAAATTTTCAATGCACACCCAGGATCACTCGGACCAGTTAACAGTAAAATTCCTGTATATATCGATTATCAAGTAGAAGTGATGAAGAACTTCCCAGTTGGTGCGAATGAAGATAACTATCACTTTATCAACGTGAACTTAAAAGACGTTGAGGTTGAAGACTTCGGAGATTTCAGATTCATTACTGAAGGTGAAATGGCACCAGATGGTAGCGGACCAGTGAAGTTTAGAGAAGGTATCGAAGTTGGACAAGTGTTCGAGCTAGGTACTGAATACAGTGAAGCATTAAATTTAACAGTGCTAAACGAACGTGGCCAAAGTGTTCCAGTTTTAATGGGATGTTACGGTATCGGTATTTCAAGAGCTTTATCAGCAATCATTGAAAAATACCACGACGAAAATGGAATTATGTGGCCGAAATCTGTCACTCCTTTTGACGTACACATCGTCATGATGAACGTTAAAAAAGAAGAGTTCGTAAATCCAGCAGAAGAATTATACGACTCACTATCTAAACAATATAAAGTATTACTCGATGACCGAGATGAGCGCGCGGGCGTTAAATTTAACGACTCAGACTTAATCGGTATTCCAGTAAGAGTTGTCGTCGGACGCGGTATTAAAGACGGTGTCGTTGAAGTGAAATTTAGAAATAGTGGAAAAACGCACGACGTTAAATTAGAAGACTTAGAATCATTTATAAACGAACATTATAACTAACAATACTACAGCGTAAATCGAGAGATTTACGCTTCTTTTTGGAGAGATGCTTTGTGGATTACAACCAGCAATTTAACATACTCTTACAACAGGCAAATATAGAAGACAATGAACAGTTAACTGGCGGGGAACTTAGAAAAGTAATCGTCGACGACAAAACGCGTGAATGGGAGTTTCATATTCATTTTGAAACGCTCATCGATTACGCGGTATTTGCGTTTTTAAAGCAAAAAGTCGAAGAGACGTTTCGAAATATCGCAACGGTTCGCTTAAGAGTGCATGCTAATGAATTCAAAGAGCGAGACGTTTACGAGTATTTAAACGAAGCGCTCGAAAATATCGAAGTGACTGAAAACTTTAAGCGCCAAATTAACAATTCAAAAATTATGTATAACGATGACACTTTAAAATTTAGTTTTACGAGTGACGTCACTAAAGAATATTTTGAACGACAAATTAAAAACAATTTAATTTTAGAATATCGTTCATATGGCATCCTCATCTCAGACATCGTGGCAGATGTAGATTTTGATGCACAAACTAAAAACGATGAAAAACTCGATCAAAAAATTACGAATCATACAGAAAAATTATTAGAACAACATAAAAAAGAGAAAGAAAAAGAAGTATCGAAGCCTAAAGAAATCGTTAAGCAAATTGGTAAAAAACTTACGTTTGATGGCGTAAGAAAGATGTATACGATTGAAGATGAAGAATATAACGTCCGATTAGAAGGTGTAATTTTCAGTAAAGACGTGATACATACACGTACTGGAAAGCAAATTTTAAATATGAAAATTACCGACTACACGGATAGCATTCAAGTGAAACGTTTCGGTAACAAAGAAGAAGAAACTAACGTATTCGAAGCGCTGAATAAAGGGGACTGGGTAATCGTCGAAGGAAATATTGAGTACGATGACTTCGCAAAAGACCTTGTCATGAATTTACGTGCGTTAACGATTACTAAACCACCTAAACATGAAGATGATAGTGAAGAGAAGCGTGTCGAACTTCATCTTCATACGATGATGAGTGCGATGGACGGTGTGACGACAATAGAAGATTATATTGACCGCGCGGTTGAATACGGACATCCTGCACTTGCTATAACAGACCATAACAACGTTCAAGCATTCCCAAACGCATATAACTATGCTAAAAGTAAAGGTTTAAAAATGCTCTTTGGTATGGAAGCAAACATCGTCGAAGATAGTGCGAAACTTGCATTTAAAGATAGTTCAGTGCGTTTAGAGGACGCGACGTACGTCGTATTTGACGTTGAGACGACAGGGTTATCTAGTAGATACGATAAAATTATCGAACTCGCAGCAGTTAAAGTACATAACGGTGAAATCATCGACCGTTATGAAAGCTTTATTAATCCGCATGAACCGTTATCAGAGGTCATTAAAAACTTAACAGGTATTACAGATTCGATGTTAGAAAACGAACGTGAATTTGAAGATGTTCTCCCTGAATTTAGAGAGTGGGTCGGGGATGCGATATATGTCGCACATAACGCGACGTTTGACATGGGCTTCATTGATACGGCGTTCACTAAGCTTGGGTTTGGTCCGTCAGATAACCCTGTCATCGACACGTTAGAGATTACACGAGTAATAAATAAAGACTTAAAACGTCATAACTTAGCAGCGCTCGCAAAACATTATAACGTCGAACTCGTCAGTCACCATAGAGCAATCTACGACGCAGAAGCGACAGGTTTTATATTTATAAAGATGTTAGCGCAGTTAAAGAATGCGGGCATTGAAAAGCACGAAGATATTAATACGCTCGCTAGAGACGATGCGTTTAAGTTAAGTAAACCGAGCCGCGCGACGATCTTAGTCAAAAACCAAATTGGTTTAAAAAACTTATTTAAAATTGTTTCAGATAGTTTAACAGATAGTTTTTACCAAGTACCGCGAGTGAGAAAGCACTTTTTAGACGCTCACCGTGAAGGGTTAATTATCGGAAGTGCGTGTGATAACGGAGAAGTGTTTCGAACGTTATTAGAAAAGTCATATGACGATACACTTAAAAAAGCACGTTACTATGACTATTTAGAAGTGTTCCCAAAAGACTTATATGTCCATCTCTATGAACGCGAGTTAATACGAGATGACGATATGTACGAAGAACTCATTCATAACATGATTAAAATCGGTGACGAGTTATCGATTCCAGTCGTCGCGACAGGAAACGTTCATTATCTCGATAAAAAAGATAAAATTCGTCGCGAAATTATCATTAAAGGAAACCCCGGGAATCCGTTATCCCGACAAACGTTACCAGATGCTCATTTTAGAACGACAACTGAAATGCTTGAGGACTTTGCATTTTTAGGTGACGAACTTTCACGAAAGATTGTCATTGAAAATACGAATGAAATTAGTCGCTCGATTGACGAAGTCGAAGTTATTAAAAACGGATTATTCACACCAGAAATTGAAAATGCGAACGAAGAAGTAAAAGAGTTAACGTATTCGACAGCAAAAGAGATTTACGGTGATCCATTACCAGAAATCATCGAAGCACGTTTAGAAAAAGAGTTAAACAGTATTATTTCAAACGGGTTTGGCGTCGTGTACTTAATCTCACAAAAGCTCGTTAAAAAATCACTCGATGACGGCTACTTAGTTGGGAGTCGTGGTTCGGTTGGTTCAAGTTTAGTTGCGACGATGATGGGGATTACTGAAGTGAACCCGATGCCGCCGCACTATATTTGTCCGAAGTGTAAGCATAGTGAGTTTTTCGACGATGGTAAATATAACTCAGGATTTGACTTACCTGACAAAAAATGTGAGAAGTGTAATGTCGAATTCATTAAAGAAGGTCAGGATATTCCGTTTGAAACGTTTTTAGGATTTAAAGGGGATAAAGTTCCAGATATCGATTTAAACTTTAGTGGAGAATATCAAGCGACAGCACATAACTACACGAAAGAACTATTCGGTGTAGACTACGTCTACCGTGCAGGAACGATTTCTACACTCGCAGATAAGACTGCATTCGGATACGTGAATGGATATATGAATGATCACGGACTTCATAAACGTAAAGCAGAAATCGATAGACTATCAAGCGAATGTGAAGGGATTAAACGTACGACAGGTCAGCACCCAGGGGGAATTATCGTTATCCCGGATTCTATGGACGTCTTTGATTTTACGCCAATTCAATATCCAGCAGACGATACGTCGAGTGAATGGCGTACGACACACTTTGACTTCCATAGTATCGACGAAAACGTCTTAAAACTCGATATCCTTGGTCACGTTGATCCGACGATGATTCGTATGCTCGAAGATTTAACAGGCGTGGATCCGAAGACGATTCGAATCGACGACGAAGATACGATGAAACTATTTGAAGGTCCAGAAGTACTCGGTGTAAGTCGAGATGACATTATGAGTAACACTGGAACGTACGGCGTACCTGAATTCGGAACACCTTTTGTTCGTGAAATGTTAGAAGATACAAAACCAAATACATTTGGTGAGCTCGTTCAAATCTCGGGATTATCACACGGTACAGACGTTTGGCTAGGAAATGCGCAGGATTTAATCCGAAAAGGAATTTGTGACATTTCAACAGTTATCGGGTGTCGTGACGATATAATGGTTACTTTAATGTATAAAGGACTCGAGCCGAGTTTAGCGTTTAAAATTATGGAGAGTGTACGTAAAGGACGCGGACTTCAACCTGAGTGGATTGAAGCGATGAAAGCAAATGGGGTAGAAGATTGGTATATCGATTCTTGCTTAAAAATTAAGTACATGTTCCCGAAAGCACACGCAGCAGCGTACGTACTTATGGCAGTAAGAATTGCGTACTTTAAAGTGCATTATCCTAAAGAATATTACGCGACATATTTAAGTGTACGTGCAGCTGACTTTGATTTAATGACGATGACAAAAGACAAGACGACAATTCGTACGCGCGTAAAAGAGATGAAAGACAACTATAATGAGTTAACGAAAAAAGAAAAAGACTTATTAATCGTTTTAGAAATTGTGAATGAGATGAGACATCGTGATATTAATATGTTACCGGTCAATATCGAAAAATCTCATCCAGAGCACTTCATTATAGAAGGCGATGCTTTAATCCCACCGTTTACTGCAGTACCAGGACTCGGGCTAAGTGTTGCAAGAAATATTGCTGAAGTGAGAAAACATGACCACTTTATAAGTAAAGAAGATTTAAATAAAAAAGCTGGAGTATCCCAAAAAGTGATCGATTATTTAACAGAACTTGGAAGTTTAGATCATTTACCAGATAAAGCACAGCTTTCTATATTCGACTTATAAATAATGATGTGTTATAATTAACTAGAAATAAAATGTTGTGGATTTGGAAAAGAGCGCACCATCGTGTCCGCTCTTTTCTTATGTTTTAAGCGAGGTGAACGTATCGGTGAATAAAAAAGAATTACACATATTTGAATTAGCAGAACCGGTTGTAGAATCATTGGACTACTCATTAATTGAAGTGGAGTACAAAAAAGAAGGTAAAGATTGGTTTTTAAGATTTTATTTAGACAAACCAGGTGGAATTACGTTAGATGATTGCGTACGTGGCAGTGAAGTACTTGCTGAGAAATTAGACGAATGGGATATTATCGACGGTCATTATTTCCTCGATGTCTCTTCACCAGGTGCAGAGCGTCCAATCAAAACTGAAAAAGATTTAGAGACGACGTTAAACAATGGTATTTATGTAAAAACGTACCAGCATATCGATGGTGAACAAGAATGGACAGGGATACTCACAGAGTACGATGACAGTTCGGTAACGATTAAGTATCGCGATAAAACGCGCGAAAAGACTGTAACAGTCGATCGTGACAAAATTGCTGTAATTCGTAAAGCTGTATTAGTTTGAATGGAGGAATAGTAGTGAATCAGGAATTACTGAATGCAATAGAATATATTCAAAAAGAAAAGAACATCCCAGTAGAAGTACTCGTTGAAGCAATTGAAGCGGCACTTTTAACTGCGTATAAAAGAAATTATAAAGAACATAAAAACGTCCGTGTAGAAATTAATATGGACACAGGAAACTACCGCGTTGTATCTAGAAAAGACGTCGTTGAGGAAGTAGAAGACGACACAGCAGAGATCGATTTACTCACAGCGAGAGAATACAACCCAGCATATGAAGTCGGTGACCCGTTTGATGAAGACGTAACACCTTCAGACTTTAACCGTGTCGGTGCACAAGCTGCGAAACAAGCAGTTATGCAAAGAATTCGAGATGCTGAACGTGAAATTTTATATGAAGAGTTTATCGATAAAGAAGATGAGTTATTAATCGGAACAGTTGATAGAGTCGACAGTCGTTTCGTATACGTCACACTTGGTAACACGGATGCTGTATTACCAGAGTCAGAGCGTATGGCAAATGAAGTCTACAAAACTGGCGATAAAATTCGCGTCTATTTAAACAAAGTAGAACAAACGACACGTGGACCACAAATTTACGTCTCACGTACACATCCAAATCTTTTAAAACGACTCTTCGAAGAAGAAGTTCCAGAAATTTATGACGGAACAGTACTGATTATGAGTGTCGCAAGAGAAGCTGGCGAACGTTCTAAAATTTCAGTATACGCTGAAAACGAAAACGTCGATGCAGTTGGGTCATGTGTTGGTGCAAGAGGTGCCCGCGTTGAAGCAATCGTCGACGAGTTATCAGGTGAAAAAATCGACATCGTATTATATGACAAAGATCCTAAAGTATACGTTAAAAACGCATTATCACCGTCAGAAGTGGTCGACGTAATTATTAATGAAGATGAAAAATCAACGACAGTCGTTGTACCAGATCACCAGTTATCACTCGCAATTGGTAAACGTGGTCAAAACGCACGACTTGCTGCGAAGTTAACAGGCTGGAAGATCGATATCGTTTCAGAATCTGAATTTAACGGTGATGCTGAGGATGAAGAAACTTTAGAAGAAACTGAAGTAGAAGAGTAGAGGTGTGACGTTTATGGCACGAAAAATTCCGATGAGAAAAGATATTTTATCTGGTGAAATGTTTAAAAAACAAGATCTTATACGAATCGTTAAAACGAAAGACGGCGAAGTATTTGCAGATGAAACTGGAAAGAAAAACGGTCGTGGTGCCTACGTCGTCAAAGATTTAGAAAAAGTAAACGATGCACGTGACAAAAAGGTTTTAGAAAGTAAACTCGGTGTATCAACAGAGGTGTTAGGCCCAGTGTATGACGAAATTATTCGTCTCATATACCGCGAGGATATTCCGAAGCGATGAATAAAGAGTTAAATTTACTCGGACTTGCAACACGTGCAGGAAAAGTAATTAACGGTGAACCTCTAACTTTAGATGGTATTAAACGTAAATCAGTGAAACTTGTTTACTTAGCAAGTGACGCTGGGAATAGTACAAAAAAGAGAATACGCGATAAAACAACAACTCAGTCAATTCCTTTAATTGAAGATTATACTAATCACGAGCTTTCACAAAGCACTGGAGCATATAACCGAGTGGTTCTCGGTGTGACAGATGTTGGCTTTAAAAAGAAGTTGTTAGAGTTGAATGAGAAAGGAACGTGATTCAATGAGTAAGATTAGAATTCATGAATACGCGAAACAACATAACTTACAGAGTAAAGAAGTTATAAATACTTTAAACGAGAGTGGAAAAGACTTTAGCTCTCATATGCAGACGTTAAACGATGATGACGTTAAACTATTAGACCAAAAGTTTGTTAAAAAAGAAAAGAAAAATGACAAACCAAAACAAAACAAAGATAAAAAACATAAACATAACAATAAAAAGCAAGACAATAAAAAGAACGTAAACAAAAAGAATGACAAAAAGAATAAGCAGCAAAAGCAACAACCAAAACAACAAGAAAAGCCTGTAAAAGAAGCTAAAGCTGAGGTTCAAGGTGAAAAGACGTTTACGTATGAAGAAGGAATTACAGTCGGTGAGCTTGCTTCAAAAATTAATGTCGACGCATCAAAAGTCGTTAAAGACTTATTTATGCTCGGAATTATGACAAACATCAACCAAAGTTTAGATGACGAAGCGGTTGAAATCGTCGCAGATAACTACGGCTATACAGCTGAAAAAGAAGAAGTTATCGACGACACGGACCTCGATATTTACTTCGATTTAGAAAACGAAGAGTTAACAGAAGAGCGTCCAGCGATCGTTACGATTATGGGACACGTTGACCACGGTAAAACGACGCTACTTGACTCAATCCGTAACGCAAACGTAACGAGTGGAGAAGCGGGTGGAATCACTCAGCATATCGGTGCATACCAAATTCATTGGAACGGTAAAGATATTACATTCTTAGATACACCAGGACACGAAGCGTTCACTACGATGCGTGCACGTGGTGCTCAAGTGACAGACTTAACAGTACTAGTCGTCGCAGCAGATGACGGTGTAATGCCTCAAACAATCGAAGCGTTAAACCATGCTAAAGCTGCAGAGACACCAATTATCGTAGCAGTAAACAAAATCGATAAGCCAACAGCAAATCCTGACCGCGTCATGACTGAACTCGGTGAACACGGATTATTCCCAGAAGACTGGGGTGGAGATACGATCTTCGTACCACTTTCAGCATTAACTGGTGAAGGAATCGATGATTTACTTGAAATGATTACACTAGTCAGTGAAGTCGAAGAGTTAAGCACAAAATCTGACCGCGACGCGATTGGTACAGTAATCGAAGCAGAGCTCGACAAATCACGTGGACCTGTAGCGACGCTACTCGTTCAGCACGGTACGTTACATGTTGGAGATTCTTTAGTTGTTGGAAATACGTTCGGTAAAGTACGTGCGATGACAAACGACTTAGGTGAAAGAATCCAAACAGCTGGACCATCATTACCAGTTGAAATTACTGGTTTAAACGATATTCCACAAGCTGGCGACAGATTCGTCGTCTTTGAAGATGATAAAAAAGCACGTTCTATCGGTGAAAAACGCCGTGAAGACAAAATTATGCGCGACCGCGAGTCTACAAATAAGATTAGTTTAGATAACTTATTTGAAACGCTTAAAGAAGGCGAGTTAAAAGACTTAAACTTAATTCTTAAAGCGGACGTTCAAGGTACAGTAGAAGCTCTTGCAGCGTCACTCATGAAGATTGACGTTGAAGGTGTAAATATCCGAATTATCCATACAGGTGTTGGAGCAATTAACGAATCAGACGTTACACTTGCAAACGCATCGAACGCGATTATTATCGGATTTAACGTACGTCCAGATGCAAACGCACGTCGTACAGCAGAAAACGAAAAAGTAGACATTCGTCTACACCGCGTAATCTATAAAGCATTAGAAGAAATAGAGCAAGCAATGAAAGGTATGCTCGACCCTGAATACGAAGAAGAAGTCATTGGATACGCAGAAGTACGTCAAACGATTAAAGTTTCTAAAATCGGTACAATCGCTGGTTCTTACGTGACTGAAGGTAAGATTACTAGAGACGCAGGCGTTCGTGTAATCCGTGAAGGTGTCGTCATCTTTGAAGGTGAACTCGATTCACTGAAACGATTTAAAGACGACGCAAAAGAAGTTGCTTCAGGATACGAATGTGGGATTACGATCAAAAACTTTAACGATATTAAAGAGGGCGACCAAATCGAAGCGTTCCAAATGGTTGAAGTTAGGAGAGTTTAATTATGGCTAAGCGTAATGACCGAGTTGCAGAAGAAATTAAAAAAGTAGTGACTGAAGTCATCGATAACGAAGTGATGGATAAAGAACCATCGTTAAAACTCGTTACAGTGACTGAAGTTGAAGTTTCTGAAGAGCTTGAATATGCGAACGTATACTTTACGACTTTAAACGAAAATAAAAGAGAAGTTGAAGATATTTTAAATAAATATCGAGGATTACTTCGTTCAGCAGTTGCAAAAAATATTCGTTTAAGAAAAGCACCAGAAATTTACGTAAAGTACGATCAATCTGTCGACTACGGTAGCAGAATTGAAGACTTATTAAACCAAATTAAAAACGAAGGCAAATAATATGAGCGACGATTCGTCGCTCATTATTTTTTTATGAATAGATAAGTGGTATATTTATAATTAAATAATTGTATGGAGGAAAGAGATGTCAAACAATTTTTGGTTTTTAATGTACTTAGTATTTCTCGGATTATTAGTAATCGGAATCGATGCATTATTTTTCAATTTACTACCGACTAAAACATTTGGTTCAGCATTTTTATCACTCGTATTTATCGTTGTTATTGCTGGACTCTTTGTCTTTTTATATGAAAAAATCTTTAATCGAAAAAAGTAAGAGGTGTCACAATGTATAGTGGAGTCATCTGTGTGGATAAACCAAAAGGTATGACAAGTCATGACGTCGTCATGAAAGTCAGACGTAAATTACATATGAAAAAGGTCGGTCATACAGGAACGTTAGATCCGGATGTGACTGGTGTGTTACCGGTTGTCGTTGGAGATGCAACGCAACTGACTGAAGTGTTACAAGAAAGACAAAAAAGTTATACAGCAGTAGTAACGCTCGGATTTTCAACGACAACTGAAGATTCTGCAGGTGAAAAAGTAAAAACGAGTGACGTATCACATATTACTAAAGAAATGATTGACGACGTTATTGAAAACTTTGAAAGAGATTATAACCAAACAGTACCGATGTATAGCTCGGTGAAAGTAAACGGTAAAAAGTTATATGAATACGCACGAAATAACGAAAAGGTAGAAAGACCGAGCCGCGTCGTTACGATTTATCGTTTAGAACGTACTGGAGATATTACGTTTAAAGATACGATAGATTTTCAAATTGACGTAACATGCTCAAAAGGTACATACATTCGTACGCTCGCTGTAGACATCGGTCGTAAACTCGGTGTTGAAGCACATATGTCATATTTAAGAAGAACAGAATCGTGTGGGTTTACTGAAGATGATGCGGTCGAATTAGATACAATTAGTGAAGCGTCGATAATTCCGATTTTAGAAGTTTTAAGCGATGAATATACTGTAGAACTGTTCGACGAACTGAAAGACCGTGGACCATTGTTTAAAATTTCAAATGGGCAAAAGATGAGTCAAAATGATATGATGAAACTAACGAATAATGAAGACGTAGAGACTGTTTTATTTGTTAAAAACAACCGACCAATCGGTTTGTATAAAAAACATAAAGAAAACGAATTTAAACCGTTTAAAATGTTTCTTACGTCAAATGACTTGTGAGGGCTTTATGAAAACATATCGACTATATTATTCAAATGATTTATCTATAGAAAACGAACCAATCGCATTAGCGCTCGGTTTTTTTGATGGACTCCATCTCGGACATCAACAAGTGATTGACACGATGATTGAAATTGCTGAAGAAAAAGGATTAAAAAAAGCAGTGATGACGTTTGATCCGCATCCTTCTGTCGTTTTAAATCCGAAAATGCGACGGACGACGTATATTACGCCGTTAAAAGAAAAAGAAGAGATGCTAAAAGAAAAAGGCATCGACTACTTATTTGTCGTAAACTTCTCAAGTGACTTTGCAGCGTTATCTCCAGATACGTTTGTGAAAGAGTATTTAATCTCTAACAACGTGAAAGAAGTAATCGCAGGGTTTGATTTTTCATATGGACAGTACGGTAAAGGATCGATTACGACGTTAAAGACGTATGACGAATTTAACACGACTAAAGTACTTCCGATAAACGAGAACGAAGAAAAAATTTCGACGACAAAAATCCGAGAACTTCTTTTAAGTGACAAGCTAGAAGAAGCAAATAAAATACTCGGTCGACCATATCAAATTAACGGTGTCGTCGTTCAAGGTGAAAAACGCGGGAGAACGATCGGGTTTAGAACAGCAAACATCGAACCGAGCGGACCGTTTTTACTACCGTCACTCGGGGTGTACGTTGTTACGATGACGATTGGTGCAGATGATACGATTTATAGAGGTGTCGCATCGATTGGTAAAAAACCGACGTTCCACGAAGATTATAAAGTGACGATTGAAGTCCATTTAATTGATTTTGACCGTACGATATACGGTGAAGAAGTGTCAGTGTATCTTCATAACTATTTACGTGGAGAAAAGAAATTTGACGGTTTAGATGATTTAATTGAAGCGATGACAATCGATAAAGAAAACGCCATACAGTTACTTGAAAAATTCGAGTAAAGCGCGTATAATAATTTAAGTGCGATATCTTGGTCATTAGACACCCTAACTTTTGACTCAGATATTAGCGAATATATATATAAGGGAGGACATGACTATGTCAATGTCAAAAGAAAGAAAACAACAATTAATCGAAGAATACCGTGTACACGAAACGGACACTGGATCTCCAGAAGTTCAAATTGCAGTGTTAACTGAAGAAATTAACACATTAAACGCACACTTAAAAGTACACAAAAAAGACCACCATTCACGTCGCGGACTTTTAAAAATGGTTGGTCGCCGTAAGCACTTATTAAACTACTTACGTGAAAAAGACGTTACACGTTACCGTGAGTTAATTAAAAAATTAGGTTTACGTCGTTAATAGAGAGAGCATACCATTTGGTATGCTTTTTTTTATATAAATTAGTCGTTAAAAATGGTATCATAAAGAGAAGTATGTAGAGGAGAGAAATTATATGATAGAAACTAAGAAAACGTTTCAAACGGAGTGGGCAGGACGTCCACTAATCGTTGAATACGGCGAAGTAGCCAAACAAGCAAACGGTGCAGTTCTAGTACGATATGGAGACACAGTTGTCTTATCGACAGTGACTGCTTCTAAAGAACCTAAAGATATGGACTTTTTCCCACTAACAGTGGCGTACGAAGAGAAATTATACGCACGCGGTAAAATACCTGGTGGATTTAATAAACGTGAAGGACGTCCAAGTGAAGCAGCGACACTTGCGAGTCGTTTAATCGACCGTCCAATTCGTCCACTTTTCCCAGACGGATTTAGACACGACGTTCAAATTATTTCGACAGTGCTTTCTGTTGATTCAAACAACTCACCTGAAATGACAGCGATGCTCGGTTCATCGATTGCTTTATCTGTTTCTGACGTACCGTTTAACGGACCGATTGCTGGTGTACGTATCGGTATTAAAGACGACGAGTTCGTCATTAACCCAGATGTTGAGACGTTAAACAACTCTGTATTAGAACTTGATTTAGCAGGAACGTTTGACGCAATCAACATGGTTGAAGCAGGTGCAAAAGAAGTACCTGAAGATAAAATGCTCGAAGCAATTCTTTTTGGGCATAAAGAAATTAAAAAGTTAGTCGAGTTCCAACAAGAAATCGTCGACTACGTGAATCCTGAGAAAATGGCATTTGAATCACCAGTTGACGACGAAGAAATTCAAAAGATCGTCGATAGTCAACTCGAGCAGTTTGATATTGAAGAGTGTGTATTAACAGTTGATAAGCACGAACGTGATAATAAATTATCTGAAGTGAAAGAAGCAATTATCGCTCTACTCGATGAAGAAGACGAAAACTTCGAAGCGAACGAAAAAGAAGCGAAACGCTTATTTAACGATGCGGTATTTAATACAGTGCGTCGTTTAATCACTGAAGATAAAATCCGTCCAGATAGAAGAAAACCGGACGAAATTCGTCCGTTAAACTCTCAAGTTGCGCTTTTACCTAGAGCACACGGCTCTGGTTTATTTACACGTGGACAAACACAAGTATTATCTGTTGCAACGTTAGGAAGTTTAAGTGAGCACCAAATTATCGACGGACTCGGAGAAGAAGAAGAGAAGCATTTCATGCATCACTATAACTTCCCGCACTTCTCTGTCGGTGAAACTGGACCACTTCGCGCTCCAGGGCGTCGTGAGATTGGTCACGGTGCGTTAGGTGAACGTGCACTTAGCCAAGTCATTCCTTCACAAGAGGAATTCCCGTATACGATTCGCGTCGTGTCAGAAGTTTTAGAGTCGAACGGTTCTTCATCGCAAGCGTCAATTTGTGGTGGAACGCTCGCATTAATGGACGCAGGTGTGCCAATTAAAGCACCAGTTGCTGGTATTGCGATGGGTATGATGATGAATGGTGAAAACTATACAATCCTTTCAGACATCCAAGGTATGGAAGACGCATTAGGTGATATGGACTTTAAAGTAGCAGGTACTGCTAAAGGGATTACTGCAATTCAAATGGATATTAAAGTCGACGGATTACGTGAAGATATTTTAGAAGAGGCGTTAGAACAAGCACGCGTCGGTCGTCTACACATTTTAGATAACATGTTAGCGACAATCGAATCACCAAGAACAGAGTTATCACCATACGCTCCGAAAATTGAAACGATGACAATCAACCCAGATAAAATTCGTGACGTCATTGGACCTGGTGGTAAACAAATTAACGAAATTATCGATGAAACTGGCGTAACGTTAGATATCGAGCAAGACGGAACGATCTTTATCGGTGCTGTCGACCAAGAAATGATCGACAAAGCACGTAAAATTATCGAAGACTTAACGCGTGAAGCAAAAGTTGGAGAAATCTACATGGGTACAGTAAAGCGTATTGAAAAATTCGGTGCGTTCGTAGAGTTATTCCCTGGTAAAGACGCACTCGTTCACATTTCTAACTTAGATCACGCACACGTTAAAAACGTAGAAGACGTGTTAAAAGTTGGCGATGAAACACTCGTTAAAGTAACAGAAATCGATAAGCAAGGACGCGTAAATGCATCTCGTAAAGCATTAATTGAAAAGAAAGATAACGATAAAAACAAAAAGAATAACGAGGAGGGATAAATTGTGGCAAAAGAAAGAAAGCGTAACGCGAACGTAAAAATCATCCCACTCGGCGGAGTTGGAGAGATTGCTAAAAACATGTACATCGTCGAAGTAGACGATGAAATGTTCATGCTAGACGCGGGGTTAATGTTTCCGGAAAACGAAATGTACGGTGTAGATGTCGTTATTCCGGACATTACGTACGTGAAAGAAAATATCGACCGTTTAAAAGCGATATTTATCTCGCATGGTCATGCAGATTCAATCGGTGCATTACCGTATATTTTAGAAGATATCGACGTACCGATTTATGCTTCAAAGCTGACGATTGCTTTAATTAAAGAATCATTTAAAGAATTAAATATTCGTAAAAAACAAAAGTTCTATACGATTAATAGTGAATCAAAAATGAACTTTAAAAATGCAAGTTTTGAATTTTTCGAAACGAGCCATAGTATTCCTGATTCTTACGGATGCTCAATTAAAACGAAGTACGGTTCAATCGTCTATACTGGTGAGTTTAAATTCGATCAAAGTCTCGAAGGAGATTACGGATTTAACGGTGCGAAGATGTACGACTTAGCACGTGAAGATGATTGTCTCGTATTAATTAGTGATTCTACAGAAGCAGAAAAGCGCGGATATAATACACCTGAAAATATTATCGAAGAGCAGTTATTATCAGATTTCTTAAAATCTAAAGGGCGCATTATCGTGTCACTTTATGCATCGAACTTCGTACGTATTCAACAAGTGTTAACAAACGCACATAAAGCAAACCGAAAAGTGACATTTTTAGGTAAGACGTTAGAAGCATCGTTTAAAGTCGCAAGAAAGCTCGGATATTTCGATATTCCTGAAGGGTTACTCGTTCCGTCACATCAAATTAAAAACTTCCCAGATAATGAAATTGTCATTATCGCAACTGGTAAACAAGGGGAACCATTCGATGCACTGACAGAGATGTCAAAAGGAACGCATGAAGTGACAAACATTAAAGAAAACGATGAAGTGTATATTTTAACGACGCCATCGTCAAACATGGAAGTCATTTTATATTCAACGCTAAACGACTTAACTAAAGCAGGTGCTAAAATTTACTTACCGACAAGTGGAATTCACGCATCGAGTCACGGTTTAAGTGAAGAGTTAAAAATGATGTTTAATATATTTAAACCGAAATATTTTGTTCCTGTTCAGGGCGAATATAAAAACCAGATTGCTCACGCAAAACTTGCTGCTGAAGCAGGTATCGATCCAGAAAATATCTTCTTACTTGAAAAAGGTGACGTCGTCAGCTACGACGGAGAAGAGATGTACTATCAAGAAAAAGTACATGCAGGTAACGTCTTAATTGACGGTAGAGGTGTCGGGGACGTTGGTAACATCGTCTTAAGAGACCGCCGTATATTAAGTGAAGACGGTATATTCATTGCGGTTGTTACGATCGATCGTAACGAGCGAAAAATTAAAGCCGGTCCTGAAATTCAAAGTCGTGGCTTTGTCTACGTCAAAGAAAGTGAAGAGCTATTAGCCACTGCTGAAGCAATTGTAAAAGAAGTCGTTGAAGATTCTATTCAATCAGGAAACTTAGACTGGAACGACTTAAAACAAGACGTTAGAGAAGCGTTACTTAAGTTCTTATACGAAAGTACGAAACGTCGTCCGATGATTATACCAATCATATCTGAAATATAAGAAAGAATTTTGGAGATATTATATTATAGTATCTCCAAATTTTTTAGGAAGGAGTTTGTGATGGCGAAAAAGAAAGCAACGCGTCGTAAAAAGAAAGATGAGCGCCAAACCTATTATGCGTTAACGAGTTTTATCACATTATTACTTGTCTTTATATCTTTGTTTCAACTCGGTAGTTTTGGTGAATATATCGATTCAATATTTACGTACCTGTTTGGAACGAGTAAATATTTTACGTACTTAATCATTACATTAACGAGTATTTACGTCGCCATGAACCGTAACTTCCCATTCACAAAGCGCATGTTCGGTTATATATTGCTACAATTTGGACTGATTTTTTTATTCCATAGTGTGCTTTATTTAACGAACAAACCACTCATTAATAATTTTTATAGTTTTGATGAAATAAAAAATACGATCGCTACGACAGGATTTAAAAACTTCACCGGTGGCGGAATTATTGGTCAAGTACTATTTACAGCGATGAATAACACGCTCAGCTTTATCGGTACAGTTTTACTTGCTGCTGTGTTTATTTACTTTTCGATTATTATGATTCGAAATAAAAGCGTCGAAGAACAACTGCGTAAAGATTTTTCTCGCGTCGGACAATTGTTATCAGTGACTAGTAAAAGTATCAATAGTAAAACGTCTGAAATCATCGAGAAAAATAAAGAAAAACGTGCGAATAAACCAGAAAAAATAGAGAAGAAAAAAGCAAAGAAAACGAAAGTTGAAGATCCAATTATCGAGTCTTCAAGTCATGATGATATCGAAGAAGAAGTCGAAGAAGCAGTATATGAACCTGAAATTGTCGGTAGTGATGATATCGAGAGTGACCTCGTAGAAACAAAAGATGAGACTGTTGATTTAGAGTACGAAGAAGAGGAACTCGATGACTCGATTGAAGACGTCGAGGAGAATACTCCACTCGACGAACTAGACGAAGAAGAAATTAAAGAGCTTCTCGAGTATAAAGTACCACCGATTACATTACTAAAAGATGCTGAAGTGTCAGAAAAGATGTCAAATGACGTCGTGTTAAAACAAGGTAAAGTTTTAGAAGAAACACTTCATAACTTTGGTGTAAAAGCGAAAGTGTCAAAAATTAGAATCGGTCCAGCCGTGACACAGTTTGAAGTGCAGCCGGATATCGGCGTAAAGGTCAGCCGTATTATTAATTTACAAAATGATATTGCACTGTCGCTTGCAGCAAAAGATATTCGTATCGAAGCACCGATTCCTGGTAAATCAGCTGTCGGTATTGAAGTGCCGAACTCGGTCGTTTCAATGGTTACATTACGTGAAGTTATGAAGCGTAAGACGAGTACAAACCCGCTAGAAGTTGCGCTTGGTAAAGACATTTCTGGTGCACCGATTATGGCAGAGTTAAACAAGATGCCACACTTACTCGTTGCTGGGTCTACAGGAAGCGGTAAATCCGTATGTATTAACGGTATTATCATTTCGATTTTACTAAACGCAAAACCGCACGAAGTAAAATTAATGATGATTGACCCAAAAATGGTGGAGTTAAATGTATATAACGGTATTCCACACCTACTAAGTCCTGTCGTGACGAATCCACAAAAAGCAGCGGACGCTTTACAACGCGTCGTAAACGAGATGGAACGCCGATATGACTTATTTAGTGCAACAAATACTAAGAACATTTCAGCATATAACAATTACTTAGAACGTACAGCTGAAGATAAAGATAAAGTATCTAAAATGCCGTATATCGTCGTCATCATCGATGAGCTTGCTGATTTAATGATGGTCGCAAGTAAAGACGTTGAAGCAAGTATTACGCGTATTGCACAAATGGCACGTGCTGCAGGTATTCATTTAATTATCGCTACACAGCGTCCATCTGTTGACGTTATTACAGGGATCATTAAAGCAAACATACCGTCACGTATTGCATTTGCCGTCAGCTCAACGACTGACTCTCGTACGATATTAGACTCCGGGGGTGCAGAAAAACTCCTAGGTAAAGGGGATATGCTTTTCTTACCATCTGGTAGATCAAAACCAGTTCGTGTCCAAGGGGCATTTTTATCAGATGAAGAAGTGAATGATGTCGTCAATTACGTCACGAGCCAGATGAAAGCAAATTACGATAAGTCGGTCATATTAAATCAAAAAGAGCCGAAAAAAGAAGAAGTTGAATCTGAAGACGAATTATACGGGGAAGCGAAATGGTTCGTCATCACAGAGCAGCGCGCAAGTGCAAGTTTACTTCAACGACAATTTAGAATCGGCTATAACCGTGCAGCGCGTCTCGTTGACGATTTAGAGCGTAACGGTATAATCGGACCAGCAAGTGGTTCAAAGCCGAGAAACGTACTCGTCACAGAAGACGAAATGGATGAGAGGGAGAGTTAGTATTGGAAATTAGAAATGAACGATTAAATAACATTCCAATCGTAACGATCGATACAAATAAATTTAAAACATTCACGTTACGCGTCACATTTAGAAATGAGTTAGATGTAAACACTGTTACAGCGAGAAATTTACTTGCTCGCATGATGGTAAAACGTACAAAGACGCATAATAGTGAAGCGGCACTCGTACAGTATTTATCAGAATATTACGGTGCACATCTAACGTATCAAACGTCAAAAGTTGGGACGAGTCATCTCGTCCACTTTACGTTAGAGTTTGTAAACGAACGTTTTATTAAAGAAGACTTAAACATATTAGAACACATGTCTAAACTATTAAATGACGTGTTAACGACACCATTCTCTTACGATGAAGAAACGGTTAAATTTTTAGAAAAAGAAAAACGACTCTATAAAAACCGTCTAAAAAGTATGATGGATAACAGTATGCAGCGCGCATACACAGGTCTTTTAAAAGAGATGTTTGGAGATAAACCAGAAGGACAACTGTCTTACGGAAATATTGAAGATATCGATGAAATTACAATCGATGACATTAAAAAAGTTCACAAGACGATGATGGATACGGACGAAATGATGATTTTACTCTGTGGAAATATTGACGATCGTTCAATTAATCTTTTACAAAAAATCTACGATAGAGAAAACTATGTTGAATTACCGTTCAATAATTATGAAGTAGATCTTAAAAAAATTGTCAACTACAAAGTAATGCATGACGACGTAGAACAGTCTAAAGCAATTTTAGGTTTTAGAATCGATAAAGAAAAAACTAACGAAATGTCAGTGCGTATTTTTAACCGTATGTTTGGTGGTGGCGCGTCGAGCTATCTATTTAAGCATTTACGTGAAGCACGTTCGTTAGCGTATCAAATTAGTTCAAACGTCGATGTTAAAAATGGATATTTATTTGCTTTAGCTGGAGTTGACCACTCACGTGTGAAAGAAACGGAACAGCACATCATTATCGAACTTGAAAAATTCCAAAATGGTGACTTTACTACTGAGTTTTTAGAAGAGACGAAGAAAAAGTTATTATCAGATAGAGAAAACAGTAAAGATCGAGCAAAAGGTATGATATCAATTGTATATAGCGAAAACTTAACAGGATTGACAGATGATGAATTTAAAGAAAAAGTTGAAAGCATTACGCGTGAAGATATTATTGAAGCAGCGCACTCGATTCATCTCGATACGGTATATACGCTAACAGGAGGAGAAAGTGATGACAGTTAAATATTATGAAGCACTTGAAGAAACAGTCATTAGTAAAACACTCCCAAACGGATTAGAAGTCATTTACGTTAAAAAGCCAGGGTTTAACAAAAAGTTTGCGACGTATACGACGCGTTTTGGTTCTGTAGATAATCATTTTACAGTCGACGGTGTGACGCACAAAATTCCTGACGGAATCGCACACTTTTTAGAGCATAAAATGTTTGAAAAAGAAGATGGTGATGTCTTCCATAAATTTAGTGAACACGGTGCAAGTGCGAATGCATTTACATCTTTTGACCGTACGAGTTATTTATTTAGTTGTACAGACAACTTTTATGACAACTTAAAACTCCTTATGGATATGGTCGAAGAGCCTTATTTCACCGATCAATCTGTTGAAAAAGAAGTCGGTATTATTAACGAAGAAATCAAAATGTATCAAGATAATCCGGGGTATAAATTATTCTCTACGATGATGGAGTCACTATATAACACACATCCGGTTCGTATTGATATCGCTGGAACGCTCGAATCGATTCAACAAATTACAAAAGAAGATTTATATTTGTGTCATGAGACATTTTACGCACCGAACAATATGGTGTTAATCGTCGTCGGTGATTTAGATGATAGTGAGTTATTTAGTTTTATCGAAACACATCAATCAAAACGTAATCACGACCCGAAAGAGTTAACACTTCATACAGTGACTGAAGAAAATCACGTTCACGACAAAGAAAAAACAATTAAGATGAACGTGTCGGATGACAGAGTGATGCTCGGATATAAATATAATCACGATTTAGATGACGCGTCGTTATTAAAACTCGATTTCACAATGATGTTTGCGTTAGAGATGGTATTTGGAGCGAAATCTCAGTATTTCTATGATCTAATCGATGAAAATCTTGTAGATGATAGTTTCCAATACGGCTTCCAAGGGGAATCTGACTTCTCACACACGCTATTTATTGCACATAGTGAAAAACCTGAAGAAACGATTCAACGAATTCAGGCGATTATCGATGAAGTTAAAAATACGGATTATTTCACTGAAGAGATGTTACAAAGCGAAAAACGTGAAACAATTGGTGACTATTTATCTTCTTTAAATTCACCAGAATATATTGCAAATCAATATACAAAATATTTATTAGACGGTGGCAACCTTTATGACATTCCAAATATCGTCGATTCGATTACCGTCGATGACGTGAAGGATGCATTTAACACTGTATTAAATGACGACTATGCCTCTGTCGTGATGATGAAAAATGCGTAACGTCATACTAGTTGGAAGTAGCGGATCCATTGGATCCGCAATACATAACGAATTAAAAGACGAACACGTCATTAGCTATTCTAGACACACACCGTCAACTTATGACAATTTGCATCATTACTTTGACTTATCACAGCCGATTTCTATTGAAGAAGTCGAAGCGACGTTTAAACATATCGAAACAATCGATTGTTTAATTTATACACCTGGTAGTGCGTATTTTGATATGCTAGAAGATACACCACTACATGTTATCGACGAACAGTATAACATCCAAGTGCGGAACTTAATTGTTTTTATACAGGCAGCATTACCGAGATTAAAGAAGAGTTCACACGGACGCATCGTCGTCATTTCAAGTGTGTACGGTCAAATTGGTGCGAGTTGTGAAAGTGTTTATGCGTCGATGAAAGGTGCACAAAACACACTCGTTCGTTCACTCGCTGTCGAGTACGCGGGTACGAATATTACGATTAACGCCGTCGCACCAGGTGCTGTTAAAGGTAAGATGACTAATCTTTTAAGTGAAGAGGATATTAAAGTTTTACTCGAAGAGTTACCACAGCAAAGACTGATTGAACCAGTTGAAGTTGCAAAACTTGTGAACTTCGTACTCAGTAAAGAGAGTCAATCGATCACAGGTGAAGTGCTAAATATTAACGGTGGATGGTACACGTTATAAAGAAGGGTTAAATTATGAGTTTAGGACCATATTTAAGAAATGTGAGAGAACAAAAAGGCATTACGTTACGTGAAATTGAAGCACGTACGAATATTCGTCGTGACATTATTCAAACGATTGAAAGAGGCGACTATCACGCGCTTCCGGATAGTAGTCATACGAAGTATTTAATTCGTACGTATGCGGATGCTTTACAGTTAAATAGTGACGATTTGTTTGAACGTTATGGTGACGAAATACCGACAAAAGAAGCGGTCTATAAAGAACGTAAAGAAAATAAAGTCGATAAAGACATGCTCTATTTAAAAAAGACGATATATACTTTTTTAATTGTGATCGGAGTGTTGTTTGTTCTTTGGCTTGTTCTTTTACAAGTCGGTGGACAAGGAGATTACTTTAGAAAGTCTCCTGTATATGATGAGGTCGAAGTCTCACCTAAAGAAGAAAGCGACACGTTTAACGTAACGCTAGAGCGCGTTGAAGACAATACAGCATTTTATACGATAAATACGTCAAATGACATTAACGTCACGTTTAAAGGTGACGGGAGTACTGTCAACATGACAGACGATAACAATAATACGTATGTTAACGAAACAATTAATGATGAGACATATTTAATTCAGTCAGATGCATCAGAGTTATTTATTGCAGTTGAAGACAACGACAAACTCAGTATTTTTGTGAATGATGTTGAATTAGAAGACGATGAAGTACAAAATGACGGCACGTTGTTTTATCATTTTACGATTGAGAGGGAGTAAACTATGAATTTACCTAACTGGATTACAGTGATAAGAATCATACTAATACCGGTCTTTATTATATTTGCAATTAACGATTTTAACTTCGGTACAGTAGCGATACTTGGAGGAAACGAGATTTTAATTGAGCAACTTATCGCAGCGATTATTTTCGTCGTCGCGTCACTGACAGATGCGTTAGACGGCTATTTAGCACGAAAGTTAAATTTAATTACAAATATGGGTAAATTTCTAGACCCACTTGCAGATAAACTACTCGTCGCTTCAGGTCTCATTGTATTAGTCGAGTGGTCAGTAATTTCAAGTTGGATCGCTATCGTAATTATCGCAAGAGAATTTGCAGTTACAGGATTACGTTTACTTCAAATCGAACAAGGGTTTGTCAGTGCCGCTGGTAATTTAGGAAAAATTAAAACAGTATTCCAAATGGTTGCTCTCGTCTTACTTCTATTTGGAGATTTATTTGTCAATTATATCGGGGTATCTATCGGTATGATATCTCTATATATCGCAGTGTTCTTCACGATTTTATCGATGATTGAGTATTTCTACAAAGGACGAGACGTGTTTTTAAATCAAAAAGCGTAACTTTTAATTATCTGCTTTAAAAAGTAAGCGATATTTAAAATACTGAATTTAATATTTGAAATTTAGCACATAAAAGACGAACATATATTCGTCTTTTATTTTTTGTTATGGTATACTTTAAATATCGAAAAATGATTTAAAAGATAGTTCGGAGGAATGTAATAGATGGATGAAAGACAAAAAGCTCTAGAAACTGTTCAAAAGAATATGGATAAGATGTTCGGTAAAGGTGCCGTTATGAAACTCGGTGACGATCCTGGACGTAAAGTAAAAACGACGTCATCAGGTTCGATCACATTAGACCGTGCACTCGGTGTCGGTGGATATCCACAAGGTAGAATTATCGAAATCTACGGACCAGAATCTTCAGGGAAAACGACAGTCGCATTACATGCGATTGCTGAAGTGCAGCGTCAAGGTGGAATCGCTGCATTTATCGATGCTGAGCACGCACTGGACCCAGTGTATGCTAAAAACTTAGGTGTCGATATCGAGAATTTATACCTGTCTCAGCCAGACCACGGGGAGCAAGGATTAGAAATCGCCGAAGCATTCGTACGAAGTGGTGCAGTGGATATCGTCGTTATTGACTCAGTTGCAGCATTAACACCAAAAGCAGAAATCGAAGGTGAGATGGGAGATACTCACGTCGGTTTACAAGCGAGAATGATGTCACAAGCATTACGTAAACTATCTGCTGCAATTTCTAAAAGTAATACGACAGCGATTTTCATCAACCAAATTCGTGAAAAAGTTGGAGTTATGTTCGGTAACCCGGAAACGACACCTGGTGGACGTGCGCTGAAGTTCTACAGTTCAGTTCGTTTAGAAGTGCGCCGTGCAGAACAGTTAAAACTCGGACAAGATATCGTCGGAAACCGTACGAAAATTAAAGTTGTTAAAAACAAAGTTGCACCACCATTTAGAGTAGCAGAAGTAGATATTATGTACGGACAAGGTATTTCTAGAACAGGTGAACTTCTCGATCTCGGAGTCGAATACGACATCGTCGATAAAAGCGGTGCGTGGTACTCTTATAACGGGGAAAGACTCGGTCAAGGTAAAGAAAACGCAAAAGAGTACTTAACGAATAACCCTGAAGTACTAGAAGAAATTAATGATAAATTACGAAACGAATTAGGCTTTGAAGGTGAAGTCACTGAAGAAAGTGAAGAAGTAGAAAACAGCCTATTTGATGAGTAATATTATCAAGCATGAGTCACTCTCATGCTTGATTTTTTTATGTAAAATATATAAAATGAAATCTGTATGATAAATTATTATATTTAAAATACACATTTTTAACCAACACGTGAATAGCATGTATTAGGGAGGTGTTTTTTGTGGACATGAAAGACATTTTCTTAATCTTACTTGGTATTATTCTCGGTGTTGTTATCGGATATTTAATCGTCAATAGAATTATGACGAATAAGCAGCAACAAGCAAGATCTTCAGCTGAACATATCATCGAAGAAGCAAATAAAACTGCGATGAATTTAAAAAAGGAGAAATTGCTTGAAGCAAAAGAATACAATCAAAAGTTAAAAGAAGAGTTTGATCGTGAGCAAAACGATGCACGACAAAAACTACAAGCTTTTGAATCTCGACTACTTTCTCGAGAGGAAAACTTAGATAGAAAAAGTGAAACTCTAGATAAGAAAGATGAGATATTAGATTTAAAAGAAGCGAAAATTGAAGACAAACAGCAATCGGTGGATGCCAAGGAACAAAAGATTAATGAAATCATCAGTCAACAAAATGATGAATTAACTCGCATCTCCGGATTAACAAGTGCTGAAGCTAAAGATGAAATCTTTAGAGCGCTCGAAAAAGAACTGTCACACGATATGGCTGTAATGCTAAAAGAGCGTCAAGAACAAGCGGAATATGAAGCGGACCGAAAAGCAAAAGAATTGCTTGCGACGACGATTCAACGATACGCAGCAGAGTACACGAGTGAATCGACGGTATCTGTTGTCAACTTACCAAACGACGAAATGAAAGGTCGTATTATCGGACGTGAAGGTCGTAACATTCGTACGATTGAAACGTTAACAGGAGTCGATTTAATTATCGACGATACACCAGAAGCGGTTATCCTTTCAGGATTCGATCCAATACGTAGAACGATCGCTAAAAATGCGTTAGACGAACTCGTCTTAGATGGACGTATTCACCCAGGACGCATTGAAGAAATGGTCGATAAAGCGAGACGTAATATGGAGAGTATCATTCGCGATGCTGGTGAACAAGCAGCATTCGAATTGGATATTCATAATTTACATCCTGAACTCATTAAACATCTTGGTAAGATGAAATTCCGTTTAAGTTACGGTCAAAACGTATTAAAGCACTCAGTAGAAGTTGGATTTTTAGCAGGTATGCTCGCTGCTGAACTTGGCGAAGACGTGAGTCTCGCGAGACGTGCAGGATTACTCCACGATATCGGTAAATCGATCGACCATGAAGTCGAAGGTTCACACGTAGAAATCGGAGTAGACTTAGCAAAACGCTACAAAGAAAACGAGACAGTGATTAACGCAATCGCTTCACATCATGGTGACGTTGAAGCAACGAGTATCATTTCTATAATCGTTGCAGCAGCTGACGCATTAAGTGCAGCACGTCCAGGTGCACGTCGTGAAACGTTAGAAAATTACGTAAAACGACTTGAAAACTTAGAGAAAATTGCAGAAGGCTACGACGGCGTAAAGAAGTCGTTTGCCATTCAAGCGGGACGAGAAATTCGAATTATGGTTCGTCCAGAAGACGTCGATGATGTACAAGCATATCGACTCGCTCGAGATATTAAATCACAAATCGAAGATGAACTGCAGTATCCAGGACATATTAAAGTGACAGTTGTCCGTGAGATGAGGGCTGTAGAATATGCCAAATAAAGATTGGAACATTGTTTCCAATCTTTTTTTATGAAAGGAATAAAAGATTGAGAATTTTATTTATTGGAGATATTGTCGGTAAAATTGGGCGTCGAATGGTAAAGGAAAATTTACCAGAGTTAAAACGAGAATATAACATACAATATACAATCGCAAACGGAGAAAATGCTGCACACGGCAAAGGGATGACAAAAGCGATTTATAAAGAGCTCATGGGATACGGTGTGGACTTTATCACACTCGGAAACCATGCATTTCATAAAGATGAAGTATTTGAACTCTTTGAAGCAGATAAAAAAATTATCCGTCCACTTAATTATCCGTCAATCGTTCCAGGCGAAGGATTTAAAAAAGTAAATATTAACAATGAAACGTTAATGATTGTGAATCTACAAGGGCGTAGTTTTATGGAGTCGATTGATAACCCGTTTACAGAAATCGATGCATTGTTAAAAAGAGAATCCGCTGATCAAATATTTGTGGATTTTCACTGTGAAACGACATCTGAAGCGATTGCAATGGGATATTATTTAGACGGTAGAGTGAATGCTGTCGTCGGGACGCATACGCACGTTCAAACGAACGACGCAGTCGTTTTAGACAACGGGACGATGTACATAACAGATGTCGGTATGACAGGGTATAAAGATGGCATACTCGGTATCGATAAAGAAGCGGTCATTTCTAGATTTTTAGACCAATTACCAAAACGACATGTCGTACCTGATAAAGGTGATGGTATTTTATCTGCAGTAGTGATTGATACAGTCAAACAGACAATTGAACCGATTTTAATACGAGAGTAATCGGACATAAGTATGAATTTTAAGTGAATGACAGTATGTACACTGAATTCAACAGTTAAATTTGATATGATTTAATTGTTAGAGGAGGCACGAAAATGATCAGTCAATTATCATGGAAAGTCGGTGGACAACAAGGTGAGGGAATTGAGTCGACAGGTGAAATTTTCTCAACGACGTTAAACCGTATGGGGTACTACTTATATAGTTACCGTCACTTTTCATCAAGAATTAAAGGTGGTCATACGAACAACAACATTCGTATTTCAACAAAAGAAGTACGATCAATTAGCGACCACACAAATATATTAGTTGCGTTCGATCAAGAGACGATCGATATTAACGCAAGCGAGTTAATAGATGGCGGTGTAATATTAGCTGACGAAAAGTTTAAACCAGAAGTAAAAGAGGATTTAAACGTTCAGCTCATCGCAGTTCCATTTACTGAAATCGCAAATGAACACGGCAGTAAGTTAATGAAAAACATGGTTGCTGTCGGTGCAAGTGCAAGTCTTATGCATCTTGATATTGAGAAGTTTACAGATATGATTTATACGATGTTTGCACGTAAAGGGCAAGAAATTGTCGATAATAATATAAATGCATTAAAAGACGGGTTTAATTATATCGAAGAACGACTCGACCAAATCGACGGAGACTTTGAATTAGAAAAAGTTGAAACTCGTGATTCTTTATATCTCATTGGTAACGATGCGATAGGTTTTGGTGCATTAAACGCAGGTGTACGTTTTATGGCAGCATACCCAATTACTCCAGCGAGTGACATTATGGAGTATATGATCGAACATTTACCAAAGGTCGATGGTACAGTCATCCAAACTGAAGATGAAATTTCAGCGGTTACGATGGCAATCGGTTCGAACTATGCAGGTGCAAGAAGTTTTACATCTAGTTCAGGTCCTGGACTGTCACTTATGATGGAGTCTATTGGACTATCAGGTATGACTGAAACGCCACTCGTAATCGTCGATACGATGCGTGGAGGTCCGTCAACAGGCCTTCCTACAAAGCAAGAGCAATCGGATTTAATGCAGATGATTTATGGTACGCACGGTGAAATTCCAAAAATCATCCTCGCACCAACAGACGTAGAAGATGCATTTTATCTGACAACTGAAGCGTTTAACTTAGCAGATGAATATCAAGTGCCTGTCATTCTTTTATCAGATTTACAAATGTCACTCGGTAAGCAGTCATCAAATCCGTTTGACCCTTCAAAAGTCGTCATTAATAGAGGACAAATGATTACTGAAGACATCGACGGAGACGAAAGTTACTTTGAACGCTTTAAAGTGACAGAAAGTGGTATTTCCGCACGACCGATTCCTGGAGTGAAAGGCGGTATTCACCACGTCACGGGTGTTGAACATAACCCGAACGGTACGCCTAACGAAAGTGCAGTGAACCGTAAAACACAAATGGACAAACGTATGCGTAAACTTGAGGGACTAACGATCGATGCACCGTTTAAAGTAAATGGTGACGTAGACTCTGAGTTACTCGTCATTAGTTTCTTAAGTGGTAACGGCCCAGTCGATGAAGCGGTCGAACGTATCGATAAAAATATAACGACGATTCATATGCGTCAACTGTTCCCAGTGCCAATTGAAGCACTACAGCCATACTTAGATGGCGCTAAAGAGATACTCGTCGTCGAGCAAAACTATACGGGACAACTATATAACATCATTAAGATGAACTACCCACACCATGGTAAAATGTCTCAGTTTAATAAATATGACGGTACGCCGTTAAAACCGGTAGAAATCGAACGTCATTTGAACGAATTATTGTAATTAAAGGATGAATAGTCATGGCAAAATTTAAAGATTTTAGAAACGATATAAAGCCAAACTGGTGTCCTGGATGCGGTCACTTCAGTATTCAATCTGCGATTCAACGTGCCTCTGCAAACGTTGGATTAGAGCCAGAAGACTTAGCATTAGTCAGTGGGATCGGTTGTAGTGGACGTGTATCCGGATATATTCGTTCATATGGTTTCCACGCAACACACGGTAGAAGTCTACCAATCGCCCAAGGTATTAAAATGGCCAATAAAGATTTAGAAGTTATCGCAACAGGTGGAGATGGTGACGGATTTGCGATCGGTGTTGGACATACTGTTCACGCGATCAAACGTAACATTGATATGACGTATATCGTCATGGATAACCAAGTGTACGGCTTAACAAAAGGTCAAACATCACCGTCAAGTGCGAAAGGATTTGTTACGAACACGACACCAAACGGTTCAATTGAAAGTCCAATCGTTCCAATATCAACTGCGATGGCAAGCGGTGCGACATTTGTCGCTCAAAGTGTCTCGTCTGATATTAAAGGATTAACTGCAATAATTGAAGCGGCAATTAAACACGACGGCTTCGCATTCGTAAACGTTTATAGTCCGTGTGTCACATACAACAAAGTGAACACATATGAATGGTTTAAAGAACGTGTGACTGATATCGAAGATATCGAAGACTACGATAGAGAAGATCGCAACAAAGTAATGAACTACATTAACGAGCACGAAGGGTTATTAAAAGGAATTTTATATCAAGACAATCACTCTAAATCATATGCATCACATATCGACGGCTATTTAGATGAAGCAGTCGTTAATCATGATTTAAAGTTAAAAGACGATCAGTTTAACGAACTGATGAATCATTTCGCATAATAAAACACGCAAATTAAGAGAAATCTTAGTTTGCGTGTTTCTTTTTGTTTTGGGTGAGAGGTTTTGGATATTTTGCGTTAACGAATTTAAACATGCGTTTACGCAAATCGGGTTATTATAAAATTATTATTTATTGTTTAACATAAATCGCTTTTCTGTAAAAGGGATGCTCTTTAATTTGACACAAAAGCTCTAATTGTCAACGAAACTGAGCGCTCGTTTACGCAAATCGATTTTGCGTAAAATTAAGATAAACTCCAACTCCGTCTATGCACCATGGCTCTCCTCTAATCGTTTTCTTTCGATTTCAAACGCTTCTTTTTGAATATCTTTTTCATTAATTTCTATTTCTTGAGCTTTAAAGATATCAGCAACGCTTGAGTCGTTTGCGTATAGGTTAAATGATTTTAGTTTTTCATCTCTAACTTGTGTGATTGCTTCGTCGATACTGTTTTCCGATAACAATCTATACACGATGACGTTTTTCGTTTGTCCCATACGATACGCTCGACCGATTGCTTGAAGTTCTGTCGATGGTTTCCATTGTGGTTCACATAAAATTACAATGTTCGCAGCTTGTATGTTTAACCCAACTCCAGCTGCGTCTATTTGACCGATTAACGTTGCACCTGCTTCTCGATGTGTAAACGTATCGATCATTTGTTGACGTTCGTTCATTGAAACGTCTCCAGAAATTATCCCCGCACTTTGCGCACCGAGTGTTTGATGGATGAGCTCTAAATTATCTTTAAAGAAGCTGAAGATTAAGATCTTATGACCGTTTTCTTTTGCCTCTGTACAAATTTCTATTAAGTTCGCGAGTTTTTCAGAATCGTTGATGTTATTACCAGTAAATGCAGCTCGTCTCATCTTCATAAGACCAGGTAAGCCTTCTCGAACCGCGTCGTTATAGTACTGACGTTCTTTTTGACTCATTTCAGAAAACATCTCGATGAATTCTATATCTGGGAGTTCTTTTAACACATCGATACGTTTACGTCTTAAATAGGCAGGTGATACGATCGTTTTAAATGTTTCTGGTTCATTCATACGTGGATTATTATCGATTTCTTTAATGATTTGAGGTTGTAATATGCCGATTAAGTGCTTCATCTCGTTTAAATTGTTTTCAATCGGTGTACCTGTCATCATCATGACGTATTCACTTTTTTCAGCAAGCGCCATAGCATTTTTAGTACGCTGTGTATTTGGATTTTTAATTAAATGCGCTTCATCGATAATTAAGCAGTCGATAAAATCTAATGCGTCGAAATCTATGTTTTTCGTATGCTCTGGATTTGTAATTAAAATACTCGGTGTTTCAAGCCATTCGTTAAACGCTTCGTCACGCTTAGCACCGTGAAATATTTTTACAGGGATGCTCGTCCATTTTTCAATTTCATGCGCCCAGTTCGCCATCACGCTTTTTGGACAAATGACAAATGCGCGCGTTTTATTTTCCTTAAATAAATGCGTAATCACTCCGAGTGCTTGAATTGTTTTACCGAGCCCCATTTCGTCACCGATTAGCGTGCGTTTGTTATACAACGCATACTTCGTTCCGAATGCTTGATACGGACGTAATGTTCCACCTGTAAGTAGTGATACGTCGAGGTCCATGTTTGTTATTTTTTCAACTAATACTGAAGGTAAATCGCCTGCGTGTTGACTCGACGAGACGCCTGTTCTAGATTCTATAAATGCATAAAATGACGCACTGTCATTCATAAATGCTTCTTTTATTTTTAACTCATTATTTAGATCACTATAGAGCGTATCGACATCTTTATGTAGTTGACTGAGCTCTGGTTGTACTTTTTCAAATTGATGAAACGCCGCGTTAATCTTTTCTTTTTCAGCTGAAGATTGAAACCACGACATAAAAATACCACGTTTTTTCTTCATCGTTTTTAATAGATTTTCCGCGTCATTTGTAACAGTTTCATTTTTTAACTGTTCCACTTCATTTTTGTATGTCGTATTAAAGTACCAATAATTTAATAATGTACGCGCATCTTGAGTTAAATTATCAATATCAATTTTGGGGAACGTATGATTCGTAATGTCGCGGATCATTTCGTCTTTATCTTTTACTAATCGTTCGACTTCTTCAGGTTCGGCCCCTTTGAGTACGATTTGTAAAGACTTCGAATCAAATCGTCTTAAATCTCCGATGTTGAAAATGTTATTTTCACGTAAACTTGTGATGAGTCTACGATTATCATCAATTAAAACATCTACCGGGACAACTTTAATATCACTCTCCGCACGTCTTTTCTGTATGTTTTGTAGCGCGGTTTTCATTGTGTCATCACTAATATGCGTTAGAAAATTATCAATATTACGTTTCAGCTGTTCTACTTGAAACTTTTCTGACTGAACATCCATATCTCATTAACTCCTTAGATTTTTGTTTAAAAAGTTACTTTTAATATATAGGAATCACGTTAAAAATTCTATAATCATCGTTTTTGATTCGGACGAAAGAATGATTTTGAAAATTTAATCTACTTCAACAGTAAGTTCAGTGTAATTGTGCTAAAATAGGTTTAAAGTAATTCGAAAACCGAAATAAGAGGTGTCACTATGCGAACAGTCTTTAGTTATGCGCTAAAGTATAAATGGCTGATCAGCCTCGGGCTTTTACTTATGTTTGTAGAGCTTGCGGTGGAGTTAATTCAGCCGTTATTTATCCAGGGGGTAATCGATGACGGGATTGCAGAAAATAATTTAAATACCGTTTGGTTTTATTTAGGTCTGATGTTATTTGCATCGATTATTTCAACTATTGCCGGTATTTTTAACACATATTTATCGAGCTTTGCAACGAATGCATTTGGTAATGACTTACGAAATGCGATTTTTAGACGTGTCCAACGTTTTTCGTTAGAGACGTTATCAAAATTCAACGGTTCGACGCTAATTACGAGACTCACTCAAGATGTTTTAATTTCTGAGATGTTACTATTTATGGGAATGCGTATATTACTACGTGCACCGCTTCTCGTTATCGGGTCGTTAGTGATGTCATTTGTCGTGAACGTAAAACTCGGCTTTTACTTAACACTATTGACACCGATTTTACTCGTCTTTTTATATATCGTAGCGAAAATGGGAGCGACTATTTTCAGTCGTATTCAAAGACGTCTCGATAAGATTAACCGCTTCTTCCAAGAGAATTTAAGCGGGATGCTTTTAATAAAAGTAAATAACCGTGCAGAATATGAATCGAATCGTTTTAGTGGCATTGCAGGTAAACTACGCGATGATATGATTTTTGGACTTCGATTAATGGAGTCGATCTTACCGGTTCTTTTACTCATTATGAACGGAAGTTTACTGCTCGTACTTTACGTATCGTCTGACTTATTACAGACGAGTTCAGTACAAGTCGGTGAAGTCGTCGCTGTTATTAACTACGCGCTAAGAATGCAAGGCGGATTTTCTATGTTTAGTTTCTTAATTATTTCTGCGACGCGTGCGAAAGCTTCAGCAGACCGTATTAGTGAAGTGTTACATGCAGATATTACTGAAGCAGAAACTGCTAAGAAAATCGATAACAATGAAGGTGCATCTGTAGAGTTTAAAAATGTAACATTTAAATACGTGAACAGCGTTTCAAATATATTAGAAGACATCTCGTTTAAAGTTGATAAAAATGAAACACTCGTCATTATGGGGGCGACTGGTTCTGGTAAAAGTTCACTCGTGAATCTTATACCAAGACTATATGATCCACAGCACGGAGAAGTGTATGTCGACGGTAAAAATGTGAAAGATTGGAACGTCAATGAATTACGAGAACTCATTGGATACGTTCCGCAGTCAGCAGTGTTATTTACCGGTACAATTTTTGAAAACATGTTGTGGGGAGACGAATTTGCGACAGAAGCTGACGTCTATGATGCGACGAAAAAAGCACAAGTTCACGACAACATTATTCGTTTTGATCATCAATATAGCACACAAGTCGGTCAACGCGGCGTGCAGTTATCTGGTGGACAAAAACAACGTCTATCTATTGCACGTGCACTTTTAAAGCGTCCCTCTGTCCTTATATTAGATGACTCAACGAGTGCGTTAGATAGAACGACTGAAAGTAGTTTATGGGAAAAGATGAGTGATTTAAACGTCACGAGAATTATTATTACGCAAAAAATTTCAACGGCACAAACTGCGGATAAAATACTTCTTCTTGAAAAAGGAAAAGTATCAGCAATTGGTACACACGATTCACTCCTGAAAGAATCTGAGTTATATCAATCGATTGTAGAAAGCCAAAAGACGGGAGGGTCGTTTGATGATTAAATTTATAAGAGAACCTTTCGGTTTAAAACCAATATTAAAGAAAGAAGATATTGGCAATAAAGGAAACAAAAATCAGCAACGTGCATCGAATATGTCTGGTACGTTAAAGCGACTCTGGAAGTTTATGAGAGATGAACGTTACAAAGTATTACTCGTTATAATTATCGTTGTCATTACGAGTTTACTCGGTATCATCGGTCCGTTTTTAGTTGGTCGAGCGATCGATAATTATCTCGTACCAAAAGAGTTTGATGGGTTTGTAACTCTATTACTCGTATTACTCGGTGTATATGTCCTTCATAGTATTTCGACGTTAGCACAGTCGTTTATTATGGTTGGTGCGAGTCAACGTACAGTATTTAATATGAGATATCGATTATTTAATCATATGCAGTATTTACCGATTGACTTTTACAATAAACGTCAACAAGGGGAGTTAATGAGTCGTATGACAAACGACATCGAGACGATTTCTCAAACGTTAAACTCCTCGTTCATACAGTTTACGACGTCTGTAATTACACTTATCGGTACAATTTCAGTTATGCTGTACTTAAGCCCGTTACTTACAGTACTTACGCTTACAATCATTCCGTTATTATTTGTTCTGGTAAAGTATATAACAAACCGTACGCGTCCGTTATATAGAATACGTCAAAGAAGTACTGGGGAGTTAAACGCTTATATCGAAGAAGTAATTTCTGGTCAAGAAATCGTTAAAGCATTCTCTCAAGAAGATTATGTTATCGATCAATTTGAAAAGAGAACGAGAAACTTACGTGACGTCACATTTTGGGCGAACCTTTACAGTGGTATGATTCCTAAAATTATGAACATGTTAAACAACTTAAGTTTTACAATCGTTGCAGGTATCGGTGGGATACTCGCACTAACGACAGATACTGTAACAGTTGGTATTATCGTCGTATTCGCTGAATATGCGAGACAATTTACACGTCCACTCGCAGATCTAGCGAACCAGTTTAACCAAGTACTTTCTGCAATCGCAGGGGCAGAACGTGTATTCCATATTATCGATACTGAAACAGAAAAAGATGACGGTACGATTACAGATAGAGATTTAAACGGTCATATCGAGTTTAAAAACGTCGTATTTAGTTACGACAAAGATCAAAAGCGTCCGACAATTAACGATGTATCGTTTGACATCAAGCCAGGTGAATCGATTGCGTTAATCGGTTCAACAGGTGCTGGTAAAACGACGATCGTACAATTATTGAATCGATTTTACGAAGTTGACAAAGGTGAGATTTTAATCGACGGAGAAAACATCGAAAACTATAAGCGACACGTCTTAAAAGAAAACAGTGCGTTCGTTATACAAGATCCGTTTATATTTAACGCATCGATTAAAGAAAACGTTCGATTCGGTAAGCTAGACGCGACTGATGAAGAAATTATCGAAGCATGTAAAAATGCGAACGCTCATGATTCTATTATGGAACTTGAATATGGATATGACACAGTGATCGACGGAGAAAATCATGCATTATCTGTCGGAGAGCGTCAACTTATATCAATCGCACGTGCGTTTATACGTAACCCGAACATATTATTACTTGACGAAGCGACTTCAAGTATCGACACGATTACAGAGTTAAAAATTCAAGAAGCATTAGAAAGCTTAATGAAAGGTCGTACGTCTATAATCATCGCACACCGATTAAATACAGTGCGCGCAGTCGACCGTTTAATCGTATTAGAACATGGTGAAATTATTGAATCCGGAAGTCATAAAGAACTCCTCGACCAAAAAGGTGTATATTATAAAATGGTGAACGGATAGTAATATTCAATGATATACTTTATAATAGTGACATACTAAAAATAAAAGGTGAGTTATAATGGCAAATAAAGATGAAATTGTAGCAGCTGCAAAAGAAGTCGGTAAAATGATTTCGGAAACTGAAGAAGTAAAATTCTTTGAAAAGGCAGAGGCGAAAATTCACGAAAATAAAGAAATCCGTGAAAAGATGGCAAGTTTACGTTCACTGCAACAACAAGCAGTAAACTTCCAAAGTTACGGGAAAACACGTGCATATGAACTTGCACAAGAGAAAATTGACGCACTCGAAAAAGAACTTGACGATATGCCAATCGTTCAGCAATTTATCGATGCGCAAGAAAATGTAAACGACATTTTACAAATGGTGTCACACGCTATTAGTAGTTCAGTGACATATGAAATTATCGAGCGTACAGGTGGAGATCACTTAGAAGGTGAAACTGGTGCTGCGATGAACAATAAAGCAAGTAAAGACGTTGAGTAAGGGAGTGGCTAGAGCCACTCTTTTTTTCATGGTATAATTTAAGTCATATTAATGGTTAGGATGAGTGTATATGTCGAACGTTACTCCGATGATGAAACAATATTTATCGATTAAAGAAAACTATCAAGATGCCTTTTTATTTTTTAGACTTGGTGATTTTTATGAGTTGTTTTATGACGATGCAGTTGAAGCGGCTAAGCTGTTAGAAATTACGTTAACTGCGAGAGATAAAACGAGTAAAGTACCGATGGCAGGTGTACCGCATCATTCTGCGACGCGCTACATTGAAAAACTCATTAACTTAGGTCATAAAGTCGCGATTTGTGAGCAGATGGAAGATCCAAAGCTCGTAAAAGGTATGGTGAAACGTGAAGTTGTTCGCGTCATTACACCGGGAACGTTAATCGATGATTTTGGTATCGAACAAGATAAAAGTAACTATATTTTATCACTATATGTAAATAAAGATACGTACGAAGTCGTTTACGGAGATATTTCGACGGGCGATATGTATCAATTTAAAACGAAAGACATAGATACGTTATACACTCAATTATCACGTATAAATGCGAGAGAAATCGTGACGACAAATGACGGAGAAACTGTACTTAAAAACATGTTTACAGATCCACCGTTAATCACTGTCGTAGAACATAGTGAAGAGAATGCTCATACACAGTTACTATCTTATATAGAAACTCAAAACAAACAAAAACTAACACATTTAAAAGATATTGTAGAGATCAATGTCGACTTACATTTAAAGTTATCTCAGTCGACGATTAGTAACTTAGAGCTCGTTGAAAATCTTCAAACTAAAAAGCAAAAAGGGTCGTTATATTGGTACTTAAATCAAACAGAAACACCGATGGGGCGACGTAAACTGAAGCGTTTAATAGAATCGCCACTCATCGACGTTAATGAGATTAAAAACCGTCAAGACGTCGTTCAAGTGTTACTCGACAATTTTATCGAGCGTGAAGATATAAAAGCTGCGTTAAATAACGTCTATGATATCGAAAGACTGACAGGTCGAATGAGTTTTGGAAATATCGACGTAAAAGGATTTGTAGAACTTAGAGATTCTTTAGAAGGCTTACCTGACGTGTACCGATTACTTTCATCGATTGGTTTAATTGATAATGTGTTATTTAAAGACTTTGACGTGTTAAGTGACGTCTACTCAATGCTAAAAGTATTAAAATCTGACGCACCAAAGACGATTCGTGAAGGTAATATTTTTGAATCAGGTGTTAGTGAAAAGCTCGACGAGTTAAGAGATTTACAACATAACTCAAGAGAGTGGTTAGAAAATTATTTAGAAACTGAAAAGAAAAGAACGAACATTAAAAATATGAAAATCGGTTTTAACAAAGTGTTCGGATACTTTTTAGAAATCTCAAAAGGACAAGCAGCGACATTTAACGCTGAAAACTTTGGTTATGACCGTAGACAAACGTTAACAAATTCTGAGCGCTATATTACGCCAGAGTTAAAAGAAATGGAAGATAAAATACTAAAAGCAGAAGATGAAAGTGTCATCTTAGAGTATGAAATGTTCGTCGAGTTACGTGACAGCGTCAAATTACACACTGCAAGACTTCAACGTACGAGTGAACAACTGTCTATACTTGACTGCTTAATTAGTTTTGCAGACGTTTCTAATACGCACCAACTCGTTCGACCAACGTTTACGGATGGGGAATTAGAAATTATCGATGGGAGACACCCAATCGTTGAAAAGATGCTCGGAGAAAGAACGTACGTACCAAATGACGTCGTTATGGATAACGATACGTTTATTTATTTAATTACTGGACCGAATATGAGTGGTAAAAGTACGTATATGCGTCAAGTTGCGATGATTACAATTATGGCGCAAATCGGTATGAACGTACCAGCATCGTCATGTAAGATACCTGTATTTGACGCAATATTTACGAGAATTGGTGCGAGTGACGATCTATCGAGTGGTAAATCAACATTTATGATAGAAATGATGGAAGCGAATGATGCGTTAAAACACGCGACAAAAAATAGTTTAATTATATTTGATGAACTTGGAAGAGGTACGAGTACGTACGACGGCATGGCACTCGCTGAAGCGATGTTAAAGTATATTCATAATCATATCGGCGCGAAAACACTATTTTCAACGCACTACCATGAACTGACGAATTTAGACGCGTCACTGCATCACTTAATGAACGTGCACGTTAAAGCGTCAGAAAAGAACGGTAAACTTGAGTTCCAACATAAGGTGGAAAAAGGTGCAGTTGAAAAGAGTTACGGTATACAAGTAGCAGAACTCGCAGACCTTCCAAGAGAAGTGACGATTGAAGCGAGAAAAGTTTTAAAACGTTTAGAAGAAGCGAACTACGATAAGAAAGAAGACGTCACACAACTTGAATTATCGTTAGAAGAAGACACAGAAACGTTTAGTGTTGTAGAAGAAAAAATCAAAGCATTAAACGTAAATCATATGTCACCGATAGAAGCGTTGACATTACTGAGTGAACTTCAAGACGAACTAAAGTAAAGAGGGGATTATATGGAGAGAGTCCACGTACTAGATCCAGTTATCCAAAATAAGATTGCGGCTGGTGAAGTAGTCGAACGTCCAAGTTCGATCGTTAAAGAGCTCGTTGAAAACTCTATAGATGCGAAATCGACTTCGATTGAAGTGTTTATTGAAGAGAGCGGACTAAAAATGATACGTGTCGTCGATAACGGCGAAGGTATTGACGACAGAGATAGTCGTTTAATATTTGAGCGTCATGCAACAAGTAAAATCGCAGAAGACTACGATCTATTTGAAATTCGTTCGATGGGGTTTCGAGGAGAAGCTCTCGCGAGTATTGGAGCGGTATCTAAAGCGACGGTTGAAAGTTATCGTAAAGATAGACAACCGTTTAAACTCGAGTATAGCGGTGGTCGCGAAGTAAATTACACAGATGGTAAATCACGTATCGGGACAGTAGTTACGATTGAAGACTTATTTTTTAATACACCGGCACGCTATAAATATATTAAGAGCTTACAAACTGAAGCGGGTCGTATTATCGATATTATGCAGCGTTTTAGTTTTAACCATCCGCATATTCAGTTTAAATTAGCATTTGACGGTAAAGTTCGTTTTCATACAAAAGGAAATGGAAATTTACAAGAAGTCATTTCTGATGTGTACGGACTAAACGTCGCGAGACATAGTGTAAAAGTGGAAGCGAAAACTCCGGATTATAAATTATCCGGATTTATCGTTCGACCAGAAATTACGAGAAGTAACAAAAACTATATTAACCTTGCGATCAACTCGCGTATTATTAAAGATTTTAGACTCGTACAAAGTGTAGTCGAAGCGTATCATACACTACTACCAAAAGATAAATATCCAGTCGTTATATTAAATATCGACATGGATCCAAAACTCGTTGACGTAAACGTCCATCCAGCGAAAACTGAAGTCCGACTGTCTAAGTTAAAAGAGTTACAACAATTAATCGAACAGACGATTCGTGAGGAATTACGTTCTGAACGTCTCATTCCAGAAATCGAAGCGCGTGAGAAAACTGAAAAGCCAGTGATGACACAAAACGTGTTTGATTTTTCATCACACCGAGTGTTTGACAGTTCGTTTAAAGATTATAAAAGGGAAAACACATTTTCAAATAATGAAAACAATACTAAAAATAATTTTGATATTCATACGGAAAAAAGAGATGAAGTATCTTATGTGAATACGCCAATTGAAGAGCATATGAGTCATTCACGAGAGTCGTATGATGATTATAACGATTCAAAATTACCGTATTTAGAAATCGTCGGTCAAATTCACGGCACGTATATCGTCATGCAAAACGATGAAGGTATGTACTTAATGGACCAACATGCCGCACAAGAGCGTATTAAGTATGAGTATTTCTATGAAAACATTCAAAATAGCGATGAGCGTGTACCTTTACTGTTACCATATCATTTCGAGTTTTCATATGACGACGTCATTCGAATCGATGAAAAACTAAAAGATTTAAAAGCGCTCGGCTTTAATATTGAAAAAACGGGTATTAAGCAATATACAGTGACAGAATATCCGTCGTGGATATTAAAAGACGATCCAGAAGGAGATATCGAGTCGGTCATTGATTTTATCTCGAATACTGATGAGTTTTCAGTCAATAAATATCGTGAAGAGATGTCGATTATGATGAGCTGTAAACAATCGATTAAAGCGAATCATTATTTAGATTTAACGCAAATGCGTGCATTATTAAAAGATTTATCTCAGTGTAAGTCACCATATACATGCCCACACGGTAGACCTGTCATTATTAAGTGGACAACGTATGAAATTGAAAAAATGTTTAATCGTATTATGAAGTAAGAGGTGTTTATTAAATGAAACAACAACTCGTCTATACGCGAAATGAAGCGATTGACGTAAAAGTATATGAACCAGAAAATCCAAAAGCCGCGATGTTACTCCTTCACGGAATTTCAGAGCATAGTGGACGTTATGATTATCTTTTAAACTTCTTTAAAGAGCATGACATATACTGCGTTGTATATGATCATAACGGACACGGTTCAAGAGATAAAGGAAATCGCGGAGAAATAGGAAGTTTTGAGACGCTCGTTCGAGATGCAAAAGACGTCTACGACTCACTTCCAGAAGATTTACCGAAATTTGTCATCGGGCATTCGATGGGGAGTATCGTTTTAAGATTATTACTCTCAACAATTCAACCAACAGGTGCAATCATTGTAGGAACAGGTAATCGTACGTCGCCGATGGAGATGATTGAAACAGCATTCGTTAACGGTGTCGCTAAAGTATTACCAGACGCTAAGAGCTTATTTATTAATCGTCTCGCATTTTCTGGATTTGATCGTCAAGTGGAAGGAACAGCGAGAAATAGATGGATTAGCAAAAACTATGAAAACGTCGTGAACTACAACAAAGATCCATTATCTGGTCATCCGGTATCGATTAATACGTTTAAAGCTGTGAACAATGCGATTTTTGCAGTAAATAGTGAAGCAGTTATTGGACACTATAGTAAAGACACAAACTTTTTGTTAATTAGCGGTAAAGATGATCCATTTAGTCATAACGGTAGAGACGTTGAAGTGCTAGATGCGACTTTAAAAGCGCACGGATTACACACAAAATCCGTATTATACGAAGGATATCGTCATGAAATTTTAAACGAAGATATTAAAAATGACGTTTACCGTATGATTTTAGAGTGGATGGACACGGTAATCGATGGAGAGTAAACAAAAAGTAATTTGTCTCGTCGGGCCGACTGCTGTTGGTAAAACAGATATGTCTATAAAAATCGCACAACGATTTAATTTAAACGTAATTAGCGGTGACTCGATGCAAGTGTATAAAGGGATGGATATCGGAACTGGTAAAATCTCTCGTGAAGAGATGGACGGTGTTCGCCATGAAATGATAGATATTTTATCACCAGAAGAAGAATTTTCTGTAAAAGAATTTCAAACGAGAGTCAGAGAGTTAATGGAACGTGAATATAAAAACGATAATATTCCATTTATCGTTGGAGGTACTGCGTTTTACATCCATGCGCTTATTAACGATTTTCAGTTTGACGATGAAGACCATAAAGAGAAAGAAGCACGTGTACAGTATTACGAAACGTTTTCTAGTGAAGCATTGTATGAGAAAGTAAAAGCATTAAATGAAGACGTTCATATTAACAATCGTAAACGTATGATACGTGTACTCGTAAAACATGATTTAGGTGCGAAACCGTCACATGATACTGAAGAAAAATACGACGCGTTAATTATCGGATTATATGACGATAGAGATGTCTTATACGAACGTATCAATGAGCGAGTCTTAACGATGATGAGTGAAGGACTTGAAGAAGAAGTAAGTAACCTCTTTGAAACGTATGACTTATCTAAAACAGCACTTGGAGCAATTGGTTATCATGAATTCATCGATTATTTTAATGGAAAAAAATCGCTAGATAAGGTAATCGAAGATATTCAACAAGATTCACGACGATACGCGAAGCGTCAATTGACATATTTAAGAAATAAATTGAGTGTGGAATGGTATAAAGTCGGTACTGATGAAGCGGAGATATTTGAGAGAATAGAGACATTCATAAAAAAGTCTCATTGATCATAAATCAATGAGACTTTTACTATACACTTTCTTCTAAGTATGGTTCGATTATATTATATAGACTTTCGTAATTCACATCGTGATTGAGTCGCTTAACGATTTCACCTGTTCTAGAAACGACGAACATCGTAAAGTTTCGTTTCACATCGTTTTTAAACATTTTAAATTTACCTTCAGTTAAGTAACTAAAAATCGGATGTTTCGTATCACCTTTTACATCTACTTTTTCCATTAACGGTAAATCGATGGCCAATGCTTGATGTAACGCATGGTCGAGTTCAGTAGAGCGAAGTGTTTCTTTTTCATCGAGTTGATCTGTAGGAAATAGAAGAACTTCTAATCTTTGATCTTTTAAGTTGCTGTAGAGTTTCTCTAGCATCGTTAAATCATTAAAACGGTCGATATTACTCGCCATCGCAACAATTAGTACAACATGATCTTTATAATCGGACATTTTTATTAAGTTTTTATGGATATCTCTTGTTTTTAAATCGTAAAACTCACGTACCATTTAATTATCACCCTTATCTATTCGCCTTACTTATATTCACTTAAAACACTGACGTTAAACACAAAACAGATAATATTTTTAAAATTTGGAGGTGACACAAGTTGGAGCAACAATTTTCAGGCATCATTATCGCCGTCAATACAAAAGAGACTGAAGACATTGAAAGTGAAGTATCTGAATTAAAGATTTTAGCTGAATCTATCGGCATTAATATATTAAATACGCACATTCAAAATCGCCAAGAAGTCGATACACGTTACTATGTCGGAAGTGGCTTTTTAGAAGAAGTAAAAGCGATGTATGACACACTTGATTACGTCATCGTAAACGATGAAATTAAAGCATCACAAAATAGAAATATTGAAAGTATACTCGATACGTCTGTTCTCGATCGAACACAAGTCATTTTAGACATATTTAGTTTACGTGCAAATACGAAAGCAGGACAGCTACAAGTCGAGCTCGCTCAGCTTGAGTATTTACTCCCGAGACTTCGAGGACAAGGTATTAACTTATCTCGTCTTGGTGGGGGAATCGGAACGAGAGGTCCTGGTGAAACGAAATTAGAAACCGACCGACGACATATTAATAGACGAATTAAAGAGATTAAAAAAGAACTCAAGACGATTGAAAATACGAGACAAAATTACCGCGATCAAAGAAGTCGTAGTAATGTCACTAAATTTAGTTTGATTGGATATACGAACGCTGGGAAGTCAGCGATGTTTAATGCACTTACTGAAGCGGACACGAAAGAAATTAACCAATTATTTGCAACACTCGATCCGAAGACGAGAAAGTTAGAATTTCAAAACGGGTTTAATGCGATTTTGACAGATACGGTTGGGTTCATTCAAAAATTACCGACGACACTCGTTGAAAGTTTTAAATCTACATTAGAAGAGGCACGAGACAGTGACTTTTTAATTCACGTCATCGATAACAACTCAAAATATATCGACGCACATTTTAATACGGTAATCGCTCTTTTAAAAGAGCTCGATATGTCACACATTCCGGTCATTGTACTATTCAATAAAAGTGACTTAAATCCGAATTTAAACTTATTGACAGAGGAAATGTATTTTATCGTCAATAAATTTATGCAAAAACGTACGCTGTTAAACTGTTTAGAAGACGGAATAAAAATGCATTATGAAGCGTATAATAGAAATATTGAACCGAGTAAAATCAACGAATTGTATGATTTAAAACAAAGAACGTACGTGACGAAAGAAGCGTTTGACGAGTCTTTAGAAGTTTACAAAATTGAAGGATACACAAAAGATATGAGTATCGTTCAAGAGATTTTAAAGGAGAAACAATGACACACGCATTAGAGATTATTAAACAATCAGAATTAGAAATAGAACCACTTGTAAAACAGAATAAACAAATTGCATACGACAACTTTAAAAAAGTGATGCAATCATTTAACGATCACTCCGTCATGGAAAGTGACTTTACTGGAACTACCGGTTACGGGTATGACGACACGGGTCGTGACAAATTAGAAGACATTTATAGAGATATTTTTAAAGCAGAAGATGCACTCGTACGCGCGCAAATTATTTCAGGAACACATGCGATTTCTCTCAGTCTTTTATCGTTATTAGAACGTGGTGACGAGTTATTATACATTACGGGTTGGCCGTACGACACGTTAGAGAAAGTGATCGGAGATAGTGAGGAAGACGTCGGAAGTATGAAAGCACTCGGTATTGATTTTAATTACGTCGATTTAATTGACGATAAAGCGTTCGATGTCGATGCGATTTTAAACAACATTAAAGACAATACGAAAGTAATCGGTATTCAGCGTTCACGTGGATACTCGACGAGAAAATCGTTAACGATCGAACAAATTGAAGCGGTTATAAAAACGATTAAAGAACGTCATCCGGACATTATCGTTTTTGTCGATAACTGTTATGGTGAATTTGTAGAACGTAGAGAACCGATAGAAGTCGGTGCGGATATCGCTGCTGGTAGTTTAATAAAAAACCCAGGTGGTGGACTTGCTAAAATGGGTGGATACGTCGTTGGTCGTAAAGATTTAATTGAACGTGTTAGTTACAGGTTAACAGTCCCAGGTATCGGTAAAGAAATGGGTGCGTCACTAGAAGTATTACTCGATATGTACCAAGGATTATTTATGGCGCCGCACGCTGTAATCGAAAGTTTAAATGGAGCGCTACTCACGAGTCACGTGTTAACGAAATTAGGGTATCGTACAGATCCATTATTTGATGAAACACGTACTGACTTAATACAAAGCATTCAGTTTAACACTGAAGAAGAAATGATTTCATTTATACAAATGGTACAAAGCGCGAGTCCTGTAAACTCTAAATTTTTACCGATTCCAGATTTAATACCAGGCTATCAACATCCAGTCATTATGGCAGCAGGAACATTTATACAAGGTGCATCTTTAGAATTATCTGCAGATGGGCCAGTGAGGGAACCGTATATCGCATTTATGCAAGGTGGATTAGTATACGAGCACGTCAAATACGCACTCGAGAAAGTCCTGACGCACTGGAGTGAGAAAGGGATTATATAGAAACGCTTAAGGGTATATCGAATTGTGAAGGGAGAATGGTACTATGTTAGTTAAATTATTAGAACCTCTAAACATACCGGACGAAATGGTGGAAAAACTCGCAGCACCGATTAAAGAAAAAGGTCATGAGTTTGTGTATTACAACGAGAAAACGACGGATAAAGATGAATTAATCGAGCGTAGTAAAGACGCTGACGTTATTATGATTGCGAACAATCCATATCCAAAAGAAGCAATCGAACAAAATGAGAACTTAAAATACATTAACGTTGCATTTACAGGTGTCGATCACGTGGAATTAGATGACGCAAATACGAAAGAAAAAGTTCTTTTAAGTAACGCTGCAGGTTATGCTAATACAGCTGTTGCTGAACTCGCGGTCGGTTTAACGTTAGACGTATTCAGAAAAATCACTGAAGGAGACAGTGATACGAGAAAAGCTGAAAACTTCCCTGGTGCTTTCCAAGGTAGAGAAATTAAAGGAAAAACAGTTGGTTTTATCGGAACAGGTAAAATCGGTTTAGAAACTGCAAAGCTATTTAAAGCGTTTGGAGCGAACTTAATCGCGTATAACGGCTCGAGTGAAAAACCTGAAGCATTAGAACTCGGTATGGAGTATATGGACTTAGATGACATGTTAAAACAGTCAGACATCATTACTTTACACGTACCAGCAACGAAAGATACGCATCATTTACTCGGTAAAGAAGAGTTTGAAAAGATGAAAGAAAGTGCCGTTTTAATTAACTGTGCGCGTGGACCAGTCGTTGATAACGATGCTTTAGCAGATGCGTTAAATAACGATGTAATCGCTGGAGCAGGAATCGACGTATATGATATGGAACCTCCAATTCCAGGGGACTACAAATTATTAAATGCAAAAAACACAGTATTAACACCACACGTCGGATTCTTAACAGATGAAGCGATGGAGTTAAGAGCAAAAATCGCATTTGAAAATACGATTAAGTTTTTAGAAGGAAACCCTCAAAACTTAATGAACTAAATGATTGAATTAGGGGCATGATATATGGATATTCGTTCAACGTTTATAAAGTTAGATGAAAAATTTTCTCGTTTTGGTGGTTTAGAACCACATGGGATTACACGATTATTATATACAGATGAGTGGAAGGCTGCCGTTAATGCCCTCATTGAAGAGTTCGATAATAACGGATTAGAAGTCGTTCAAGATTCAATCGGTAACGTTTCAGGTAAACTCGTTGGAGTAAATAGCGATGAGACGATTTTAACGGGATCTCATATCGACACTGTCGTTGAAGGTGGTCATCTCGACGGACAATACGGAATTCTTGCAGGACTTACAGCGATTCTTTACTTAAAAGAAAAATATGGTCAACCTAAGAAAAATATTGAAGTACTTGCACTCGCTGAAGAAGAAGGTAGCCGGTTCCCAATTGCATTTTGGGGCAGTAAAAACTTCTTTAACATTCAAGATAACGAAATTGTAAAAGGACTCACAGACTCTGAAGGCGTTAATTTTGTCGATGCTATGAGACAATCAGGTTTTGACTTTAGAACAGACGACTCAGTACGAAACGACATTAAAGCGTGGATAGAAATTCATATTGAGCAAGGTCAAGTGCTAGAAAAAGAACAAAAACAAATCGGTGTCGTTACAGGTATTGTTGGTTTTAAACGATATTACATAAACTTAAAAGGTGAAGCAAACCATGCTGGAACAACACCGATGGGTTATAGAAAAGATGTAGTTGTTTCATTTAGCGAAATCGTACAAAGACTAAATCAGAAAGCTAAAGAGATTGGAGATCCACTTGTCATTACGTTTGGTAAAGTAAACCTCGTTCCAAATGTCACGAACGTTGTCCCAGGTGAAATTGAATTTAGTGTAGACACGCGTCATATAGACGAAAAGGAATTAAATCACTTTAGTAAAATTGTCGAAGATACGATTCAAGAAGTTGCTACAAAAAATGGATTAGAAGCGACGATAACACTTCATTTAGATGAACAACCGACATTGATGAATGAAGAAATTATAAAAACGATCGAAGATTCTGCAAAAGAAGTAACATCAGGGAACTATAAGTTTATGGTTTCAGGCGCAGGTCATGACACACAAATATTTTCACAGTTTGTACCATCAGGTATGTTGTTCGTACCATCTATCGGTGGATTATCTCATAACGTCGAAGAAGACACTGATATTGAAGATTTAGTTAAAGGGATTGAAGTTTTAGCAAAAGCGTTGTATAAATTAGCGTATTAAAAAAGATATGAAATCACTAAAATTACTTATTTATTCATAAAGAAAGTTTTGATAAAATAGAAATGCTGTATAATTAAAAGCTTACGTCAAATGTGAGTAACGATATGGCATCAATTAAATATTTAATCAGGAGTGGTATGAATGAGTCAAAAAGTAGTTTTAGCATTAGGTGGTAACGCAATTTTACAACCAAAACAAGAGCCAACTTACGAGAACCAGTACGAAAACGTGTATAGCGCAGCGACGAGTATGGTTGACCTCATCAAAGCAGGACACGAAATTATCGTTACTCATGGTAACGGACCTCAAGTTGGTCTTATTATTGCTCAAAATGAAGCGGCTAAAGCTGACATTAAACCGATGCCAGTATTTGTAAGTAGTGCGGAATCACAAGGTATGATTGGATTCATGCTTGAGCAAGCACTAAAAAACAAGCTGAAAGAAGCAAATATCGACAAAAACGTCGTATCATTACTCACGATGACTGAAGTTGACAAAGACGACGAAGCGTTTCAAAATCCGACTAAACCAATCGGCGTATTCTTCACTGAAGAAGAAGCAAAACGTATGGAAGAAGAACTCGGATACGACATGAAAGAAGACGCAGGACGTGGATATCGACGCGTCGTGCCATCTCCAGAACCAAAACTTATTCACGGTGTCGAAGAAATTAAAACACTTTCTGAACAATCGATCGTTATTTCTTCAGGCGGTGGGGGTATTCCGGTTTGGCGTGACGAAGACGGTGTCATTCACGGAGTGGACGCTGTAATCGATAAGGACCGTTCAGCACTTAAACTTGCACTACAAAGTGATGCAGATAAGTTAATGATTTTAACAGATGTACCGAACGCTCTTATTAACTACGGTACAGAAAACGAAACAAAATTAGAACGCGTCACTGTCGAAGAAATGGAACGATATATTGAAGAAGGTCACTTCGCGTCAGGTTCAATGCTTCCTAAAGTAGAGGCAGCAATTGGTTTTGCAAAATCAGGTGAAGGAAAAGAATCGATTATTTGTTCATTATCTGATGCGGTTAAAGCATTAGCAGGTGAAGCGGGTACTCATATTACGCTATAATATAATTACACAGCCAATTATTGGCTGTGTTTTTCTAGTTTAAGGAGGATACTATTGAGTGGAAAATTATATGATTTAAAAGAGCAGTGGATGCTAATTATTTCATTGATGTTCGTTGCATCGATTTTACGTGCACCAATTACAGCTGTTGGTCCTGTAGTCGATCAAATTAAAGCATCATTACATATTTCGAATACTGTCGCAGGACTTCTCACGACGATACCACTCTTAATATTTGGTATTGCGTCACCATTTATACCGAGACTCGTACGAAAATATTCTATTAACTTGATTATATTTTATTCTTTAATTTTTATATTATGTGGTCTTGTCATTCGAAACTTATCGAGTGTCGAGTGGTTTATATTAGGTACAATTATTATTGGACTCGGTATAGCGGTTGGAAACGTGACGATTCCGAGTTATGTGAAGCTAAAATTCCCGCTTCATATTGGTCTTATCACTGGCTTATACGGTGCTGTGATGAACGGTATGGCGGGTGTTGGAGGTGGTTTATCTGTTCCATTATCAGAGGTGAGTCGATATGACTATAAATTATCATTATCGATTTGGCTTATTTTAGCTCTATTAGCGATTGTTTTTTGGATTAAACAATTAAAAGCACCGACTTATCATACTAAAGGAGTCGATGAGAATACACCTACACTCACTGTGAAAGACATAACAAAATCGAGAATAGCGTGGGGTCTCGCACTTAGCTTCGGTTTACAATCTATGATTTTTTATAGCGTCGTCGCTTGGGTTCCGACAATTTTAGTTGCACAAGGGTTGACATTTAAAACTGCGGGATACTACTTTATGTTCGCACAGTTTATTCAAGTCCCGATTGCGTTTATTTTCCCTCAATTTGTTGAAAGTGTAAAAAACAAACGAATACCAGTCATTATTATATTTATATGCTTCATTACAGGTTTTAGTTTAATGTTCGTTCAACAAAATATCGTATTACTAATTGCGATGCTTCTTATTGGTAGTGGTGCTGGTTCGGCTTTTTCAACATGTATGGTTCTATTTTCTTTAAAGGCGAATACATATGACGGGAGCATGATGTTGTCCGGATTCTCTCAGTCAGTCGGTTACATTATCGCAGCGAGCGGGCCACTCTTAATGGGTATGATTCAAGATCACATTCAAAACGAAATCGTTAATATTTATATTTTCATTCTGTTAAGTATAATGGTATTTATAACGTTAATTATTGCCACTGAAGATAAAACAATCGAAGAAACGATTTTTACAAAGAGGTAGATTATATGTATAGCTACACATATTTAGATAACAGTGAAATATTTTATGAAACTCATACACCACTACATTATGATTTTAAAGAGAAACTATTTAACGTACCGTTAGGTCGTAAATTCGACTTTAAAAGTGCATCAGATTTATTTAATAATCAAGAGACACCATTTTCTCAAAGTTATTTTGGTCATCAGTTTGGTAACCCAGTTATTTTAGGAGACGGCAGACAAATAATAATAGGCGAAACATTATTAGACAATTCACCTGTTGACATAGCTGTAAAGGGAAGTGGACCGACGAGGTATTCTCGTGGTGGAGACGGATTACTGCCGATCGACGCTGCCATTAAAGAATACATTTACTCAGAGTTTTTATATAATATTCATATACCGACGACGAGAAGTTTAGCGTTATTAGAAACGACTGAAGTTGCTGAAAGAGAAGTCGATAAGACAGCCGCGTTACTAATCCGAGTTGCGAATTCTCATTTACGTGTTGGTACGATTCAATTTGGCAAGGTAGCTGGAGAACCGTATTTAAAAGAAATCGTCGATTACGCAATTAATAGACATTATCCGTATTTAAAAGATATTGACGATAACAAAAAATACAAAATGTTTTTTGAAATGGTCGTAAGAAAACAAGCCGAACTCGTTGCACATTGGCAAAGTGTTGGATTTGTGCATGGAGTTATGAATACAGATAACGTAACGATTGACGGTTCAACAATTGACTTTGGACCGTGTGCATTTTTAGAAACGTATCATCAAGACGCAGTATTTAGCCAAATTGACGGGGGCGGTAGATATCGTTATCAAAACCAACCGAAAATTATGCACTGGAACTTAAGCAAACTCGGTGAGGCGATGATTTCATTATTTAGTGACGATGAAAAAGAAGCGGTTGAAATTGCGCAATCCGTACTCGATCAATTCCCTAAATTTTATAACCGCAAATGGTTTACGTTAATGGGTGAAAAAATCGGTATAGAAGATATCGACTATAACGATGAAGACGACCAAAAAATGATTATTGAATTTTTAAAAGAAATCGAAGAAAGACAACTCGATTATACAAATACGTTTAGACAACTCGCTTTAGGGACACTAGCATTTACACCAAATTATCGTGATCACGTCATAGATTATGACTTAATGAAACGAAAAAATCCATCGTTTGTGCCGAGATATCATACGGTACAGCAAGCGATAGAAGATGCAATAAATTGTGATTACAATAAAGTACATGAAATGCTAAAAGCAAGTACAAAACCATATAATGACAACGTTCCAGAGTACTTAAAAGAGTCGAGAGGAAACGACTTTTATACGACGTGTGGAACGTGAGAGGATATAGAACTACTGAGCTAAAGTAGTTCTTTTCTTATTCTCAAAATATTTTACATATGTTATAACATATATTATAATTGTTGTAGGAGGTAAATCTAATGAGTTCATCAAAAGATGTTATTAAAAAGATTGAGCACGAGGGTTGGTATCTTGTTAAAATCGTTGGAAGTCATTACCATTTTAAACATGATACAAATCCAGGAAAAGTAACTGTGCCTCATCCAAAAAAAGATTTACCTCGAGGTACAGAGCGTTCAATTTTAAAGCAAGCAGGGCTTTTATAGACTGCTTGCAAATAAATTAGGAGGACTTACTATGAAATATCATTATTATGCAATTCTTGAAAAAGAAGATGAAAACTATAACGTAAGGTTTCCAGATTTACCAGGTGCTCTTACATTTGGTGAGGATATTGAGGATGCTATTTATATGGCAAAAGATGCATTAGAGGGGCACCTGTTAGTAATGGAGGATGACGGGGATTATATTCCAAATGCGACTGATTTTTCTGAACTAAAACCTTTATTAAATGACAATGAACAACTACAACTAATTGTTGCAGATACTCATCTTTTACGTATAAAAGAAGAAAACAAAACAGTGAATAAAATGGTGACATTACCAAATTATCTAGTGGAATTAGGTAAAGAAAAAGGCATTAATTTTAGTCAAACATTACAACGTGCACTAAAAGAAGAACTTGGTGTTAAGTAAGTTTTTCAGTATAAACAAACACTCCTAAACTGGTCGTCCAATTTAGGAGTGTTATTTTATTTTTCACTATTTGTATTGTCGTAATACGGTGAGCGTTGAACTTTCTTTCTCACCCATAGTACAAAGTAGCCGATTGCGATAATTATTCCTAAATATCCATATAATGGATAGAATATGTTAATTAATGTAACGAATCCGATACGTGTTAAGAAGAATGATACGATCATTAATACGACTAGTAAAATAACGTATTTTTTACTTCTAAAACTTGTGAATCGAACGAGTACCGCATACATTAATGCAACGACTGTATTGTAGATAAGTACGATAATGACGATCGAGTATATAGAACCAAAAATTGGGTGCACAGCGTTTGCGACAACTAATGATGGTACGTCTTTAGTTACTGCACTATCCATGTTCAGTAATAAACTTCCGTTTACTAGTAGAAGTAAAATTAAAACAAAGAATCCACCGAGTAACGAACCTCTTTTTACTACTTCATATAATCTCGTGTCAGAACCCATAATCGTAATAAAACTAAATCCAACTCCGAACATTAATCCGGCATATACGATCGCATCAATCCACCAGTTGTTCCAAGGTGGTACTGTAGAGTCCGCATAAGTTGCACCTTCAGAAAGTGTCATATCTGCTGTTGAAAATGCGTAAATCGACATAATTGTTACCATAATTAAAAGAATTGGCGTCGCAATACCAAGTAAGTTAATAATTTTATCGAAATCTAACATTAACGTAATTGAGACGAGTACAATTAATACAATTGTACCGACCCATGTTGGCATTCCAAAACTTTCATTTAAGTTACTACCACCACCAGCTAGCATTATAAAGCTCGTGACGAACATAAAGAATATAAGTAAATAGTCAAGTATACGTCCAAACACGTTACCGAATAATTTATTGAGTGGTAATTCGTGTGATTCTACGTCATATAAGTATCCGACTTTCGCAATTTGTCTAAAAATAAACGTCATAATTAAAACAGAAAAAATAATAGATATGAAACTCGCCATTCCATTATTTGTAAAAAATTGCATAATTTCTTGGCCAGTTGCAAATCCGGCACCGATTACGATACCACAATATGCAAAGGCAAACTTTAAAAGTTCCTTTATATTCAAAAAACCATCTCCTATACATGATTATTATATAATACGGTTGAATTATGTAAAGATTATATTAACTGTTATTGTTTTGTTGAGGGCGTTTAATTACACGAAAAAACCTATCCAAATAATTGGATAGGTAATGATAATTATTCTTCACTATTTGTATTGTCGTAATACGGAGAACGTTGTATTTTCTTTCTAATCCATAATATGAAGAACCCAAATCCGATAATAATCCCGAGGTAACCATATAATGGATAGAATATATTAATGAGTTCAACGAATCCGATGCGAGTAAATAAGAACGCAACGACCATTAAAACACTAAGTAGTACGACATATTTTTTACTTTTAGCTTCAGTGAATCTAACGAGTACTGCATACATAAGTGCCACTACCGTATTGTAAATAAGTACGATAATCACGATAGAGTAGATAGATCCAAATAGTGGATGCACTGCGTTTGCTACGACGAGTGCTGGAATATCTCTCGTGACTGCAATATCCATATTTAATAGTAATCCACCATTTAATAAAAGCATTAAAATCAGAACGAATAGTCCACCGAGTAATGAACCTCTTTTAACGACTTCGTATAGTCTCGTATCTGATCCCATAATCGTAATAAAACTATATCCAACGCCATACATCAGTCCAGCGTATACTGCTGCATCAATCCACCAAACATTCCAAGGTGGAACTGTAGAGTCCGCATATTTCGCACCTTCTACTAATGAAAGATCAGCATTTATAAATGCAAAAATTGTCATAAAGATAACCATAATTAAAAGAATTGGTGTTGCGATACCGAGTAATTGTATGATTTTATCAAAATCTAACATCAGTGTAACAGACACTAATATAATCATAACAATCGATCCAACCCATACTGGCATACCGAAGCTTTCGTTTAAGTTACTACCGCCACCTGCGATCATGACAAAACATGTTACATACATAAAGAATATAAGTGCGTAATCTAAAAATGTTCCAAAATATTTACCGAATAATTTTATGAGTGGTAACTCATGTGACTCAACGTCATATAAATAACCAACTTTTGCTGATTGTCTAAATACAAAAGTAACCATTAAAACTGCAAGTACTATTCCTGCGAAACTCATTATTCCATCATTAGTAAAGAACTGCATGATTTCTTGACCAGTCGCAAATCCAGCACCGATGACGATACCACAATATGCGAACGCGAACTTTAAAAGTTCTTTAATATTCAATGTATCATCTCCCTTTTATACATACAATTTTCGATTATACAGAACTTAGATTATATGTAAAGTGAGATATTACACTATTGATAAAATAAAACAACCATAATTTACATAGTGTAATATTTCTCTGAAATTAGAAAAATGATAGCGCATTAATGTCAAATAAAAAAGATAAACATTTAAAATAATGTTTATTTCGGTTGGTAGATAATATGATGAAAGATCCGACTAAAGTAAGAGAATTTTTACTTTTTTGAAAGTGAGGTTGCTGCAATTATCTATGCTTTACTCATTGGACTAACATAAAACTCAAAATATGTTTCAATGCAAGGGATTAACAATCCAAGTATAATCTATCAACAAATTTTAGAAGTTGGTCAAAATACAGGAAAGATACCAAATGTAGTGTATGCAGTAGATAATGATGAAGCAGGATTAAAATTTAATCAAGATAAAATTGAAAATAATTTAGTTCACCGTGAACACGGAGAAATGCCGATATATTTTGCTGTGCCACCTAAAAAAGAAAATGTGAAAGATTGGAATGATGAACTAGTAAGAAGAAATGGACACCCTTATGAACAACATGAACGTAATATTCCGCTATCTAAACAACAATATTTACAGAATTATAGACATAGAGAAAGTAGTAGAGAATTATATTAGTTTAAAAGTGAAGTGCTTATAATTAATTTTTTATAAAAGAAGGTAAAGAGATGATAAAAATCTTTATAATTTGATTATTCTTAAAGTAAGGGTTTACATTATTATTAAGATAATATATTATTAATTATGAAAGAGGTGATACTTATGAAAAAAGTAGATTTAAAAGAAATTTTATTTAATGTAGAAGCAAAAACATCATCATCTTCAGAGTTAGATTTCTCAGAAATGGCAGCGCATACAGGGAGTGGTCCAGGGTCTTCGACACCATCTTGTGGACCACCGATAAAAACACGACCTTAAAATTTATAGAGGGTATTTTAATACCCTCTATTGTATTTAGAAAAGAGAGGGAATTATATGATCCAATCTCATGTTTTACGAACATCATCAATATCGAGTCAGAATCTTGATGTAAAATATTTATTGAAATTAGCAAATATGTCTTCGAATAAGGAACGAAAAATTGATTTTTTACATACTATAAATGAATATCCATCAATTATGAATTTAATAAAATATTCTAGTGAATCATTATATAATGTATTGAAAAATGAAGTTGAAAATATAAATGATAAAAAATTAGATAACGTTATTACTTCTGTGTATAAATATTTGTTAAGATACAGCACTAGGCCTACTCCTAATGGTTACTTTGGTATAAGTACTTTAATAAATATTAATAATGAGGATAGCTATAATAAAATAAAATTGATAGATAAAAAGTTTCATATAGAAATATCAGGGAGAGTTATCTTTTCTCTCTATAATTTTATAATAAAAAATTTAGAGTTTTTTCAGAGTCTTAAGATAAATAAAAATAAAATATTGAATATTAGTAATCAAAATTATAGTTTGCCTATTAGAGGAGAAAATCCTAAAGCTAATGAGGATGACTATATTATTTATAATAGAAATAAAGTCATTGATGACATTTTAAATAAATGTAATATGGAAAATTCTGTAGCTGTGGAAGATATAGTAAATATTCTTATGAATAACTTTTCTTTAAAGAAAGAAGAGAGTATATATGTAATAAAAAATTTATTGCATAGTAGAATACTAGTTTTACAAATATATCCAGAACAACTAGATATTCCGAACTTTCAAAGAATGGTAAACCATCTTAAGTTGGCTAATGAAGAATTTACAGAAAGAATCGAATATTTTAGAATAAATGAAATAATCAAAGATTTATTAAACGAATATAATGAAGAAAAATTCTATTATTTAAGAAATTATATTAAAGAAAAAATTAATATCGATAAAGGTGTATTTATAAATACTGAGGCTATATTTAATTTTCCATCTATTAATTTAAATATTTCTAATATAGAAAAATTGGTAAATTTGCTTAAAGATATAGAAAATCTTCCGTCTATGGAGAATGTACTTTTAAATGAATATAGAAATAAATTTTTAGATAAATATGGATATAATATTGCAATTAATATAAATGAATTATTTGATGAAATCGATGGTTTAGGTAGTCCATTTCGATTAAATAAAATCTCTAAAAGCTCTTTGAATATAAAGGAACAATTTGAAAAAGAGTTACGATTACAATTACAAAAAAATAAAGATGATGAAACTATTTATATTACCGATGAGCTAATTAAAAGATTATCATCAGTTAAGACATCAATAAATGAATGCTCTAGAAAATCTTTAGGATTAGATATTAATTATAAAGTATTTTCATCTCAAGATGATTATTTTAACATTATGTTGCAATCGACTCCTATAACATATTCACCTTATTGCTACAGAGGTAGATTTAATTTTTTAAATAAAGATACAGAATATATAGATGGTATTACAAAATTAAAATATATTTCTCACAATAGTGATCTGTGGGAAGTTCAAGCAAGTTATCAATCAACAAAAAACGAAATAAATATAAACGAAAATATATACATCTCATTAAATGAAGATGGTAGATTTATAATTTTAGATGAAAATAAAAGAAGTTTATCTGTTAGCACATTTAATATGACAAACTTAAATATGAAATCGGATCAGGAGCTTTATTAGTTTATTTTAGCTATTGCTTTAACAATAGGTTTGTAGGAGATGAAATATTTGGCTTTTAGTAAAACATTTATTTTTTATTACATTAGACTTTTTAAAAAAGAGAATTTTGTTATGCTATGTATTATAGCACTTGGATCATTGACTTTAACTGCTTGGGGCATTTCTAGTTCTTATGCACTAACAAGTTTAGCAAATTATGAAGTAAAAAAGTTCTACATGTGGATATTAATCATGATAGTCTCTCTTATTATTTGGTCTCTTCAGATTCATTTAGATTCATGGTATTATACAAAAGTTGTTCAGAAAATGAATACTCAGATACGTATTGATATTGCAGAACATTTAGGAAATATTGAATATCAAGATTTTCATCAAAAGAGTAGTGGAGAGTATACCTCTTGGATGACAAATGATATTAATATGATTAATGATTATGGGTATGCAACTTTACAAATGATTATTACTCAAATTTTTACGATAACTTTTAGTAGTATCGCTCTTTTTTCATTTCATTTCAGTTTAAACATAGCGGTATTTTTCTTTGCTATTATTATGATTATCACACCCAAATTTTTTAGTAAATCAATGAATAGAAAAATTAATGAAGTATCAAATGCCAATGAAAAATTCACAAATTATTCTAATGATATATTCGATAAATACGATTTGTATTATAGTACAAATAATGAAAAAATACTCGTTGAAAAATTTGAAAAAGAATCATTAAAATTGGCGAATAAAAAAATATCTTTAGCCACTTTAACTGGATATATGTATGGTACTAATAATTTTGTTAGTTTAATAAGTCAAGTGGCTATTTTACTAGTTGCTGCATTGTTATTTTTTAAAAATATCGCTCCAATTGGTACGATTACAGCAGCACAATATTTTTCTGCAACTATTTTTACTAGTTTGATGGGGATTAGTTCAAACTATGTAGAGTTAAAAACAACGCAACCAATATTTGAGAAGTTTTTCAAAAGTAAGAGAAGAGTAAATAATAAGGAAGAACTATTAACTATTTCACAAGGCATTGAATTTTCAAATGTTAGCTTTAAATATGATGATGAAGTTGTGCTTGATAATGTGAATTTAAAATTTGAGCCTGGTAAAAAGTATGCGTTAGTAGGGCCATCTGGATCGGGAAAATCAACGATTTTGAAGCTGTTGATGGGATTCATAAATGATTATGATGGCGCAATAACAGTTGATGGAAAAGATGTAAAAACATTTTCAAAAGATTCCTGGGTGAATAAATTTACATACCTTGAACAAAAATCTCCGATTATAGTTGGCACATTATTAGAGAATATTGATATTTCAAACGCTAATAACCAAATAGATATTGCTAATTTGATGGATAAAGTTGGATTAAGTGAATGGACAATAGATAAGGATGTCTCGAATTATATCATTAATGAAAATGTTTTATCTGGTGGACAAAAACAGAAAATTGCATATGCGAGATCTTTAATTAGAGATACAGAGATTATATTATTTGATGAAGGCACATCCGCTTTAGATAGAGAAAGTGCTTCTATTATAGAGGAAGATATTTTAAATAGTAATAAAACAGTGATAATAATATCGCATCACTTAACAGATGACATAAAAAGCAGATTAGATACTATTTATTACTTGTAAAATAGTTTAAAGTGCATTATGGGACGTAAAATTTATTAGTAAGAAGATGGTGAATATATGGATTACGGTATTCGTGAATATTCGAATAAAAATGATTTAGATATAAATAAAGTCGGAAGAGTTATTGTAAAGTATGGTCATTACTATGATATATACTTAAATAATAATATATATAGAAAAGTAATGGCAGTAAACCAAATTTCTAGCGATCAAGTATTCGTTGGGGATTTTGTTCATGTTGTGAATTTAGATGATGAACACTATATTGTAGAAGTATTAAAGCGTAGAAATGTGGTTTCTAAAGAAGCAAGTACAACAATGAAGTCGTATCATGATAAAAGTAAAGAGCAAATACTAGCAACTAATGTTGACAACGTGTTTATACTTATTGCAGCAGATCAAAAGTTTACAATTGGTAAATTAGAAAGATATATTTTAACTTTTAAAAAGAAAGATATTCATTTAAATATTGTTATCACTAAAGCAGATTATAGAGATAAGACAGAAAGTATTCGTAAAGAAATAAATAAGTTTTATCCAGAATTAAATATCTTTTTATTGTCTAATTTTAATGCTGATAATATTGAAGACTTTAAACAATTAATTCAGAAAAATTCAATTTCTATTTTATTAGGAGCTTCAGGAGTAGGAAAGTCAACGTTATTTAATAATTTATTCAGTCAAGACAATCAACACACGCAATCAGTGCGTACGGATGGGAAAGGTAAACATACTACAACACATACTCAAATGCTATATAATGATTTGTTAAATGCATATATCATAGATACTCCAGGTTTTAAGACAATTAATGCGATACATTCTGTAGATGAGTCCATTCTTTTTTCTGACATTATAAAGTTATCTAAATACTGTAAATTTAGAGATTGTACACATTCACATGAACCCGGTTGTGCTGTAAAGAAAGCAATAAATGAAGGCGATATTAGCGAAGATTACTATGAACGATATTTAGAAAATAAAAGAATTATCGACGGACAGATACGTCATCAAAAACAAAAAGAAAGGAAGCATAAATAATGTTTATGCTTCCTTTCTTTTTGAGGTCTATCTTAGATTTTTAAAGTTAGTTTTATATTATTCTTTTTCTAATTAAAGGCATATGACCTTTTAATAAATGAATTTTATTACTCATTAGACGGTTATTTTTTATTGTTTTAAAGTTCATTTACTCAGTATAATTATATATGTACAAATACTATTTATGTTATTGTTTTTTGTCTATAAAATTAAGTTTCTACCATACGTTAGAAGGAGCACTTGATCATTTATTAGTAGATGATGAGTTTAAATTATTAGAAACAGATATTAACATGATGACACAAACAATTAATGAATTTTATATAGGCGATTTAAAAGAGTTAATGATTTATAACTATTACTAAAGCAAGGCGCTCTATAGAGTGCTATCAGAATGTAGACGAACCGTTTTCAGAATTTAAAATAGGTTCGTCTTTTCTAAGCTTACATATAAGTTGTAAAAAAGCTGTAAACGTCATCTCATATGAGACTTTGTCTACAGCTTGAGATAAACATTGAAAACAATGTTTATTTCAGTTGGTAGATAATATGATGAAAGATCCGACTAAA
>NZ_KV793635.1:0-69511 GCF_001808485.1 Nosocomiicoccus sp. HMSC09A07
ATCTTGAAGTGACATATGAGTACGAGAAAGTGAAACAACCGGGGCGCTTCGAAGATACGCATGAGTACTATATTGTTTACACAGACAAAAATGGTAATGAAACACGTCGCGTGAAACAATCAGAGCATACAAATAAATATCAAGAAGGATTCCGCGATGATGATCGTTTCACAGCAACAACAGAAGAGAAAGACGGCTATAAGTTCGAGAAAATCACTGGAACAGACAACTTAGAAAAACCGGACTACTATAAAGATGGTAAGACTGATGGTACGTATACACCTGGAGAGTATCAGCGTATTACGTATGTCTACACAAAGACAGAGCGTGATCCAGAAACAATCGAACAAGGCACGTTTGAAGAACATCATAATTACTATGATGTAGAAAAAGACTTTGACGGTAAAGAAGTTAGCCGTAAAAAGAACGAAGAAACATCTTATACTGGAGACCAAACTAAAGGTACAGAAGAAGAAACATTCACAACAGGTAAAGACGAAAAAGACGGTTATAAATTCACAAAAGTTACAGATTCAACAGAGGGCACACCATATGATGAAAATGGTGAAGAGACAACAGGAAACTACATCAATGAGAAAAACCAAAGTGTGACTTACGAGTATGAGAAAGTGAAACAACCGGGACGCTTCGAAGATACGCATGAGTACTTTATCGAATTTGTTGATGAGAACGGAAAAATCATTCGCGTTGAAGAACGTACTGATTTAGGATATACAAACAAATTCCAAGAAGGTTTCCGTGGAGAAAGTGAGTTCTTTGCGAGTATCAACGAAAAGAAATCTGATGTTGAAAATAGTAAAACAGATAAATTCGTTTACAGACCAGGGGAAACACGTTCTGGATTACTTGAAACTCAAGATTATCTGAATCTTGAAACAGGTAGTGTTAAGGGTAATTATTTAGCTGGAAAACTTCAGGTAGTTGAATATCGTTATTACTTACAAGTAGTGGAAGAAACTGAGGTGCCAACACCGGATCCAGAGCCAACACCAGATCCAGAACCAACACCAGAACCTGAGCCAACACCGGATCCAGAACTAACGCCAGAACCTGAGCCAACACCGGATCCAGAACCAACACCAGATCCAGAGCCAACACCAGATCCAGAACCAATGCCAGAACCAGAGCCAACACCGGATCCAGAGCCAACACCGGATCCAGAACCAACACCGGATCCAGAACCAACACCAGAACCAGAACCAACGCCAGAAGATCCAGAAACACCAGGAGAAGAGGATCCTAAAGATCCACAAGAACCAGGTAAGCCTAATGAACCAGAAGTTCCAGGTAAACCTGAACAGCCGAATACTCCAGCTCAGCCGAATAAACCAGAGCAAGGTAACAAAGCAACATCTTCTAAAGATAAAGAAGACGATAAAAAATTACCGAACACTGGTGAAACTGAGAGAAATCTCACATTATTCGCGACAGCTTTAGCAGCATTAGGTGGAATGTTCGCATTTGGTAGACGCAGAAACAGAAAAGAGTATTAGTTTTTAATCTTTTCACGCTACACAATTATATGTGTAGCGTTTTTCTTTTTATATTGTTAAAATTAATTTGCAAAAGTTATTTAAATGATTGTAAATAAAGTTGACACAGGATTTGTGTCGATGATATAATAATTAAGGTTACCGTAGAGATGGTAACGGATGACTTTTGAAATTGTAAGAGTTGCAGAATTCTTACAAATTTTTTATTGTAAAAAAATGAACCACCTGGATGTGTGGATTATTGAAATGAAGAAGGGAGGACACTTAATAAGATGCCTACTATTAACCAATTAGTAAGAAAACCTCGTCAATCGAAGAAAGCTAAATCTAAAGCACCAGCACTGAACAGAGGGTTTAACAGCCTTAAGAAATCAGTAACGCACAACAACTCACCACAAAAACGTGGAGTTTGTACGCGTGTTGGTACGATGGCGCCACGTAAACCGAACTCAGCTTTACGTAAATATGCACGTGTTAGACTTTCTAACAATATGGAAGTTAACGCGTACATCCCTGGGATTGGCCACAACTTACAAGAACACTCAGTTGTTTTAATCCGTGGTGGTCACATCAAAGACTTATCTGGGGTACGTTACACAGTAGTTCGTGGAGCACTTGATACTTCAGGTGTTGAAGGACGTAAACAAGGACGTTCTAAATACGGTGCTAAAAAAGCAAACTCATAATTTAGCGTAATATAGAATCAATTCATGGAAGGAGGCTACTTAGTATGCCACGTAAAGGTCCAGTACCTAAGAGAGACGTATTACCGGATCCAATTCATAACTCAAAGTTAATTACGAAGTTAATTAACAAGTTAATGATCGATGGAAAACGCGGTACGTCACAAAAAATTCTTTACAGTGCGTTCGAAATCGTAGAAGAGCGTTCAGGTAGAGACGCAAACGAAGTATTCGAAGAAGCATTAGAAAACATCATGCCATTACTAGAAGTTAAAGCACGTCGTGTTGGGGGTTCTAACTACCAAGTACCAGTTGAGGTACGCCCAGAAAGACGTTCAACTCTAGGTCTTCGTTGGTTAGTGAACTACTCACGCCTACGCGGAGAAAAAACAATGGTAGAACGTTTAGCAAACGAAATTCTTGACGCAGCTAACAACACTGGTGGTGCGGTTAAGCGTCGTGAAGAAATGCACAAAATGGCAGAAGCTAACAGAGCATTCGCACACTACCGCTGGTAGAATTGTGGATCTCGGTAGTATAAATTTATTTTTAAAACTTGGAAGGAGCAACAAGTTCTATGGCAAGAGAATTTTCTCTAAAAAACACTCGTAACATCGGTATCATGGCACACATCGATGCTGGTAAAACGACTACAACAGAACGTATCCTTTATTACACAGGCCGTATCCACAAACTTGGAGAAACTCACGAAGGTGCATCACAGATGGACTGGATGGAGCAAGAACAAGACCGTGGTATTACAATCACATCTGCAGCAACAACTGCACAGTGGAAAGGTCACCGTGTAAACATCATCGATACACCAGGGCACGTAGACTTCACAGTTGAAGTTGAACGTTCTTTACGTGTACTTGACTCAGCTGTAACAGTATTAGACGCTCAATCAGGTGTTGAGCCACAAACTGAAACAGTTTGGAGACAAGCAACAAACTATGAAGTTCCACGTTTAGTATTCGTTAACAAAATGGATAAAATCGGTGCGGACTTCGACTATGCAATTGGTACGATCAGAGACCGTCTACAAGCAAACGCACATGCGGTACAATACCCAATCGGTGCAGAAGACGAGTTCAGAGGTATCATTGACTTAGTAAAAATGAAAACTTACCTTTACCATGATGACTTAGGTCAAGACGTAGAGGAAGTTGAAATTCCAGCAGAATTCGAAGATAAAGCTCAAGAAATGCGTGAAGCATTAATCGAAGGTCTTGCAGACGTAAACGAAGACGTTATGGAAGCATACCTTGGTGGAGAAGAGCTTTCAGAAGAGACTCTTAAAGCTGCAATTCGTAAAGCGACTTGTGACGTAGAGTTCTTCCCAGTATTCTGTGGTACAGCATTCAAGAACAAAGGTGTTCAGTTATTACTCGATGGAATCATCGATTACTTACCATCACCACTTGAAGTAAAACCAATCGTTGGTCATATGGCTAACGATCCAGAAGAAGAATATATCGCGAAACCAGGAGACGACGAGCCTTTCACAGCGTTAGCGTTTAAGGTTATGACAGACCCATTCGTTGGTAAATTAACATTCTTCCGTGTGTACTCTGGTTCATTAGACTCAGGTTCATACGTATCAAATACAACAAAAGGTAAACGTGAACGTATCGGTCGTATCCTACAAATGCACGCAAACTCTCGTGAAGAGATTTCAACTGTTTACTCAGGAGATATCGCTGCAGCAGTAGGTCTTAAAGACACTGGTACAGGTGACACGTTAACTGAAGAAAAACTTGGCGTGATCTTAGAATCAATGGAATTCCCAGAGCCAGTTATTCACTTATCAGTAGAGCCTAAATCAAAAGCGGACCAAGACAAAATGTCTACAGCTCTTGTTAAATTACAAGAAGAAGACCCAACATTCACAGCATACACTGACAATGAAACTGGACAAGTTATCATCGGTGGTATGGGTGAGTTACACTTAGACGTTCTTGTACACCGCATGAAGTCTGAATTCAACGTTGAATGTAACGTAGGTGCTCCAATGGTATCTTATCGTGAAACATTCACTCAATCAGCACAAGTTCAAGGTAAATTCAGCCGTCAGTCTGGTGGACGCGGTCAGTACGGTGACGTACACATTGAATTCACACCAAACGAACAAGGTGCAGGATTTGAATTCGAAGACGCAATCGTTGGTGGGGTAGTTCCACGTGAATATATTCCATCAGTTGAAGAAGGACTTAAAAACGCTCTAGAAAACGGTGTTCTTGCAGGATACCCATTAGTAGACGTTAAAGCGAAATTATATGATGGTTCTTACCACGACGTCGACTCATCTGAGATGGCGTTCAAAATCGCTGCATCACTTGCATTAAAAGAAGCAGCTAAAAAATGTAAACCAGTTCTTTTAGAACCGGTTATGAAAGTTGAAATTGTTATGCCTGAAGAATATCTAGGAGATATTATGGGAGACGTAACAAGCCGTCGTGGACGTGTAGAAGGTATGGAAGCACGCGGTAACGCACAAGTCGTTAACGCATTCGTACCACTATCAGAAATGTTCGGTTACGCAACTTCATTACGTTCTAACACACAAGGACGCGGAACTTACTCAATGGTATTTGATCACTACGAAGAAGTTCCAGCTTCAATCTCAGAAGAAATCATTAAGAAAAACACTGGAGAGTAATCTCTATACTTGATTTTTTCTCGGGAAAAAGGTATAAACAGTATAGGTATTAATTCGTCCACTTTTAATTAAGTGGGCGAATGAAATTATAAAATTTCTAAATTACAAGGAGAGATATTTCAAATGGCTAAAGAAAAATTTGACCGTTCGAAAACGCATGCTAACATTGGTACTATTGGGCACGTTGACCACGGTAAAACTACATTAACAGCAGCAATCGCGACTGTTTTATCTAAAAAATACGGTGGAGACGCTCAGTCATACGACCAGGTAGACAACGCTCCAGAAGAAAAAGAACGTGGAATCACAATCAACACGTCACACATCGAGTACGAAACACCTAACCGTCACTATGCACACGTTGACTGCCCAGGACACGCAGACTACGTTAAAAACATGATCACTGGTGCTGCACAAATGGACGGAGCTATCTTAGTAGTATCTGCTGCAGATGGCCCAATGCCACAAACTCGTGAGCACATCTTACTTTCACGTAACGTTGGTGTTCCAGCATTAGTAGTATTCTTAAACAAAGTTGACATGGTTGACGACGAAGAGTTATTAGAATTAGTAGAAATGGAAGTTCGTGAATTACTTTCTGAATACGACTTCCCAGGCGACGACATTCCTGTAATCGCTGGTTCTGCTCTTAAAGCTCTTGAAGGTGAAGAAGAGTACGAAGAGAAAATCATCGAGCTTATGGAAGCTGTTGATGAGTACATTCCAACTCCAGAGCGTGACTCTGACAAGCCATTCATGATGCCAGTTGAGGACGTATTCTCAATCACTGGTCGTGGTACAGTAGCTACAGGACGCGTTGAGCGTGGACAAGTTAAAGTTGGTGAAGAAGTTGAGATCATCGGTCTTACAGAAAAATCTTCTAAAACAACTGTAACTGGAGTAGAAATGTTCCGTAAGTTATTAGACTACGCTGAAGCTGGAGACAACATTGGTGCGTTATTACGTGGTGTATCACGTGACGACATCCAACGTGGACAAGTTCTTGCTGCTCCTGGAACAATCACTCCACACAGCAAATTCAAAGCAGAAGTTTACGTTTTATCTAAAGAAGAAGGTGGACGTCATACTCCATTCTTCACAAACTACCGCCCTCAGTTCTACTTCCGTACAACTGACGTAACTGGTATCGTAAACTTACCAGAAGGTACTGAAATGGTTATGCCTGGTGACAACGTTGAAATGGACGTTGAGTTAATTTCACCAATCGCGATTGAAGACGGTACACGTTTCTCAATCCGTGAAGGTGGACGTACTGTAGGATCAGGTGTTGTAACTGGAATCGACGCATAATTAATTTTATGTCACAATATAAACACTCGGGGACTTTCCTCGAGTGTTTTTTTATATCGGAGGTAACAGATGAAATACATTAAGTACGCACTCGTTTTACTAGTAACAGTTTTTTTATCAGCATGTAATACAGAATCATCAGTGTTTGAAAATAAAGTAGACGACAACTACACGATGACGATCACAGTTAACCATAGCGATGAAACGCTGCGCTCAGTAGAGTTTGAAATCGTGAGTCTCGTACCGAAAGAGCAAGCGTCTAATTTCGTTGAATCAACGGACTTAAATTTCACAAAGAAAGATTACGAACAACTGGAGGAGTTCTACTCAGAGCTGAATCAGTTCGAAGGCGTTAAAACGAAGACAAAAGTAAAAGACGCTGGTGATAACGTAGAGGTCAACATTACAGGAGTTGAAAATGTTAAAAACGGGAAAAGTATCATCGGAAACACAGAGAAGGACGGTACGTTTTCTGACGTGAAAAAGTTTTTAACAGAACAAGGATTTAAAGAGAAGTAACGTTGACTCTTTTTAGCTCAAGTACCTTGTGGTAGATAGTCGAGAGGAGAAAATGATGACAATAAATTATAGTAATGAAAAATATATTGATAAAGAACGATTAGAAAGCCTTTATAATGATGTAGAGTGGTATGCTTATACAGATGACTTAGAGCTTTTACAGCAGGCGATTGAGCAGTCGTTATATGTTTTAACAGCTTGCGAAGGCGACAAACTCGTAGGGCTGATTCGTGTTGTCGGTGACGGTTTAACGATTATTTATATACAAGATATACTTGTGTTAAAAGAGTATCAAAATCAAGGCATTGCGACTCAAATGTTGCAGGACGTTTTGAATAAATATGATGATGTCCGGCAGAAAGTTTTATTAACTGAGGAAGCACCTGATGTAAGACATTTCTATGAAAAGAATAGTTTTGAATCTTGCGACAAAGGTGAGTTAGTCGCTTTTGCGAAATTAAATTAGGTTTGTTAAATAAATAAAGTCCTATGGTCAGGTGTGGTCATAGGACTTTTTTGTGTTTTGGTATTCTGTTTGCTTGGAATCTTGCTAGCGCGCGATACTTCTCAGCGCTTCTCTTCTTAAGCGTCTGTTGTAGTTTTTTATCATAAAAATAACGAGCACTGCGTCAATGACCCACCAAATTGTGATTGGAAGCATCGTCACTGCAGTCGCGAGGCCAAACGTGACTAATGTTAGTATGCCGGAAATAATCAGCACGACAATCATTAAAATGCCCGTGATTGTTTTGCCGACGTAGAAACGATGCGCGCCTACCGCACCTAGAAAGAACCATAGTATATAGGCAACGATGAGACTCTTTTTCTCATTAGAAACATATTGCTCAATGTACAATTTTTGGTCGACCGTCAGATTTCTCATAAAATCACTCCTTTATCAATTATACCATTTAGCGTGGGATGTGGAGGTGGTGCTTTTTATCATTGAAAGAGTAATAATACTACTCTCCTTGATTTTAATTAACAAAAAAATCATGATTCTGTTAGATATCCGGATATATTTAACAAATTTCGGGTGTCTGGTCGGAGTTTTGTTAAATATATTTTTTTATCTAACAAAAACGCAGCCGAACTCTGAGTTTTTGTTAATTATCTTGATATATCTAACAAATTAGCGAGTTTTGTGTAAATAGAAACCACTATTCATCTTTCAAAAGCTCTTCAAATAACTCTTTTTTTAGACCTGCTGCTGCGAATGGTCCTTCTATTGAGATTTTGAAAAGGATTTTAGCCATCTTTTCTGGGCTTTTCTTCATACCACTATTTAACCACTGCTGAATTACACCTAAGTGTGCTGATGAAATGTAAGCTATTAAAATGTTTTTTGGTACGAGTGACTCATTTTCATCAAATAATAGATCACTTTGTTCGTTAAAAAACTTTTTCCACATAAAATCTTTTATTGTAGATTGAAATGATAAATCACCTTGTTGTCCGAGCATTGCTGAAAAAATTTTTTCGTTTGTTTCAACATATTTAAAAACAGCGATCACACCATTTATAGGATGGGTCATAGTATCTTTTTTATTCGCAATATCTAGAATGTTATTTCTCACAGCTTGTGTCATTTCTTCGATAACTTTTTCTTGCATTTGTTTCATTAAATCATATTTATCTAGATAGTGGATATAGAAAGTGCCGCGGTTTATCCTAGCACGCGTCGTAATATCTTTAACTGTAATTTTCTCAAATTCTTTTTCCTTCATGAGTTCTAAAAAAGAATTTTTAATAGATTCTTTTGTACGTTCAACTCTTAAATCTCTTTCTTTATTTTCCATTAAAAAAACTCCTCACTGAACATTTTTTAAATACTGTTCACTATACGACATTTTTAAAAGAATGGTTATTGTGTCATTAATCTATCCTTCATATAATTAATATACAACACGGTGTTCATTCATATAATTATTATAACAAATTTCAGGAGGTTATATACAGTGAAAAAGATTAAGTTAGGCATGATACCAGTCGTTGCTGTGCTTTTATTAGTGATTTTAGCGACAGCTTTTTATCCGGCATACAATCCACAGCCGAAAAATATTCCTCTCGCAATTTTTACACAAGATGAAGGAATCGAGCAGCAAGGTGAAGTGGTAAACATCGGTGAAGAATTCGTGAAGAAGGTGAAGTCGAATGATGGCGATGAAATAGAGTGGCACGAAATAAAGAACGATGAAGAACTAAAAGAGGGCCTAGAAAACAAAGATTTTATCGGTGCATTAGTCATCGAGAAAGATTTTACTAAAAAAGCGATGAGTTCTGCTCAAAGTATTTTAATCAATCATAAACAAGCAGAAATGAAACAGTTAATTGAATCTGGAAAATTAAGTGAAGCAGAAATTGCAAAGATGATGAAAAATCAACCAGATCCGTCTGAGATGGAAGAAATTAAACCTGAAGAAGCGAACGTAGAGATTGTTATTAACCAAGGTGCTGATGCACAATTATCACAAATAGCGACTCAAATTCTAAATAAAATTACGGATACAATGAATAATCAAATTAGTAATCAAAGTTTATCGATATTATCAGAGAATGATGTAAATGTATCAGCAGCAGAAGTTGAACAGTTAACACATCGAGTTAAAGTAGAACAAAAGATAATGAACGAAGTGAAAGACCATCAAGCTAACGGAAATGGACACGGAGTAATGTTCATTCCTATATGGCTCACGTCGCTGATTATCTCGGTGTTATCTTATTTTATAATTAGAAATAACGAAGATAATCTAGAAGGTGAAAATCGAAGTAAACTCGCAGTATTATTACCAACGATGATTGTAATAACGAGTCTAGTCGCTGGATTTACGTATGTATACTACATGGACTGGGTGATGGGATTCAACTTTAATGATTCTCTATTAACAGCGATATATATTTCTATCGTAATACTAGGTCTTTCATCATTAATTGTTGGTTTCCTTGCGTGGATTGGATTCGCGACAATTCCAATCTTCATGTTATTCGTATTCTTTACGATGCAAGCAATTATGCTACCAAAACAAATGTTACCAACGTTCTATCAAAATTACGTTGTACCATGGAACCCATTTGTAAAATATGCAACAACATTAAAAGAAATACTATATACAGGTGGATCGCTTGGAAGCGGTGGTACAGTATGGATGTTTGCGAGTTTCGCGATTATAGGACTCGGACTTTTAGTAATATCGATTTATACGAAATATAAAAAAGCATAGAGATGAATGGAATCTAACCCTCGTAAGACGTGGGTTAGATTTTTCTATATACGGATGCATTGGTAGGTGTCTTGGAGTGTTTTATCTTCTAAAGGATAAAAAAACTCTTTCGTGGGATTTTATCTAACAAAAATATCCTAGTTTTGTTAGATATCCGGATATATTTAACAAATCAGCAGAATTTTTGTAATTTAAAAGAATAAAAACCCTCTGAAGCGTTTATTTTCTAGGAAATCGCGTGTTCACTGAAAGTTTTAAAAGATAAATCGCACTTTCCTAGCATATGTGTTTAGGAGGGATAAAAATGACAATAAGTGAATTAGAGTTTTTGGAAAGAAGATATGATTTGGACCGAGAGCAACAGCTTGAACTCGAGTTAGAGAGAAAAGGCAAGGTTGGAGAATTTTATTTTAAAAGTTTAATGGACAATAAGTTAAATGATAATATCGCGGTGATCACTGATTATCGTTTTGAAAGTGGCGGAAGTGAATGCCAGATTGATTTTTTAATCGTGTTGAATAATACATGCATTATCATTGAGATTAAAAACTTCTATGGTGATTTTGAATTGCGAGATGATGGTTTTTATCGTTTAAATCCTTTGCGTAAAATTAAAAATCCATTGTCTCAAACAGAACGTGCAGAGATTATGTTAAAAAATCAGTTGAAACGGCTAAATTTAAATTTAGATGTTCGATACTATGTGGTGTTTGTAAATGATCAATGTTCGCTTTATCAGTTAACGCGTGATAAGCCGATTGTGATGGCGAGTCAACTGAATCGATTTTTAGAATCACTAAATGAAGAGGCATACGATAAGAATCATAGCTATACGTTGAAGAAATTAGAGTCTGCTCGACTGAAGGAGTCTCGATATAATCTTGAATTGAAATTGGATTTTAGTCAGGCGAGAAAAGGTCTAACGTGTCAAAGTTGTTCGGGATGGCTTGAGGTCGAGACGTATAATAGTTTGAAATGCCGATCGTGTGGTGCTGATGAAAAAATCGAGGACGCGATAAGAAGAAGTATTACCGAGATGAAGACGTTATTTCCGAATGATGCGATTACATTGAGTCGTTTAAGTGAATGGATTGGGCACGCGTATACACCAAGCAAGCTGCGACGACTATTAAATTTGATCTGTCACAGTCACGGAGATAAGAAAGGACGACATTATACGTTAAAGGGAGATAATACACTTTCTTAAAATTATAATTAACAAAAAAAGTGTGATTCTGTTAGATATCCGGATATATTTAACAGATTTTGGCGGTGAGGCAGACTTTTTGTTAAATATATTTTTTTATCTAACAAAAACATGTTGAAATCCTAAGTTTTTGTTAATTATCTTGATATATTTAACAAATTAGCGTTTTTTCTGTTAATTAACGTCCTCTTTAACCTACCACAAGAACAAAAGCCTACTGAGACGCTCAACTACTGGGAAACTCATCTACATTCACACAAAAAGTCCCCTCTAACCAAAGAGGAGACTATCTAATATTTACTTCTCTAACTCGCCAAAGTTCATGACGATTTTTAAGAAGAGTTCGAGTACGGATTTCATGCCGTCCTCGTCGATATCGAATTTTGGATGGTGGTGCGGATGTATGATTCCTTTGTCGACGTTTCCTACACCTGTTGAGAAATAGCAACCTGGTACTTTTTGTAAATAGTACGCTGCGTCTTCTCCGCCCATCGATGGAGGAAGTTTCTCGACGCTCTCGACAAAGTCTGCGTCTTTTTCAGCTAGACCGCGCACGTAATCCGTCATTTTGACGTCGTTTTTAAGCGCAGGATAACCGCGGTGAATTTCAACGTCGAAGTCGACGTTTTGTGCGAGTCCTACGCCTTTAGCGATTTCTTCAATGCGTGATAGTACGAGTTCGCGGACGTCACTTTCATATGTGCGGACAGTTCCTTTTATCTCGACGTATTGTGGAATTACGTTAAATGCTTTTCCAGCGTTAAATGCAGTGACTGAAAGGACTGCAGATTCTAACGGATCGACATTTCTCGACACAATAGACTGTAACTGCTCGATTAAATACGCGGACGCAACGACTGGGTCGTGCGTCGTATGAGGTGCAGCACCGTGTCCACCTTTACCTGTCGCTGTAATCGTGAATGTATCGGCATTTGCGTACATCGATTCGTAGTTCCAGCCAAATTCATGGACAGGCTTTAAAGACGCAACGTGCGTGCCGAAGAAGTAATCGACACCATCTAAACAGCCGTCTTCGATCATTGATTTCGCACCACCTGGAACGAGTTCCTCAGCGTGTTGGAAGATAAAGACCACGTTTACCGGTAGTTCATCTTTATGTTCTGATAAAATATGCGCAAATGTAATCAGTGCAGCTGTATGCGCGTCGTGCCCACAAGCGTGCATCACACCGTCGTTTTTAGATTTATACGGCACGTCATTTTCTTCTTGTATTAAAAGCGCGTCAAAGTCTGCACGAAATGCAAGTGTATCGTATGACTCATCGACGATTAAACGCGCGACGACACCATTTCCACCGACGTCTCTTTCAATTTCTAAAGGTAAATCTTTTAATTCATCATAAATATATTGTTTTGTTTTAAACTCTTGAAATGAAGGCTCTGGGTACATATGTAAATGTCTACGTCTTTTCACAGCGTCTTCAAAATGTTCGAGTATCGCTTCACGAATGTTCATGGAATCTCCTCCTTACTCGTCCCACGTAATGATATTTTCTAGTTCAATAATTTTCATAAACATTTTTAAAGCGGACAACATCGCGTCTTCATCTAAGTCAAACATTTCATGATGGTGCGCGTACGTTGAATTTTTACTTTCATTACCTGAACCTGTTAAGAAGAACGCACCCGGAGTATCTTGAATGTAAAACGAGAAGTCTTCACCAATCATTAATGGTTTTGTGTCTGTATAATCTAAACCAAGTGATTTTGCAGCTTGTTCTACAATACCAACTTCTCTTTCATGGTTGATTACTGGTGGGAATCCTCTATGGTAAAAGAAATCAGCTTCAGCACCGCGTTTTTTAGTCGCAGCTTCAATTTCACGTTCGAAAATTTTTACGATTTCTTCTCTGACGTCGTAGTCAAACGTGCGTACTGTTCCTTCTAATACGACGCGGTCTGGCATGACGTTGAATGTGTCCCCAGCTTTAATATGACCAAACGTCACAACTGCACGGTCAATCGGTGAAATTTGACGGGATACGACCGACTGTAAATTCACTATTAACTCGCTCGCAATTAAAATCGCGTCGATGTTTCTTTGTGGATACGCTGCATGCCCACCACGGCCTTGAATCGTAATTCTAAATTTATCAGGGCTCGCAATTAATGCACCACTCGTAGAGTGAATTTCATGTGTATCGAACTGACTCCAGTAATGTTGGCCGTAGACAAAATCGACGTCATCTAAAATACGATCTTTAATCATAGCTTCAGCGCCACCTGGTGGTTCTTCTTCACCATATTGGAAGATAAAACTCACCTTACCATTTAATTTATCTTTAAATTTTGAGACAGCGTCGACGAGTGTGAGTAGCGTCGTAGTATGCGCGTCATGTCCACATGCGTGCATCACTCCGTCCACAGTAGATTTGTACGGCACGTCTTTTTTATCTTGTATTGGTAACGCGTCAAAATCGGCACGAAACGCAATGTGCGGACGCCCGCTACCAAAACTTGCAAAGATACCTTTACCATCGTTGTCGTCGTTTTCACCGACACGCTCTTTAATTTCAATGCCATCATACGACTTTAAACGATCTAATATAAATTGATATGTTTTTTCTTCTTGAAATGAAAGTTCGGGATGTTGGTGGAGATAGCGTCTAGTCTCGACCATGTCACTTTCATAGTTAGAAACGAGTTTTTCAATCGTCATCGTAACATCACTCCTATCTTTAATATTAATAGTTTAACAGAATCAATTGAAGAGTGGGGCAAAATAGTCCGAAAATTTCAAACACATTATAAATATCATTTGATTTTAAGTAGCTTTGTATTCTGTTAAAATATAAGTTAAGAACTTTAAGGAGGACGTTTAAATTATGTCAAAGACTTTACAAGAGTATTTAAATCAGAATTTAACTGAATTAAAGGATAACGGTCTATACAACGAAATCGACGTTGTAGAAGGTGCGAACGGTCCAATTATCAATATCGATGGAAAAGAATTAATTAACTTATCGTCAAATAACTATCTCGGTCTTGCAACAGATGAAGAAATGAAAGCAGTTGCAAAAGAAGCGATCGACTCACACGGTGTCGGTGCAGGAGCTGTACGTACAATTAACGGTACGATGGATCTTCATAGAGATTTAGAAGAAAAACTTGCGAAGTTTAAAGGAACGGAAGCGGTTATTGCGTTAACGTCAGGTTTTAACGCAAACCAAGGTGCAATTCCTGCAATTATGAAAAAAGGAGACGCTATTCTTTCTGACGAATTAAACCACGCGAGTATTATCGATGGATGTCGTTTATCTGGTGCGAAAATTATTCGTGTAAATCATAACGATCCAGAAGATTTACGTAAAAAAGCAAAAGAAGCGACAGAATCAGGCGAATACAATAAAGTAATGTACATTACAGACGGTGTATTTTCAATGGACGGAGACGTCGTAAACTTACCTGAAATGATTAAAGTCGCAAAGGAATTCGATCTTATTACGTACGTCGACGATGCGCACGGGTCAGGTGTTATGGGTAAAGGTGCCGGAACAGTAAAACACTTCGGTTTAGAAAAAGAAGTCGACTTACAAATGGGTACTTTATCTAAAGCGATTGGTGTCGTAGGAGGATACGTTGCGGGTTCTAAAGATTTAGTCGACTACTTAAAAGTTGCAGCGCGCCCGTTCTTATTCTCAACAGCGCTAACACCAGCAGATACTGCAGCAATTACAAAAGCTGTTGAAAAATTAATGGCATCAACTGAACTTCATGACAAACTTTGGGAAAATGGAAACTACTTAAAACAAGGCTTAAAAGATGCTGGATTTGACATTGGAAACTCTGAAACACCGATTACTCCAGTTATTATTGGTGAAGAAAAGAAAGCACAAGAGTTTTCACGTCGCCTACAAGAAAAAGGCGTATACGCGAAATCGATTGTATTCCCAACAGTACCAAGAGGTACAGGGCGTGTGAGAAACATGCCAACAGCAGCACACACTAAAGAAATGCTCGATCAAGCAATCGAAATTTACACAGAAGTCGGTAAAGAACTCGGCATCATTTAAGGAGGATTTTCATCGTGGAAAAGTTTTTAGTGACTGGAGCTTTAGGACAAATTGGGACCGAACTCGTCGTACGTTTAAGAGAAATGTACGGCGAAGAAAATGTGTTACCAACGGATATTCGTATGCCAGAACGTGGACCGATGGTCGGCAAACCGTTTGAGATTTTAGATGTGACAGATAAAGAACGCGTTATGGAGGTCGTTGAAGCGTTCCATCCGGATTCGATTCTCCATTTAGCGGCGTTACTCAGTGCGACTGCTGAAGAAAATCCAGAGCTCGCTTGGCATATTAATATGGGCGGCTTATTTAACACGATTGAAGCGGCTCGTATTTATGGTACGCAGTACTTTACACCAAGCTCGATCGGAAGTTTTGGTCCGAGCACGCCTAAAGATAATACACCACAGCACACACTGATGCGTCCGACGACGATGTACGGTGTGAACAAAGTGGCAGGAGAACTTCTTTTAGATTATTACTACACGAAGTTCGGCGTCGATACACGTTCTGTACGTTTCCCTGGATTAATTAGCTTTATGCAAGAGCCGGGTGGCGGAACGACAGACTACGCGGTCGAAATTTATTTCGATGCGATTCGTAAGGGCGAGTACACGTCCTTTATCGACAAAGGGACTTACATGGATATGATGTTTATGGATGATGCAATCGATGCGATTATCGACTTATTACATGCAGATCCAGAAAAATTAAAAACGCGTAACGCGTTTAACGTTTCAGCGATGAGTGTTGAACCTGAAATGGTTGCAGAGTCGATTCGTAAACACATTCCAGATTTTAAACTGAATTATGATGTTGACCCTGTGCGCCAAGGGATTGCAGAGTCATGGCCAAACTCCCTCGATTGCAGTGAAGCAAAAGAGCAGTGGGATTTTAATCCGAAATATGATTTAGATAAAATGACAGAAGTGATGCTTAAAAACATCAAAGTAAAAGTGACAGAGCAGTAGGTGATTTTTTGGTAAAAGTGATCGCTTATGACAAAGACGGCACATTATTAAATTACGAAAAAATATGGACGCCGTTCGCGAAGGCGAGTTTAGACGCGTTTGAAGCACATTTTGACCTTGGATATGACGAGGCGTTTAGACGTGAGGTTGGGTTTGTTGATGAAAAAATTCAGCCGAACTCGATGCTTGCTTCTGGAACAGGGCGAGACATTCAAAATGCGTATGATAGACGCGCATATGGTGGTGGCGATTGGGCAGAAGAGTATTATTTAAAACACGTTCATAAATACTTAAATAACATGGAGCTACTTCCTGGTGCTGTTGAAGCGTTAAGAGAAGGACAGCGACTCGGCTATAAAAATGCGATTGTGACGTCTGACTCGAGACTAAGTACAGAAGCATTTTTAAAGAAATTTAATTTAAACGAACTCGTCGATTTTGTGATTGCTGGAGATGATTCAATCTATTCTAAGCCAGACGTTGAAGTTTTGGATACGATCATTGAAGCGGGTTATACGTATGATGAAATCGCAGTTGTCGGAGATAATTATACGGATACGCAACTTGGAAAAGATGATGGTGTCACGACAATCGGTGTTTTAAGTGGCACGTCGACTCGAGAGTTTTTAAGTGACGCTCACCATATTGTTGACGGTGTTCATGAATTATTTAACGGTGGGAAGTTTATCGTCTAATGAGTCACGAAAAATATATGCAACAAGCAATTATAGAAGCTAAAAAAGCAGCGGAGATTGGTGAAGTACCAATCGGAGCAGTCATCGTAAAAGATGACGAAATCATCGCTCGCGCACATAACTTACGTGAAACATCACAGCAACCGACAGCCCACGCGGAACTTCTTGCGATAGAATCCGCATGTGAAGCGCTCGGCACATTCAGGCTCGAAGAGTGTACACTTTATGTGACACTCGAGCCGTGCGTTATGTGCAGCGGGGTGATTATAATGAGCCGTATCCCAACTGTCGTTTACGGAGCGTCTGACAAAAAAGGCGGCACAGTCGACAGTTTAATGCATTTACTGAATGAGAAGCGGTTCAATCACCAAGCAGAAGTAGTTGCTGGTGTTTTAGCAGATGAATGTGGACAGATGCTCACAGACTTTTTTAAAGAGTTGAGAGCGAATAAAAAACGAAAACGCCTTAAGTGAAACGCGGGCTTGAAATGATGATATTTCAAGCCCTCACTTAAAGGCGTTTTTTATTTGAATTCGTCTGGTTTTCCGAGAAGTAATAAAGAAACAGCAACGACGAGTACTGCACACATAATCGAGTACATTAAAATACTCGAAATACTACCAGACGGAGATTCGACAAGGTTATTAATCGTATTAAACACTAAAAACGCGATCAACATGACGCGCAGTGCGTAGAAAATTCGAGTTTTGTTCATAAAATAGCGTCTCCTTAACGGTTTATATGTCTTAACTATAACGAAGTGAGCGAAAAAAGGCGAGGAGTTGGTCAAACAAAGTAGAGAGCAGGTTTTTATTCTTTTAAATAGTAGAGAGATGGATATAAAGTGTAATAATACTGTTTCGTCTGGATTTATCTAACAAAAATATCGTGATGTTGTTAATTATCCGGATATATTTAACAAATTCTGGTCACCTGGCGGGATTTTTGTTAAATATAATTTTTTATCTAACAAAAACTGATGAAAAACTCGCGAATCTGTTAATTAAATCAATATATCTAACAGATTCAACTAATTTTTGTAAATAAGATCAGGCTCAGAGTATCTTTTCATCTTTTAAGAGTAAAAGCACAACCTTTCCAAAATTTATCTAACAAAAATATCGTGATTGTGTTAATTATACGGATATATTTAACAAATTCTGGTCGCCGAGCGTAATTTTTGTTAAATATAATTTTTTATCTAACAAAAACTGATGAAAAACTCGCGAATCTGTTAATTAAATCAATATATCTAACAGAATTGACTATTTTTTGTTAAATAAATCCCATCAGACACACACATCACGAACAACTCCAAACAAAAAAGCTAGACCCGCCTAGGTCTAGCTCACATTTATTATTTCTCAAATCTCATACGGCTGAATGCATCGTGTTGGTGTATGCTTTCTTCGTTGCGGCACTCGATTTCAAATGCCTTAACCCATGGTAGATCATGAATATCGTATGCGACGAGGCGAATGAGGTCTTCAACGAAACGTGGATTTTCATACGCGCGTTCTGTGACCATTTTTTCATCTGTTCTTTTTAAAATCGGATACAGCTGACTCGATGCGTTAATTTCTAACGCTCGGTAGACGATTTCTTTGTAATCAGCAGGTACTTCTTCGTTTTCATCGATATCTAGAAGCACCGTTATAAATCCGCGCTGGTTGTGCGCGCTGTACTCACTGATTTCTTTTGAACATGGGCATAGCGTCGTGACGCTTGCTGTCATACCGAACTGTGTTTTTGTCACAGCGTCATCCGTATATTCCATATGATAACGTACGTCCGCGTGTGCTACCGCATCAAGTTCAGTGCCAGGTGACGGTTTGTTAAAGAACCATGTGGACTCGACAGTGAGTTCAGATGATTCTTGGTTCATACGTTCTTTTAGTACTGCGAGTACTTTTTCTAGCGTATCAAATTCAAGTAGAATTCCGCCGTCATTTTGAGTTTGTAACGACTCTAAAATTCGGCTCATGTTGATTCCTTTTTCGTCTCGTCGTAAGCTCGTTGCGAGTTCGAATTTCCCAACAGATTGGTAATCTCCAACACGAACAGGGTACGTCAGGTTATTGATACCGACAGATTGTACGTCAAAGAGGAAGTCTTTTTTCGTATTCTGTAAGTCGGCCATTTCTTCTTTCGTTTTTGGCTTCGTTCCTTTGATCGGATCGACCGAACCAAAGTGTTTATATCGCGCTTCGCGATTTGAAAGATCTATATTCGTCATGCTTAGCTACTCCTTATTTTTCCAATCATTAATATCGTAATAATAGAAGTTTTCTTTCTCAAACCAACGCTCGCGTGCCTCTTTACTAAATTGAGTATCTTTACATAGCTCGATTAACAGCTTTTCTGTTTGAGATTTATGTGCAGCGAGTACTTCTTTTTTACGTTCAGCATACTTTTTAATATCCGTTTGAAGTGTTGGTTCGCCTAAATCAGCAAACGTACGCTTATCAAATGCGACGAGCGTTAACGTTGGGCGCTTACTTTCTTCCATTTCAGCGACGACGTTCAATACTGCTTCAGCAGTCGCTTCGTGATCCGGGTGTACGCTGTATCCCGGGTAAAATGTAATTAAACGCGTTGGCTCTGTGTCTTCAATTACTTTTCGTATATCATTTTCAAGTAATTCTTGATTTTCAAACTCGAGTGTCTTATCTCTATAATCTAAAAATCTCACGTCTAAATCCATGAGTCGTGCCGCTTCTAGTTGTTCTTGTTTACGTAATTTAGACAGTCTTTCACGCGTCACTGGTGGGTTACCGATGTTGCGCCCCATATCACCATACGTTAAGCACGCATACGTCACCGGCACGCCCATATCTCGGTACGTCATTATCGTTCCTGCAACACCAAACGCTTCGTCGTCTGGGTGAGGGTAAATAATTAGTACATGATTTTCTTTTTCAAGTGACATAATATCCCTCGTTCAATCTTATTTTTTCAGTTTCTCTCGACTAATTTCTAATGCAGCAGCAAGTTTTCCGTCGTGGTCAATACCATGTAGGATAAAGACCCCGTCCTCAACAGTGTAATGAGACAGACCAGTCACGTATACCCATCCGTCATTGTCGAGCTTAAGGCCAACGCGGTATTCAAAATTACCGCCACCTTTAAGCGTCCCCTCAGTGTACTTGATTTGGACGTTTCGGACAAACGTGCCTGTATTAAATTTAGTATCATCGTTATGGCTTGCATACACGCCACTCGTTACTTCAACGTATAAGTAAACAGGTTCGTTTTTATGTGCATCGAGTAGGCGCTGTACTTCAGCTTCATCAATTCGTTTTAATCCCATTATAATCCTCCATAATATAATAAGAGAGATAAAAATCTCTCTTACCGTTATAGTGGTTTCACTTGTATGTCTACTGTACCAACTTTATTGTATGCGTTGTGTCTCACAACTCCAACGTGTTCGTTCATTTGTGAACCGTGCTTAATTGCCGATGCGACAAATGCTTTTGCTGCTTTAACCGCTTCAAGTGGTTCTAAACCATTCGTAAAGTTCGATGCGACTGCTGCAGCGAATGTACATCCTGCACCGTGGTTATATGCTTTTTCTAATTTATCTGCATATAATCCGTAGAAGCTTTCACCGTCGTAGAAGATGTCTAGTGCTTCATCGACTTGAAGGTCTGTACCACCTTTAATTACGACGTATTTAGGGCCGTATTCGTAAATCTTTTTAGCCGCTTCTTTTACTTCTTCAACTGTTTTTGGTGTTTTCATACCAGCTAAGTTACCCGCTTCAACTAAGTTCGGCGTTACGATTGTTGAAATCGGTAGTAATTCTTTTTGCATGCTGTCAACAACGCCTGGGTTTAATACTGTGTCGTCACCTTTACATACCATCACTGGGTCGAAGATGAAAAACTCCGCGTCACTTTTTTTGATTGCTTCGCTTGCGCGTGAAATGACATCCTCATTTGGGAGCATTCCTGTTTTAACAGTATTTGGGCTTAGAGAAAGTGCTGTTTCGAGTTGTTCATCTAACACTTCTAATGGAACATGGTGTACGCGGTGAGACCACGTATTTGGGTCCATTGACACGATTGTAGTGAGTGCACAAAAACCGTATAAATCATGATCTTCAAATGTCTTTATATCTGCTGCGTAACCAGCGCCTCCTGAGACGTCTGTTCCCGCAATTGTAAGTACTTTTTTCTGCGTCATATTACTCATTCTCCTATCCTAGACAATAATGATTATATTTTACTATATAAAGTGCTCTTTATCTACATTGATGCTTAACTTAAATGGTATACTGTGAATGTAGGAGGCCTGCTATGAATTGGTCAGAGTGTTTTAAAATAATTAAACAAAAATGTGATTTTACCGAGCTTGAAACAGTGCTCGAAAATAAATATAGTGATGGTGTTGTTTATCCAAAGCGAGATGAAATATATCGTGCGTTTCAGTTAACACCGTTTCAAGACGTGAAAGTCGTCATACTTGGTCAAGATCCGTACCACGGTGAGAACCAAGCGTATGGACTTGCGTTTAGTGTACGTCCTGGTGTTAGAGTACCGCCGAGTTTACGAAATATGTATAAAGAACTTGAAAATGATCTCGGTGTAAAACGTACTGACGGTGACCTTTCAGATTGGGCGCGTGAAGGGGTGCTACTGTTAAACACTGTGTTAACCGTCGACGCACATAAAGCAAACTCACACCGAGGTATCGGCTGGGAGTGCTTCACTGACTCAATTATCGAAACGCTAAGTAACGAACGTGACGGACTCGTGTTTATTTTATGGGGAAATCCCGCAAAGAAGAAAATAAAGTTAATCGACACGTCAAAACATAAAGTTATTACCGGTGTGCACCCGAGTCCACTCGCAGCAAATAGAGGTGGATTTTTCGGGACGAATCCGTATAGCAGGGCGAACGCGTACTTAATCGAACAAGGAAAAGCACCAGTAGATTGGAGTGAACAATTTGAGAAAAAAGGTCATTAACTCAATTAAAAACGAACTTGATTTATATGAAACGTCAAACGACGAAAAGCATTTATATACAGTTGAAAAATTGATACAATTATTAAAAGATAAACCACCCGTTGACGATGAGCCTACTAAAGACGTGAAAAAAGAAGCGCGTCCGTTAAAAAAATGTACGCTCGATAACACGTATATTGCGAGCGAATCGAAAACGTCGATTTTTGATTTTTAAGGAGATTAGAAAATGAGAATGTTAATTATACTCGGTGCAGTGAATGCACTCATTAGTGTCGCTGCAGGTGCGTTTGGCGCACACGGTTTAGAAGGAAAGTTATCCGAACATTATTTAGAAGTGTGGGAGACAGCGTGTAGATATCAAATGTATCATGCGCTCGGGTTGATTTTACTCGGTGTATTAAATGGTGTGACAGGAACGACGATGTTTAATGCAGCAGGAATCGTGATGTTCATTGGGATTCTATTATTTGCAGGATCGCTATTTGTTTTATCGACAACAGGCATTGGTATCCTCGGCGCGATTACACCAATCGGAGGCGTGATGTTTATCGCGTCATGGATCATGGTAATCGTCCAAATTTTAAAAGTGAAGATGTAAGCAACTTTTTTAATGGAGATGAAAAGCTCGTCACTAGTGAGCGGGCTTTTCATCTTTTTATTTACAAAAATTAGTTGAATTTGTTAGATATATCGATTTAATTAACAAATTCTCGGGTTTTTCATCAGTTTTTGTTAGATAAAAAGTATAATTAAGATACGCTAATATCAAAATACTAATGGCTGTATATAATTATATTAATAAGAGCATGACAGGCATGTAAATGAACCATTTAAAGGTGCTAATAAAACATGAAAAAACACCACGATGGCGTGAGAAAATGTTAGCTAACGTAACATATACTGAACTTCTTCAAATACTAGTTTTTAAGATATTTAATAAAGTTAAACAGTAGAGGAAGAAAAATCAAATCACTCAACAGGAGATGGGTGAAAGATGTAGGGTTTGAAGAGAGGCGATTTCAAATTGGGGGAATTATAGAAATTTACCTGATATAGAAATGCTTAGTTTAAAATCCCGAGCATTCTGCATATACTTAGATGAATTAATTTTAGGAGGACATAAAATGAAAATGAAGATGGTTTGGATTGGTATTGGTTTATTTGTTTTAAGTTTAATTTCGTATTTTTATGCTTTATTATTCGCACCGGTAAGTATGGAAAACTACTTTTCTGATTTCTCGTTCTATTCGATGTTAGGGGCATTTATATTAGCATTTGTTGTTGGAGTTTTTAATTTTTCTGAGAAGTTTCAAGAAAAAGATGATAAAGTATTAAAATCTATTGGACCAGGAGCAATGATTTTAGGAGCTATGCTCTATGCAATTACTTTGATGACAGGCTGGTTTTCAGGAATCTTTGGTATTGTCTTATGTTTTATAGGCTTTATGATTATTACTTTTCAGAATTTAGGTAGAATTAATAAAAATTAAATATAGAGAAGTTAAAAACCCTAATTTTCCAGCAGAAAATTAGGGTTTCTTCTTATTAGGAATCATCCATTCGACAGCATTTTTAATTTTTGCGATTTTTGTATTATCTTCATCGAGAAGTTTGTCGACAACTTTTGCGACGACGATCGGTGCTAAAAATACAATTGCACGTTTAACTAATTTTTTTATTCGTTTTTCCTCCTATTTACAAAAATTTGCCGAATCTGTTAGATATATCGATTTAATTAACAGATTCTCGGGTTTTTCATCCCTTTTTGTTAGATAAAAAATTATAATTAACAAAAACCGGACCAAGCAGCCGAAATATGTCAAATAAACCCGGATAATTAACAAAAATGCGAAATTTTTGTTAGATATATTTGGATGATATTGTATTTTTACCATTTAAAGATGAAAAACTACTACCGGCTCGATCTTATTTACAAAAATTTGCCGAATCTGTTAGATATATCGATTTAATTAACAGATTCTCGGGTTTTTCATCCCTTTTTGTTAGATAAAAAATTATAATTAACAAAAACCGGACCAAGCAGCCGAAATATGTTAAATAAATCCGGATAATTAACAAAATCGCGAAATTTTTGTTAGATATATTTAGATGATGTTGTGTTTTTATCATTTAAAGATGAAAAACCACTCCCGGCCCGATCTTATTTACAAAAAATAGTCAAATCCGTTAGATATATCAAGATAATTAACAGAATCTCGGGTTTTTCATCCCTTTTTGTTAGATAAAAAATTATAATTAACAAAAACCGTACCAAGCAGCCGAAATATGTTAAATAAACCCGGATAATTAACAAAATCATGATATTTTTGTTAGATAAACACGCACAGAAGTGCTTTTTCTCTTTTTAAAGATAAAAAGACGCTCCCAGGTACGTTCACCAAACCACTCCAATGTTTAAAAATAAACGTTTAGTGCTAAAGTACATGTAACTTAAGGGGTGAAGTGTATGTTAGATCAATTTTTGGTGTTCGTTGATAAGGTGAACGGCGTCATATGGGGGCCGGCGGCCTTAGTGTTTTTAGGTCTCGTCGGGATTTACTTAACCGTTGGTACGAAGTTCGTACATATTAAAAATTTCTTTAAAATTATTAAACAGTCGTTTAGTGGGTTAAATGACGATAAAGATGAAAAACAAGATGGCGACTTAACATCGTTACAGTCAATGTTTGTATCGTTATCATCTGTCATCGGTATGGGAAGTGTCGTTGGTGTTGCGAGCGCGTTAATTAGCGGAGGGCCTGGTGCACTTCTTTGGATGTGGATTGCTGCCTTTATCGGAATGGTGATTAAATACTCTGAGATTATTATAATCGTCATGTTCCGTGAGCAAAAAAGCGACGGTACATATGTCGGAGGACCTGCGTTATACGTGCGTAAAGGTCTTGGCCTAAAATATTTAGGTGAAGTAATCGTTGTACTTATGGTACTTGTCTGTCTCGCGAGTGCGATGATTCAGTCTAACGTGACGGTGTCGAACATGACAAATATCGCGCCGCACTTATCGAACTACCTGTATATCTTAGCAGCAGTTAACGTCGTGATTGTTGGGATTGTCATTGTCGGTGGTGTTAAACGTATCGGAAGTGTCGCAGAAAAACTCATTCCGTTTATGTCGCTTTTCTACATTATCGTCGCGACGATTGTGATTATTATTCACTATAAAGATATTATCCCTGCAGTCCAGCTTGTGTTTTCATCGGCATTTAGTCCGGCTGAAGCAGGTGCAGGATTTGCAGGTTACGGAATTATGAAAGCTATGCAGTATGGTATCGCGCGTGGATTTTTCGTTTCAGGAGCAGGGCAAGCAGTATTCACAGTATCTCACGCACCAGCTCGTGTTAAAAATCCAGTCGAACAAGCAGTGTTTGGTGTAACAGAAGTATTTTTAGTCACTGTCGTCTGTACATTTACAGCGCTCGCGCTACTGACGAGTGGAGTTGAACTAGAAGGTAAGGATGCGGGGACTATCGTTGCACAAGTATTCGGAGATGTTTCTCCGATATTAGGTATCGCAGTTGGTATCGCGACGATTTTATTTGCATATAGTACTGTAATCGGACTTGGCTACGTCGGTGAATCGCAACTTTCGACAATTACTTCAACTAAGAAAGCGCGCATCTACCGCTATATCTTTTTAGTTGCAGTATACATTGGTGGAATCGGCGGATTAAAAGCCATTTGGGATTTAACAGACGTCTTCTTAGGACTTGTCATGTTCGTAAACTTAATCGTTATGCTTCTTTTAAGTAAAAAGATATTCAAAGCGAGCAATGATTACTGGGGAGATGAAGGACAAAGTAGCGGACTCACTGCAGGATGCAGCAAAAACAAAAAATAATTTTCAACATTACCATTTAAAGATAAAAAATAGCCTGTACTCGTTAAGGAAATCCTCCCAACGTGAGTACAGGCTGTTTTATTTATTTTTTGCGTTTTTTCTTCTTTGTATCGTCTTCACCGAGTACTTTGTCGACAACTTTTGCGACGGCGATCGGTGCTAAAAATACAATTGCACGTTTGATTAATTTATTCATTCGTTTCTCCTCCTGACCGAGATACTATACTATACTCGTTTTCAAGGATTTTCAAACGTTTTAAATTTGGAAGAACTCTTGTAATCCTTCTTTTCTTAAACGTACACCGACGTAGAAGTCGCCGAACACACCGTAGCGTGCACTTGTTTCGTCGAATCTCATTTCGTAAATAATGTTTTTGAATTCGAGCATATCGTCAGATAATAGCATGACGCCCCACTCGTATAAGTCGAGTCCTTGTGACCCTAAAATGTACTGTTTAATTTTACCTGCGTATTTACGACCGATCATCCCGTGGTCTCTCATTAAATCACGGCGACGTTCGATTGGTAACATGTACCAGTTATCGTCGAGGTCACGTTTTTTATCCATCGGATAGAAACAGCAGTACTGTGCGTCCATTAATTCTGGATATAATCTGCTTCTTACATATGGGTTTTCGTACGGATCTTCGTCTGAATCTTTAGCGAGATAGCTAGACATTTCAATCGCTGAGAAGTACGAATACTCAGGAATTAAGAAGTCGCTAATTTTTAACTTGTTCAGTTCGTTTTCAAGCGCGTTTAACTCTTCAACTGTCGGGCGTAGGAACCAAAGTAAGATGTCTGCTTTTTGACCAGTAATGTTGTACATCGTGTGGTCGCCTTCTTTTTTCTCGCTGACTGCTTCGCTCTTTTCTAAGAACGTTTCAAACTCGCGAACGATTTCCTCTCTTTCTTCATCAGTAAGCATTCTTAACGCTGGCCAGTCTACGTTATATAAAAGATGTAAACTCCACCAGCCGTCTAAAGTTTTAACTGCTTCGCTCATTTATATCTCTCCTTAAAATATTTACCTAATTTTAGTGTACAGTCTGTTCGGCTGAATTCAAACACCAAATATCGAAAATTTGTGACAAAAGCAGTATAATATTGCTATGTAAAGAACTTTAGGAGAAAAGCCATTGCAAAATACCGTATTATTTTATCCAAAAGAGTATACTGAACATCCGTTTGATTCGTTTGCATACGACGACGTGCTTCAACACCTCGTATCAGAAGATGAAACACCCCGCGTCAGAAGCTGGGTGCATGACAACTTTATAATACTCGGTCTTCAAGATATGCGTTTAGAACATCTCGACGAAGGATTAAAAGTACTCCGTGAAAAAGACTATCACTACATCGTTAGAAATAGTGGTGGACTTGGAGTTGTGCTAGACGGTGGTGTGCTAAATGTATCGCTCGTCATTCCGAAAAAAGACGCTCCGTCGATCGATGAGGGATATGATAAGATGCTTGAAATCATTCAAAAAAGTTTTCCGGAATTAGAAATTAAAGCGTATGAAATTGTCGGAAGTTATTGCCCGGGAAGTTATGACTTATCTGTCGATGGTAAAAAATTTGCAGGCATTTCACAGCGACGTATTAAAGAAGCCGTTGCTGTACAAATTTATTTAGCCGTAGAAGGTTCCGGAAGTAAACGCGCTGAAGTAATGAAAGACTTTTATGACGTCTCTTCCAATCCACCAAGGTTAGACATGAATCCGGATGTGATGATTTCACTATCAGAACTGATAGACGGACTAACAGTGACAGACGCTGAAGAGAGAATTTTAAAAACGATAGAATCACTCTTTGGAAACATTCAAACAAGCGAGCAATTAACTAAAGACGCACTCGATTTATTTAATAAACAACGTGAGCGCATGGTAGAACGAAACGAACGTTTAAACGATTGAGGTGATATCATTGGTTACCGATTATAAATACGAGAAACTCGAATCAGAAAAAGTGTTTAAAGACCCAGTGCATAGTTATATTCACGTGACAGACCGCATTATTTGGGATCTTATAAAGACAAAAGAATTTCAAAGGCTTCGCCGAATTAAACAACTCGGTACGTTATATTTCGCATTTCCGTCAGCTGAACATTCACGGTTTACACATAGTTTAGGCGTATATGAAATTGTTCGTAAAATGGTCGAGAACTTTTCACGATATGACAAATGGACAAAAGATGACCGGCTACTCGCTTTATGTGCTGCGTTATTACACGATGTCGGGCACGGACCGTTTTCACATTCGTTTGAAAAGATTTTCGGAACAGACCACGAAACGTATACTAAAAAAATTATACTCGGAGACACAGAAGTGAACCGTGTATTAAAGCGTGTTGACGAGTCGTTCCCTGAAGCAGTAGCGAGCGTCATCGCACATACTCACGAAAACAAACTGATTATCTCGATGATATCGAGTCAAATCGACGCAGACCGAATGGATTACTTGCAGCGTGACTCGTATGTGACAGGCGTTGAGTATGGCAAATTTGATATCGACCGTCTGCTTCGAGTGATGGTCCCTTCAAAAGATGAAGTACTCATCAAAGATAGCGGTATGCACGCAGTCGAAGATTATTTAATGAGTCGCTATCAAATGTATTGGCAAATATACTTCCACCCGGTATCACGTGGGGGAGAAGTGTTGCTGACACTAATTTTTAACCGTGCAAAAGAACTATATGAAAGAGGCTACGTCTTTAAACAGCCTCCGAAGTATTTAATCCCGTTCTTCGAGAAGCGTGAAACTGTTCATGATTATTTAATACTCGACGAGACGGTTATGAATTTTTATCTACAAGAGTGGGTGGAAGAGGTCGATGAAATACTCAATGAACTTGCTGATCGGTTCGTGAACCGAAAATTATTTAATTACGTACCGTTTTACGATGGGTTTATTACGTATTCGGAATTAGAAAGCTTATTTGAAGCAGCGGGTATCGACCCTAAATACTTTTTACTTACAGATAAATATTCTGATATGCCGTATGACTACGACCGACCAGGGTCTTCGCGTCAGCCAATTCACATATTAAAAGAATCCGGAAGCATTCGAGAAATTAGTGCCGAATCTGTAGTCATACAAGCGATTACAGGGCTCGACCGGTCGAATGCGAAGTTATATTATCCAAAAGAGAAAGTTATGCGTATTAAAGATGATACAATTAAAAAGAAGATCTTAAACTTATTAAATGAGTTATCGTAAATGATGTTTAGGAGGATTAACTGTGTCAAAAAAACCAGGATTTCAATTTAACATTATAAAAAATGACGAGTTAGATGGTCATAAAGGTGCAATGATTATTGAAGACGTTGCGCCAGTGTATATCGATCTCACCGAGCAACGACCGTTCGTCGACATGGGTGGGCTTCACGGGCGTGCAAAACCGGAAAAGGGCGTCAAATGGTTCACAGATATGAGTGAAGCGTTAGAAGAAGAAGGCGAGCATAATGATTATAATTTAATATGGATGGCTTTAGATAAAGACGAACGAGGTGTATATTATAGCGGAGTGACGTCGTGTTACTTTATGACGAATAAAGTCGGACGTAGACGCCGCGGGTATAAAATGATGCACGAACACGTGAATAGTTTAGACCACGCAATGAAAGGACGTTATCGTCTCGAAGAGTTAGACGACAAAACAAAACAAACGTTAATCGAATTTTTAAAAGAACGCGATCCAGTCGCGTGGGAAAACTCAACAGAACTCCACGAGTACCTCGGTGTATAAATATTAATTTTCATTTGATTAATTCAAAAAGAAAAGGTACAATAATCTTTAGTTATATCAGATAACTAAGACACTAAAGGTGGAGCGATTGCTCTGCCTTTTTTTCTTTTATGTAACAGTCGTTTTAAAAAGAATCGACACTAAATTATGTTATAATTACTCATTATGGTGGTGACGAATTGTGTATCGATTAAAACAGACAATTAAACAAAAGAGTGGACGCGAAAACTTTTTACAAACAGTTAAAGTCGAAAAGATTTTAAAAGGGAATCGCACGTTTTTAAAATACGATGAAATGCTGAACGGAGAGACTGTTCCAGTTATTTTAAGTATAGAAGACGACGTCGTGCGTATTATGAGAAGCGGTCCAGTGACGATGAAGTTCCAATTCGTAAAAGGCAAGCTGACGGACACTGTCTATGAAACAGTCGCAGGGCGCCACCGATTTAAAGTGTATACGACTGAAGTTAAAACGGCTGAGGACGAGGTCTTTATCTCGTATAAGTTATTTGAAAACGATGAAATACTAGGACATTATAAATATCATTTAAAGAAAGAGGCATAATATGGACTTAAAAGCGCATTTAGTAACGGTGATTGAAGACGCACTCAAACAATCCGAATTAGTAGAAGAAATTCCATACATTAAAATTGAAATCCCAAAAGATAAATCAAACGGAGATTTCTCAACGAATATCGCAATGGCACTCACGCGTACGTTAAAGCGTAATCCACGTGAAATCGCAGAGGAAATCGTTCAACATATCGATAAAGAAAAAGGCGATATCCGTGAAATCGACATCGCTGGACCAGGGTTCATTAACTTTAAAATGAACGAAGGCTCCCTCACTAAAATTATCGATGAAGTCCTCGATAAAAAAGAAAACTACGGACGTAGTGAAAAAAAAGACGTAAAAGTATTATTAGAATTCGTTTCTGCGAACCCAACAGGGTCACTCCACGTCGGTCACGCAAGAAACGCAGCAGTCGGTGATACGTTAGCAAATATTTTAGACTACGCGGGATACGACGTCACGCGTGAATACTATATAAACGACGCGGGGAACCAAATTCATAATTTAGCATTATCTATTAACGCAAGATACTTTGAAGCGTTCGGAGAGCCGTTAGAAATGCCTGAAGACGGCTACCGTGGTAAAGATATTAAAGCGATCGGAGAACGTCTAAAAAACGAACATCCTGAATATAAAGATTTAGATGAAAAAACACGCATCTCTAAATTTAGAGCGCTCGGTGTCGAATATGAAATGGCGCAATTAAAACAAGACTTACAAGACTACCGTGTATCATTTGATAACTGGTTTAGTGAAACGTCACTATACGAAAAAGGTGAAGTCGAAGAAGCGTTAGAAATTATGACGAAAAATGGTCATACGTATGAAGCAGATCAAGCGATCTGGTTAAGAACGACGGACTGGAAAGACGATAAAGACCGCGTCCTCAGAAAAACGGACGGTACATACACGTACTTCATGCCAGACATTGCGTACCATTACGACAAATTAAGACGTGGTTATGATTTATTAATCGACTTATTTGGTGCAGATCACCACGGTTACATTAACCGTATTAAAGCGTCGATTGGTGCGCTCGGTGAAGACCCTGAGAAACTACAAGTAGAAATTATGCAGATGGTCCGTTTAATTCAAGATGGCGAAGAAGTTAAGATGAGTAAACGTACAGGAAATGCGGTGACGTTAAGAGAGTTAATGGACTTAATTGGTGTCGATGCTGCACGTTACTTCTTAGCGATGCGTAGTGCAGACACGCCGTTTGATTTTGACTTAGATTTAGCTTTATCAGAGTCGAGCGAAAACCCGGTCTATTACGTTCAGTATGCACACGCGAGAATTTGTAGCATTTTAAAACAAGCAGAAGAAGTAGGATTTAACTTAGATAGAAGCAAATCACTAGACGTGATCACGCACCCTCAAGCACTTGAGTTATTAAAGCAAGTCGGTAACTTTAAGCGTACGATCGAAAGTGCGGCTGAAGCCCGCGCAAACCATAGAATTACAAATTATGTCGAAACACTTGCATCAGAATTCCACAAATTCTACAACCAAGAAAAAGTGCTCGGCGAAGACAAAGAAAAAACATACGCGTATTTATTAATGATTGAAGCGGTACGTCAAACGATTGAAAACGCACTGACAATCATCGGCGTGAGCGCACCAAAATCGATGTAAAACTAAATATAAGTGAGGTATTTGTCTATGAAGCGTGTTTTATTACTAATAGCAATTTTTATGTTATCTGCATGTAGCCAAGAAGATGATTCGAGTTTACGTATCGTATCACTTATCCCGAGTAACACGGAAATCGTAAATGAGCTTGTCGGTACGGATTACTTTGTCGGTATTTCATCAGTAGACAATTATCCAGAGTCTCTAAATGACAGCGACATCGCCAAAATCGATAGTTTTAACATCAACCCTGAAGAAGTAATTCAGTTAAAACCGACACATATTATTTCACACGAATCTATAAGTGAAAGTGCGAAAGCTGAAATTGACCAAATCGTTGAAGCAACGAATGCAGAATTACTCGTCATTAACGATGCGAAAACGCTCGACGACGTATTTGAGTCAATTAAACAGATTGGTGAGTTTTTAAATGTATCAGATAAAAGTGATGTACTCGTTGAAAAAATGAAAGATGAGCGTGAACAACTCATTGAACAATATAAAAATACCGATGAAAAAACAGCGTTTGTGTTAATCACTACGCCACCTGACATTTACGTCGCAGCCAATGATACGTTTATGAGTAGTGTGTTAAATGACATTAACATCGTAAACGTGTTCGACGACTTACAAGACTTCCCGATGGTCGATGTTGAAGCGGTCGTTGAAAGAAGTCCAGAGTACCTCATTTCTGCAACAGGTATTTCCAAAGAACAGGTGAGTCATGTCGTAAACGATGAGAAAGCATTTAAAGACATGCCGTTTACAGATGAAGAAAAATTATGTGTACCAAATGTCGATGAAATCTCTCGACCAGGTCCACGTATTCTTTCAGCGATGAAAGACATTGCGGAATGTGTCCATGAATAAACAATATGTAGCGCTTGCGAGTATACTCATTGGAGTTATACTCGCATCTTTAGTTATCGGGACAATTAACGTATTTGAGGGGCATTTTAATATCGTGTATAGTATTCGGCTTCCGAGAATTTTATTTGCGGTGCTTGGAGGCGCGGTACTGTCTATTTGTGGTGCGGTATTTCAAATTTTACTAAATAACCGTATGGCAGATAGTTTTACGCTCGGTATGGCAAACGGTGCAGTCATCGGTGCGGCAATCGCGATTTATATTAGTGCATCGTTTTACTTCATCCCGTTATTTGGTGTCGTCGCGGGACTCATCTCACTATTTTTAGTGCTTTTTATCGCAAAGCAAATCGATTCAATGTTGAGACCAGAAACACTCGTCATTACAGGTGTATTATTTTCGACGTTGTTAAGTGGTGTGTTATACATCATCATTATGCTCGATCCGACGAAAACGAAATCGATTGTACAATTTATGTTCGGTAGTTTTTCAGGTAGCCGGTATGAATATATTACGATTGTTTTTATTTGTTTTATAATCAGTCTTATCGTGTTATTTAAATCATCACGAGACCTCGACTTACTGACGCTTGGTGAATTACGTGCGTTTAGTCTTGGTGTAGACGTTTCTAAATTACGACTAAAGTTACTGATAGTAATGGCGATTCCGTCACTCGTACTACTTAGTTTTACAGGCATTATCGGCTTTATAGGAATCATCGTGCCACAAATGATTCAGTACATTCGACCAAGAAAAGCAAAAGAGCTGTTTATATTATCAGGATTTTACGGTGCGATTTTACTCGGTATTGTCGACACAATCGCGCGAACGATTTTGTCACCGATTCAACTTCCAACCGGCGTCTTACTTAGTATTTTTAGTGTGCCACTTATATTATTTTTAATGTATAAGAGATTTCTTCAAAAGACGATATAAAACATGATAAAATTATTATAAAAGGGGAGAATCTTATGAAGCACATTTCAATCGAAGATATTTTTAACATCAAATCCGTGAGTGCGCCAAAGGCGATTCCTGGACATGGTGTGACGTATTACGTCACAACGATAAACGAAAAAGATAACAATTACGTCACGCATCTACACGAAGCGACAGAGCTCGGCTTAAAGCAGCTGACGTTCGATAAAGGACGCATCTCGCAAGTCGATCATTCTAACGACGGGAACTTAACGTTATTTGTCGCTAAAGGAGATAACGATAAGCCACAAATCTTTTTATTAAGACGTACTGGTGGGGAAAGAGAGCAGTTAACGTCTGAAGACGAGGGCGTATCAGAGCCGCGTTTTTCTAACGACGGCACGGCAGTATTTTATCATGTAAATGTTAAAGAAGAAGACGACAAAAAAGAAGACGATGATAAGAAAGACGACAAAAAGCAACCCGTACATATTACGAACATGAAATACAAAATCGACGGTGCACCAGGACCGTTTGGTTATGTACCTGAAAAGAAGCAAGTCGTTAAGAAAATAGATATCGACACACGTGAAGTTGAAACCGTTTGCTCTGGTGAAGCGGATTATTCGTTTATGGCAGAGTTATCTGACGGCATCATTTACACGACGAATGAAAGTGACGACCCGGACTTCAATTTTACGAACACGCTATACGTTCGTCGTAACGGCGAAGACAAAGTCGTAACGCTTCAAGACAAATCGGTATACGGTGTTGAAGTGTCAAAAGATGAAAAACACGCGTTACTTTTAACGACAGATTATAACTATAAAAACGCAGCACACTTAACTATTGAGTTATTATCACTTGACGACTTTACGTTGACAGACGTTACTCGTAAACTCGACCGACCGGCTGGATCAGCAGTCGTTCAAGACGTTCAACAATCTGAAGAATCACGCGTCGTTAAGTTTGTATCGAACAAAGAATTTGTATTCCTGCTGTCTGAAGATGGTGCAGTGAATCTTTATAAAGGGAACATCGACGGAGAAGTTCGACCGTTACTTCAAAGTGAGCACAACATTTTCGGAATGGACGCTAGTGATGATACGGTATATTTAACGATTTCTACACCAGTATCACCGAGTGAGTTATATCAGCTCGATTTAGGCAATGAAACACTGACGCAACTCACTGAAGTAAACAAAGAATTCGTCGACTCAAAGGAAATCGTTGAGCCAGAATCGATTCGCTTTAACAGTTTTGACGATGAAGAAATTCACGGTTGGTTTATGAAGCCAGCTGGATTTAAAGATGGAGAAAAATATCCGCTCGTTGTGAACGTGCACGGTGGACCACACGCGTTTTACGCACATACATTCTTCCATGAAATGCAAGTGTTAGCAGGACTCGGATATGCAGTATTATTTACAAATCCACGTGGGTCTCATAGTTACTCTCAGAAGTTTGTCGATCACGTACGCGGAGACTACGGAAATACAGATTATAAAGATGTGATGGCGTCAGTCGATTACGTATTAGACACATACGATTTTATCGATGAAAATAGACTCGGTGTAACTGGCGGAAGTTACGGCGGATTTATGACGAACTGGATCGTTGGACATACAAACCGCTTTAAAGCTGCCGTGACACAGCGTTCGATTTCAAACTGGATTAGCTTTAGAGGCGTATCAGATATCGGATACTACTTTACAGATTGGCAAATTCAAGCAGGCGTCGATGACATCGACACGTTATGGCACCATTCACCGCTTAAATATGTCGACAATGTAGAAACGCCGTTACTCATTTTACACAGTGAGTATGACTTTAGATGTCCAATCGAGCAAGCGGAGCAGTTATATATCGAACTTAAATATCGTAAAAAGACAGCGGAATTTGTTCGCTTCCCTGATGCGGACCATAACCTTTCAAGAACGGGTCTTCCACATTTAAGAGTTAAACGTCTTGAATATATGACAGATTGGTTTAAAAAATATTTAAATGAGGAGAATCATTAATGAATCAAAAAGCACATAGTCTTACAGAAACACTAGAAACGGATTACGCGATTATTACAAATCCGATGAACGTATTTTACTTTTCAGAGGCTAACCTTAGCCCACACGAGCGTCTACTCGCACTCATCATCGATAAAGAAAATAAACAATCGACGATTGTCTATCCAAAACTCGATGAAGAAACAGTGAAGAGAGATGCTACAGTAGATGTGTTAAAACCACATAAAGACGGTGAAGATGCATTTCAATATATATTTGAAAGCATTCCTGAAGGTAAAACGATTGGTGTTGAGGGCGATCATTTAACGTATGACCGATATAAACGTCTACTTGAAAAGTATGATGATGAAAACATCAAAGATATTTCAAATACGTTAAGCGAACTACGTGGTATCAAAAATGACGAAGACTTAGTACATCTACAAGACGCTGTAAAAATTACAGAAGACACACTCAAAGAGTTATACAATATTACTGTTGAAGGTAAAACTGAAATGGAAATTGCTGACTTTTTAGTTGCGGAATTTAAAAAGCGCGGTGCAGTTGGGCCATCATTCGGACCAACAGTGCTTGCAGGTAGTAAATCAGCACTGCCACATGGCGATTCAGGAGACCGTGTTATTAAAAAAGGTGACTTTTTACTCATCGACTTCGGTATCGTCACAAAAGAGAATTACGTTTCAGACATGACACGTACGTTTTTCATCGGTGAACCAGATGAAAAACAACGAGAAATTTATAACTCAGTGTTAAACTCAAACTTAGCAGGTATTAAAGCAAGTACAGTCGGTACGAAGTTTAGTGACATCGACAAAGCGTCGAGAGACGTTATTGAAAACGACGGCTACGGAGAGTACTTTACGCATAGAGTCAGTCACGGACTCGGTCATGACTTACATGAAAGACCTTCTGTAGACGACAATAACCACGACGAACTAAAAGAAGGTAATGTTATTACGATTGAACCAGGTATTTACATCGAAGGATACGGCGGAGTCCGTATTGAAGACGCGATATTTGCATCAGAAGAAGGACCAATCGTCATAAATGAATTTAAAAAAGATATAGATTCAATGATTTTAAAATAGAGTGAGGGTAAATTATGGCTCAGAATACAAGAATAGAATCTGATTTCCTTGGTGAAAAAGAAATATCAAACGATGCATATTACGGATGCCAGTCTTTACGTGCAAAAGAGAATTTCCCAATTACAGGACATACGTTAAATATCGATTTAATTCGTGCATTAGCGATGGTTAAAAAAGCTGCAGCAATCGCAAACTATAAAACAGGCCAATTAGAAGAAGATAAAAAGAACGCGATCGTTCAAGCGTCTGAAGAGATTATTAACGGTGAACATATCGATCACTTTATCGTCGATTCGATTCAAGGCGGCGCTGGTACGTCAATGAATATGAACGCAAACGAAGTGATCGCAAACCGCGCGCTTGAAATTCTCGGTAGAGAAAAAGGAGATTATGATTATATTTCTCCAAACAACCACGTAAATATGGCACAGTCGACAAACGACGCTGTACCTACTGCGATCCACTTAGCGATTATGATGCGCGCAGAGCGACTGCTCGACGTAATCGAACATATGGAAGAAGCGTTTAAAGAAAAGTCAATCGAGTTTGATGGCTACATTAAAATGGGGCGTACGCATTTACAAGATGCGATCCCAATTCGTCTTGGCCAAGAATTCGGAGCATATGCTCGTGCGATTGGACGCGATAAAAAACGTATTCGTCATACGCTTGAAGATTTAAAAGAAGTAAATATCGGTGCGACAGCTGTCGGTACTGGTCTTAATGCGAGTGTTGAATATATCGAGCACGTCGTTAAAGAGTTAAGCGAAATTTCAGGATATGACTTAGTTTCTGCAGATAACTTAGTCGACGCAACGCAGTTTACAGATAGTTATGTACAAGTGTCTGCAAGCTTAAAAATTATGATGACGAACATGTCAAAAATTGCAAACGACATTCGTATGATGGCGTCTGGACCAAAAGCTGGTTTATATGAAATTAAATTACCAGGACGTCAACCAGGTTCATCGATTATGCCAGGTAAAGTGAACCCGGTAATGCCTGAGATGATCAACCAAGTGTCGTTCCAAGTATACGGAAATGACTTAACTGTATCACTCGCGTCAGAAGCGGGACAGTTCGAGTTAAACGTTATGGGACCAGTGCTCGTCTATAACTTATTACAGTCTATCGACATTATGCATAACGGATTTAAAGCATTCACAGATTACTGTGTTGTCGGAATTACGCCAAACAAAGAAATCATGGAAAACTACGTCAACGAATCACTCGGAGTCATCACGGCGCTCGTACCACATATCGGTTACAAGCAGTCATCAGAACTCGTAAAAGAAGCACTATTAACAGGAAAAGGTGTGCGTGAACTTATACTCGAGCACAGCATCCTCACAAAAAATCAGCTCGATCACGTACTCAACCCTTACGAAATGACAAATATCGGTATATCAGAATTACCAGAAGCATAGGGGAATGTTATATTCAATTGTATAAGATGACTTAACACTCAAAATGTGTTACAATGTGATACACGAAGGGGGAGTGTTTTAAATGCCTACAGTTACTGTTAGACTTAACAATGAAGAAAACAAGCTATTCAATGAATATGCAGAGATTCATGATATGCCTCTATCAACAATATTAAAAGAAACTCTTAAAGAGAAGATGGAAGACGACTACGATATGGCTTTAATCAAAGAATATGAGCAAAATGATAACACTTCTGAAGTCACGTATACACATGATGAAGTTAAAGATATCTTAGGTTTCTAATGAAATACCAAGTTATATACAGTAAAAGAGCAGTTAAAGAACTGAAAAAATTAGATAAATCTCAAAGTAAGCTTTTAATTAGTTGGATAGAGAAAAATTTAAAAAACACTGAAAATCCTAGAAAGCATGGTAAAAATCTAAAAGGTGTTCTAAATGAGTACTGGAGATATCGTGTAGGAAAATACAGAATAATATCTATTATTGATGATAATAAAATTATTATTAATATTATCTCGGTAGGTCATCGATCAAATATATATAAGTAATACAAAAATATGGCAAGGTCTAAATAAATTAGGCCTTGTCATTTTATTTCCTAAAAATAGTTGTAAAGGCTTACATTAAATATTATAATAGCAATATATTTATAAAACTTATGTTAGGGGGAATTCACATGGATTTTCTTGATAATTTGGTAGCGTTTTTATTAGATCTCGTATGGAGTAAACCTCTCGTTTATGGGCTTTTACTAACGGGGATTTTATTTACGCTTATGTTAAAGGTGTTCCAGTTGAGACACTTTAAGGAAATGGTCCGTTTAATGTTTAGAGGAGAAAACTCGCCGAAAGGGATTACAAGTTTCCAAGCACTTTCTCTATCACTAGCGGGACGTGTTGGTACTGGTAACATTGTCGGAGTATCTACAGCTATTTTCATCGGTGGACCTGGTGCGGTATTTTGGATGTGGGCAACAGCGTTTTTAGGTGCGAGTACAGCATTCATTGAATCGACACTCGGACAAATCTATAAACGTGAAGAACGCGGAGAATACCGCGGGGGACCTGCGTACTACATGGAGTACGGTATTAACAATAAGTTCGGTAAGATTTTAGGGATTACCTTTGCGATTGTAACGGTAATTGCAACAGGACTGTTACTACCAGGGGTACAATCAAACGCAATCGCGTCAGGATTACATAACGCATGGGGCATCCCACACTGGATTGTCGGAGCAGTTCTTGCGATTTTACTCGCTTTAATCGTATTCGGCGGATTAAAATCTATCGCAAACGTTGCAACAGCAATCGTGCCATTCATGGCAATTATTTATATTTTAATGGCAATTGTCATTATCGTAATTAACATTGCAGACGTACCTGCGATGTTCGCACTAATTTTTAAATCAGCATTTAACTTAGAAGCAACGTTCGGTGGTATTTTAGGTGCGATGATTGAAATTGGTGTAAAACGTGGTCTTTATTCTAACGAAGCAGGACAAGGAACAGGACCACACGCTGCAGCTGCTGCAGAAGTTTCTCACCCTGCAAAGCAAGGGTTAGTACAATCATTCTCAGTATATATCGATACGTTATTCGTATGTACAGCAACAGCGCTCATCATTTTACTGTCAGGGACGTATAACACAACAGACGGTGAAACGTTAGCAGACGGTCGTCCTAGCTTACTATTTGACGGTGAAGTTTACGTTCAATCTGCAGATGGCTCAAGAGATTACTCAGGAACAGCGATGTACGTTCAAGCAGGGGTAGACAAAGCATTTGAAGGCGCATCATATGTCTTTGATCCAACATTTGCAGGATTAGGATCTAAATTCGTTGCGGTCGCATTATTCTTCTTTGCATTCACAACGATTTTAGCTTACTCATATATGGGAGAGACAAACATCTCCTACCTAACTCGGAACTTGAGTGATAATGGTACAAAAGTTGCCATCAACTTTGTACGTGCATTACTCATCTTCGCGACAGTGTTCGGTACAATTCGTACGGCAGCACTTGCGTGGGACTTCGGGGACTTAGGTGTTGGTATGATGGCTTGGCTAAACTTAGTCGCAATATGGATCCTGTTTAAACCAGCCGTACGGGCACTAAAAGACTACGAGTCACAGATGAAAGAAAAAGGTTCTGGAAACTACGCGTTATATTCACCTTCTAAAGAAGAAGTACCAAACGCAGTATTCTGGCAACATGATTACCCAGAGCGTCTAAATAAAACAGGTGAAATTGAAACGTTTAACGAATGGAAAACAAATAAAAAATAATCGTATTTAAAATGAAGAGCTTGAACACAACAGAATGTTGTTTCAAGCTCTTTTTATATTCATCTAAGTGTAGTCGGTTCTTTTATCTTTTAAGTGAAACAATGATAAAATGAATGTAATGATAATGGTGGTGATGATATGGATCTACGTGCGTTTTTTAAAACATATTATAAAGATGATATGCTGTACCGTGCACTCATTTGGTACAATACGGAGTTTTCTACGGTCGATGATTTTGTCGAATTTAAATTACAGAAACTAAATAATGGTGAAGAGATTCAGACACTCGTTCACTCGCTATCTATGGCTGAAGTTAAGCTGGTAGAACGTTTAAAAATGGAGAATGAAGGTCAAGACATCATTTATGTTGAAGAGAGTGAAGAACTTCTTCCGTTAAAAGAGTTTCAGTATATCATCGATACATCTGAAGGCTCTGTTACTCATTTTGATATCATAAAGAAAATTTATGACACATTGCTCAGTGAAGATTTAATTAGTGATGTAAAGATGATGTTAGATGATAGCGATATTGAGACGCCGAGTGATATTTATAAATTAACACCGATTTACACAGGTAATATTTTATGGTTGTATGATAATTTAACGAGTCGACATTTACGAGATATCATTCGAAAATTAAATATCACACATTATGGATCGTATAAAGATAGCTTTATTGAAACAGTCGTGAATTATTTAACGACGAAAGAATATATATCGCACGCACTCAGTCTCTTACCAAACGAAACAGTGCTACAGTTAAAAGAAAATGCAGAGAAGAACATTCATGTGTATGACAATAAAACGATGTGGCAAGAAGCAAAGTCACTTGGGATTTTGGTACAAGTCCACCGCGATTATTTAGTCATGCATGAAGGCGTCTTAAATACTCTAAAAGACGTTGATATTAGCAGTATCACGTCGGTCGACGAAAGTAAATATTTTAACGGCTATGAATTATTATTAGTTATCGATCAAATACCATCGATTACGAGAAATGTCATTATTCCGACGCGTTTAAGCGGTCGAGAATTGATTGAAATTATAAAAGAGAGCTTTATTTGGAATAATAATGGGAGTTACATTTCGTTTAACGGGCAAAAGTTTTACGAAAATGGTGACGGTATAGATGCATCGTTTATACAAGTTGATGCTATGTTAAAAGCACATCCAATGTTTACGTTCCATTATAAAAGTGAAGAACTATATAAAGTGAATGTATCACTCATTAAAACCGTGACGACAGAACATTACGCACCGCGCGTGATTTCTCATTCAGGTGAGACTCCGATAGATAACGTTGGAGATATCGATAAAGTAAAATCGATGCTAGAAATACTTTCACGTCCAGACCATATCGACTATAACGTCGTGTATGAACGCGCACGTACAAGGAATTATCGAGAGCGTTATCCGATTACAGCAATAAACGCACATATCGCAAAAATCATCCACCAAGAACGACCGTATTACGAAAAGAGGAAATACTAACATGGATCTCGCAACGTTTTACAACATGTATTTAACAGATGTTCATCTTAAAAAGATAGGTGAACAAGGGACGAATTTATATAAATTAATCGATGAAAAAATCGAAGAGGCAATGAGTTATCAATACTTATCGATACTATCAGAATCACTCACGCCAGACGAAATCGAGTTGATTACACGATTTTCAAACTTTCACCATGAGTCAAACGTACAAGTTGTGCCGTTTGATTTAGAAAAATATCCGTATCTAACTTTTAACCATCATCTATTGTTTATTGGTGAAGGTGAAGGTGTCATTCATGAAGAAGTTATAGATGGTATATTACGAAGTTTTGGTAGACAAATCGAACTACCAACAGTGAGAGAAGATATCAATCTTAAAAATGTTGACTTAAATCATGCAGAGTATACAACAGCAGTGAACTTATTTGAGTATCCAATTATTGAATATTACAATATGCTCACTCGAGAAGAGCAGCTATATATGATTGCGAGTTATTTAAATATAGAATTCGATGAAACATTGACACGATCACAATTAATTAATATGATCAGTAAACACTTAACAAATAGAGATGTTTTAAAACTAATATTAGAAACGATGGAAGAAAAAGAACGTCACGCATTTTCACAAAAAATCGAAGCGGGTGAAATTCTATTTACGATGGAAGAGTATCCGTGGGAAGAAGTGATGATTTCTGGACTCGTGATGCCATATCAACCAGGAATCGCGATTATTAACGCGTCGATTTATGATATTTTAAAAAATGCAAATTAGAAAAAACGGAGGGCATATTATGAGTCTTAAAGAGAAATTATTTAAAAAGCTTGAAGAAAAAGAAGACAAGATGATCGACATCCGTCGTCATTTACACCAGTATCCGGAACTATCTTTTAAAGAAGAAAAAACAGCGCAATTTATAGCGGATTTCTATAAAGATAAAGACGTAAAAGTGACGACACATGTAGGAAATGGTTACGGAATTATCGCTGAAATTAACGGTAAAAATAAAGGAAAGACGATTGGACTTCGTGCAGATTTCGACGCACTACCAGTGACTGAAGAAACGGACTTGCCGTTTAAATCTAAAAATGAAGGTGTCATGCACGCGTGTGGTCACGATGCGCATACTGCGTATATGTTGATCCTTGCAGAATCTCTTTATGAGTTAAGAGATGAATGGGACGGTACGATTAAAGTTATTCATCAGCACGCTGAAGAGGTGCCACCAGGCGGAGCGAAGTCTATTGTAGAATCTGGTATTTTAGACGATTTAGATGAAGTATACGGCGCTCACGTTTTCCCAATGTTCGACACAGGGGTCATCCAATTTGCGACAGGTAATGCGATGGCAGGATGCTCAAACTTTGATTTAGTTATCCAGGGAAGCGGAGGTCACGGTGGGCTACCACATAAAACGAGAGATGCACTCGTTGCTGCGAGTTATTTTATTACAAACATTCAAACGATCGTATCTAGAAATATGAACCCGTTAGATATGACGGTTATCTCAATTACTTCTTTCGAGGACGCTACTGGTGGTTATAACGTCGTACAAGACAAAGTAACACTCCGCGGAACAGTGCGTTATTTACAAGAAGAAAATAAAGAATTTATCTATGAAAGATTTAAAGATATGGTGAAAGGATTAGAAGTCGCATTTGATGTTGAGTGTGACTTAAACTATGACTTCCACTTCCCAGTGTTATATAACCATCCAAAAGAATCTGAACACGTTAGAGAGTTACTGAAAAATAGCATTGGAGATTATTTAACAGACGTACAAGTGACAGAACCACTTACAGGATCTGAAGACTTTGCGTATTATTTACAAAAAGCACCTGGAACGTACATTAATGTCGGTGCAAAACCAGACGGTGTTGAAGTTGCATATCAAAACCATCATCCGAAATTTGAGATTAATGAACAAGCGTTACTCATATGTGCGAAGTCTATCGGAGAAATTACGGTAGATCGTATAGAGGCGTAATTATGAATGCTCAGGTTTTATCCTGAGCATTTCTTATATAGGAGGTAGATTCATATGACAGGATTAGAACTCGCAAATAGTTTACCGATTTGGATATTTGCAACGGTTATTATCGTCGGGGTTATTTATCAAGCAGTTAAATTTTTACAGTTATCTAAAAAAGCCGCAAAAGAAGAAGGACTTACAGACCGTGAAATAAAAGCGGCAATGAAAACAGGTGCGATCACTTCGATCGGACCGTCTGTCGGAATTATTATCGTCGCGGTATCTTTAATCTCTTTAATTGGTAATCCATTTACGATGATGCGTATCGGTATTATCGGTTCAGCACCAATTGAACTGACAGGAGCTGAAATTTCTGCTAGAACTGCTGGCGTTGAACTTGGTTCGACAGGATTCACACCAGAAGTATTTACGCTAGTCGCGTGGACGTTATGTATCGGTGGTACGGGTGGGATGATTTTTACGTTATTCTTCACACGTTCTTTAGAAAAGATTAAAAACAAAGTGTTCGAACGAAAAAATGGAGAATATTTAATGACAATTATCGCAAGTGCTGCGATGATTGCAATGTTCGGATCATTAACTGGTGCTGAAATGTTAAAAGGATACTTACATATCGTTGCGGCGGTCGCAGCGATTATCGCGAGTATCGTCATTAGTTATTTATCAAAGAAAACTGAAAAAGTATGGCTAAAAGAATGGTCGTTAGGTATTTCTATCGTCGTCAGTTTAGCTGTTGTTTATTTCTTAGTATAGGGGTTGAAATAGTATGGATAAATTTAGAAGAGAGTCTCATAAATACGGACGTTTAACACTTACATATGGTGTTTTAGTATGTATGTCATTACCGCTATACTTATCATTTATTGCTGGGCATCACCCAGGGTTTTCACTTATATTTACATCGTTATTTTCATATGTATCAATCATTGGAGTGCTCTGGTTTTTAGAGCCGATTATGTACTTCCCAGTACTCGGTGTACCAGGGACGTATATCGCATTTTTCTCAGGAAACATTTCTAACATGTGTTTACCAGCTGCTGCAGCATCTCAAGATGCGGTCGGTGTTAAACCAGGGACAGACAAAGGGGAAATTGTTGCAACACTTGGTATAAGTATGGCAAGTCTTGTGAACAAAATCATTTTAATACCTGTAATACTATTTGGATTATGGTTGTTAACGATTATCCCAGAAAGCGTACAAAATATATTTCCGTTTGTATTACCTGCAATATTTGGAGCAGTACTTGCACAATTTGCAATGAAATTCCCGCTATATGGAATATTCGCGCTCGCAGTTGGACTTACTGTCCATGCGTTACCAATTCCTTTATTTTTAAAAAACGTGACATGTATCATCATCGTTTTAACGATTATGATATTAGTAGAGCGCCGTAAAAAGGTAGAAGAAGCGTAGGTGATTATAATGCGTGTGTTTACTAAAAAACGTAATAGAATTATGGCCAAATAGAGATAAAGATTCTTACAAAGGAAGTTTTGGTAACGTAGGAATAATTGTTTAGGAGAGTCGAAGGTACATGTTAAAAATGAAGAAAGAGTGAAAGCGACTGAGTGAATGATTAGAAATTGAAAAGTATTAACAAAAAATTAGCGCATTGATAGCCCGTGTATAAAAGGATATAATTATTTTAATAATTATTAAATTTCGGAGGAAAAAATGGAACAGACAATAGATCTAGAAGACCTACTAAAAGTTATTAAAAAGAATTTATTTTCAATCATCGCTTTACCATTATTATTTGGGATACTTGCACTAATAATTTCAATGTACCTAATTATACCTAAATATGAATCAACGACTCAACTTCTAGTCAATCAAAAAGAGACTCAAGATACTATGCTTTCTCAGCAAGTGCAATCGAACTTACAACTCATCAATACATATTCAGAAATTATAAAAAGCCCACGTATTTTAGATGAGGTATCTAAACGGTTAGATAATCGATATTCTATAAATGAAATTCAAGAGATGCTAAAAATAACGAATCAGTCTGATTCACAAGTTTTAAACATCAGTGTAACGAGTGAACATAGTGAGTTATCTAATGTAATAGCGAACACAGTAGCAGAAGTCTTTAGTGAAGATATAGAAAACATTATGAATGTCGATAACGTGTCAATTCTTTCTGTGGCTGAGGGAAAAGGTGAGCAAGTTGAACCAAGAACACTTGTTAACGTTGCTGTTGGAATGTTTGTAGGATTCATATTAGCGGCACTAATTATTTTCTTAAAAGAAGTACTTGATAAGCGTATTAAAAGCGAAGAACATGTCGCAGATTATTTAGATTTACCAGTACTTGGTAGTATAGAAAAGGTGAAAAAGTAATATGGCTAAGAAAAAACAAAAATTAAACCCATTAGAAACATATGAACATCCGAAATCTGTATTGAGTGAGAAGTTTAGAGGAATACGTACTAATATCACGTTTTCTACTGCTGAGGGTAATATTGATAGTTTAGTAGTAGCAGCAGAACGTCCAGATGCAGGAAAGTCAACAATTACTTCAAATGTAGCAATTACATACGCACAATCTGGAATGAAAACATTAATTATTGACGGAGATATGAGGAAGCCTACTCAACATTATCTGTTCCAAGAGCCGAATGCACGTGGACTATCTACAGCAATCGTTGAAGGAGAGCCTATTGAACACTACGTCATACCGACTCGTGTAAATAACTTAAGTTTACTTACAGCGGGGCCAATACCACCGAACCCGTCAGAGTTAATTGCTTCGGAACGCTTTGAAAAAATCTTTGAGGAATTAAAAAATAAGTACGATATGGTAATCATTGATACCCCGCCTATACTTACTGTTACAGATGCTCAGTTATTTGCTAAATTAACGAAAAATGCTGTACTTGTTATTGATGTGAGTGAAAACAATCGTAATGAAGTTATTCGAGCTAAGGAATTAATTGAGAAATCAGGAGCAAAAATACTTGGCGTCATTTTAAATAAAGCGACGTTAGATCAGTCTACAAGCAGTTACTACTATTATTATGGAGAAGAATAATGATAGATATACATTCACATGTTTTAGTTGGTATTGATGATGGACCTAAAAATTTAGAAGATGCGATTGAACTTTTAAAGCAAGCAAAAAATGAAGGTGTAACTGATATTATCGTTACACCTCATCATTTACATCCGAATTGGGATAATGAAGCAAAAAAAGTTTATGAAGGACTCGAATTTCTTAAAGCTCAAAAAGAAGCTCAAGATATCGGTATAAATTTACATCCTGGACAAGAAATAAGAATTAAAGATGAATTGTTTAAAGAGTTAGATTCGAATCAGGCGATTGCTTTAGCGAACTCTCAATATATCTTAATTGAATTACCATCAGGTCATGTACCATCTTCAACAAAGCAGATTATATTTGAGTTACAAAAAAGAGGGTACATACCGATTATTGCACATCCAGAAAGAAACAAAGCAATTGCGAACGATTTAAAGTTACTATATGAACTTGTGAATAATGGTGCACTCGCTCAACTGACGACAGTTTCATTGAATGGTGGTTTAGGTAAAAAACTACAACAAGTAAGCTTACAAATGATTGAACATAATTTAGTACATTTTATAGCTTCAGATGCACATAATGTTGAAACACGTCCGTTTATAATGGAAAGTTTATTCAGCAATAAAAAGTTGAAACCCTATCATGATGAAATGAATCAAATGATCAAAAATGCTGAAAGTCTTTTAAATAATGAAAGAGTTTATACGAACCGACCAGAAGAACCTACACAACGAAAAAAGTTTTTAGGTATTTTTTAATGTAAAAAGGAGATTTCTATGAACCTGTCTTCTATTAAACTTAGAGTTTTTATACTTATGCTTATAGATTCATTAATTGTAACTTTTTCAATTTATTTAAGTTACTACATTCTCGAACCATTTTTCGAAGGATACTCATTAAGAAAAATATTATTACCGGCAATAATATTATTAGTGAGTCACCATGTGTTCGCTTATATTTTTAATTTATATCACCGAGCGTGGGAGTATGCGAGTGTTAACGAACTCATACTTATCGTAAAAGCTGTGTCTGCATCGATGATAACTACAATTGTATTAGTCTCGGTATTAACAGCAACAACACCATTTTTAAGATTATACTTTATAACATGGATGATGCATCTATTATTAATCGGTGGTTCAAGGCTATCTTGGAGAATTATTAGAAGACAGTTTTTATCAGACAAAGATACTGTAAAAATACCAACACTTGTCGTCGGTGCTGGAAGAGGTGGATCATTACTCATTCGTCAAATGCTTACAACTCCTTATATGGGTATGGAACCAGTAACAGTTGTAGATGATGACTTAAATAAGCAAGGTATGTCGTTAACGACAGGCGTAAAAGTACAAGGTACAGTCGAAGATATACCCTCTCTCATACAGAAATACAAAATAAAAAAAGTAATTATTGCGATACCGTCATTAAAAAACAATCGCTACAATGAAATCGCAAAAAAATGTGAAGGTATGGGTGTTGAAGTCTTAAGAATGCCTAACATTGAAGAAGTTATGGCTGGGCGTATTGAAGTCAGTCAACTAAGAAAAGTAGAAGTCGAAGACTTACTTGGAAGAGCCCCAGTAGAGCTTGATATGGCAATGATTTCAAAGCAGTTAACAGGTAAAGTTGTATTGATTACTGGTGCTGGAGGTTCGATAGGTTCTGAAATTTGTAGACAAATTAGTAAGTTTGGACCAGAAAGGATTATTCTTTTAGGACACGGTGAAAACAGTATATACTTAATACATAGAGAACTCACTGAGCAATATGGAGAAGCAATCGACATCGTGCCAATAATTGCTGACATTAAAGACAAAGAGCGAATGGAAAAAGTTATGGAGAAATATAAACCATTTGCGGTCTACCATGCAGCAGCGCATAAACACGTACCACTTATGGAATACAACCCAGAAGAAGCGGTACAAAACAACATCTTTGGAACAAAAAATACGGCAGAAGCTGCTAAAAAAGCAGGAGTAAGAAAATTTGTCATGGTTTCAACAGATAAAGCAGTCAACCCACCAAACGTTATGGGTGCAACAAAACGTGTGGCAGAAATGGTCATCCAAAGTTTAAACGATGAAGATGGTACTACAGACTTTGTAGCAGTCAGATTCGGAAACGTTCTTGGTTCAAGAGGATCAGTCATCCCACTATTTAAAAAGCAAATAGAAGCGGGTGGACCAGTAACAGTGACACATCCAGAAATGACAAGATACTTCATGACTATACCAGAAGCATCACGGCTTGTACTACAAGCAGGTGCACTAGCTGAAGGTGGAGAAGTATTCGTTCTAGATATGGGTGAACCTGTAAAAATAGTAGATCTCGCGAGAAAAATGATCCGTTTAAGTGGTTATAGTCAAGAAGAGATTGGAATAGAATTCACTGGTATTAGACCTGGTGAGAAACTATTTGAAGAACTGTTAAATGAAGATGAAATACATCCAGAGCAAGTGTATGAAGGAATTTATAGAGGGAAAGTTGAAGAAGTTAACGTTCAAAACTTACTAAAATTTATAGAAGATATAACTCATGAATTTAATAAAGAAAAGATTATTGCTTTTGCTAATAAGGAGGATATCATATATGAGAGTAATTAATATGGTTAAATATCATCTTTATCCCAATATAGTAAATGCTTTTTTATATATATTTCCAAATTCAAAATTAACTACTAGGCTAAGAGGAAAGCTCTTCAGTTTACTCTTTAAAAAGTGTGGTAAAAATTTACAAATTGCAAGTGGAGTCATTATAAATATGCACCGTAATATTGAGATTGGTGATAATGTTTATATCGCTCATAATGTATGGCTTAATGGAACTGGTGGACTTAAAATTGAAGATAACGTAGTGGTCTCGCCGAATGTAATAATTGCTACTACTAAACATTCAAGAGTCGATAATATGGTAAGTAATACAAAATCCACTAATTCTCCAATTAAAATTGGTAAAGGGGTTTGGATAGCTGGGAACTCTACTGTCTCAATGGGGGTAAAGATTGAGGATGGTTGTATAGTATCTGCTAATACCTTAGTAAATAAAGATATTACACAAAAAAACGTCTTGGTAGGTGGAGTTCCAGGAAGAATAATAAAAACACTAAATGATAAGGATTAAAGAAGATGTATAAATCACAGACAGTGAACTTTTTAATAAACATTGTTATTTTTATTTTATGCCTTATGACTTTTGTGATATTGCTAAACAATAAAAATTCATTATACGATGGCTATCAAAATATGTACTTATTACCTTTATTCTACATTTTAAGTCATTTTTTATTTATAAATAGAGTACTGTTGAAAAATGGTATTAGTATATTTTTAGCTGTATATTTAGTTGTGAGTCTTACAAGGTTTACAATATTACCATATCTCATTTTTAAATCAGGTTGGTATTTTGGAAGATCATTATATTTACCAACTGCTGAGCAATTTAATCAAGCAATTTTTTTAATAATTTATGAATTATTATGCTATAATGCTACGATTTATTTAGCCCATAAATATTTTTTTAATAAAGATTTCCTAACAAAAAAAAGTAGAAAAATAATAAAATTCGAATCAAATACAGTTATCTATTTTCTATTCATAGGAATAAGTTTTTTATTATTATTACTTAGACCAGGAGCTTTGAATAATATCTCATTTCTTTCTGTCAATTCTAATTATATGTCATTAGCTGAATTAGATACGATAATGTCCATAATTATTCTAATGTTAAGTTTATCTAGATATTTATTATATTTTATTATCGTGAAATATATAATTAATATCTTCAATGATAAACATCCATTTTTAACTTTTGTTTTAGTATGTACAGTAACACTATTAAATAGTCTAATTTTCTTTGGTACTAATAGATCGGATTTCTTATTTACTTTTATAATTAGCTTGATAATTTTAAATTATTTATATGGTAAAATTGGTATATTTATCAGTGCTTTTTTTGTTACATTAATACCCTCGGTTATTACTCGAATCTCCTCATTTAGAGAAACTAGTACAATAACTAGCGGTAAGGATGAACTCATAGATATTACAGATTATTTACAAGTATATTTGGGTGGTATTTATAATGTAGCAATAAGTCTAGATTTACCATCTAGAGCCGGGAATATACCTTTATTAATTGCTGATATATTTAGATCAGCAATAGGTCCAAATGTTATATTGAAAAACTTTGATTTTATAACTAGTTCACAACTTTTTAATTATAGACTTTATCTTAGTGACCATGTAGCACAAATTATACCAATGATTGGACAAGGCGAGTTATATTTAGGAACATTTTTTTCACCATTATTAGGATGTGTATTTATAATTATAGCGGTTTACTTTACAAAAGTTATTGTAGAAACTAATAGTTTTGAACTAATGTTTATGTTAATGCTAACAAGTGGGCGATTCGGATTTGTTATGGCTCAGAATGGAAATATATTTATCAATGAATTAACTTTTACGCTCCCACTGTTTCTACTAATCTATTATATAAATAAAAAAGTGGTGGTAAAAGGTGCAAAAAACTAAAAATTATATATTTACTTTAATGGGTAATATAAGTATTTCATTTTCAAAGTGGGTAATACTTATACTTATTGTTAGGTTGACTAATATGGAAGAGGTTGGTAAATATACTTTTGCCATTGCTATAACAACACCAATAGTTTTATTTGTAAACATGAGGCTTAGGTTAAGATATATAGTCGAAGATTTAAATTTTTCTGATGTTAAAAAACTTCGTTGTTATTTGAGTGTGGCGGTATTGATATTCATTTCATTAATAGGGCTTATTTTTTACGATGAATTACTAATTTATATGTGCCTAATAACTCTAATTAAGATAGCTGAACTGCAATCAGACTTGTATTATGCTATATATCATAAATTAGCAAATTTTAAGGTAATTAGTATACAACAAATTATAAGGTCTATTTTCACTGTCTTAATTTTTGGACTAGTATTATATATATCTGAGGATATAGTCCTTGCTCTAACAATTCAGGTGATTTTTCATATAACTTGGCTAATAATAGTAGAACGAAAAGCAGAAAGTTTATTAAATCATAATAAATCCAAACAATCCATCCAAAATATATGGACAATATTTATTATAGGATTACCACTTGCTATTGTACAAGTTATAAATTCTTATAATGTATTAATCCCACGTTATTTCATAGAGCACTTTGTTTCAGTAGAAATACTAGGTGTCTTTGCAGCTATAAGTTATTTATTGACAATAGTTGACCTATTTATGAATGCTATATCTCAGAATATTATTTTGGATATAAAAGATTCTATAAAAAACTATAAATATAAAGAAATTAACAGACTTATATTTTTAAAAGCCCCTGCCGTTTCACTCATGCTATTAATTTTCATGCCAACTATAACTTATATTACAGGAAGAAAAATAATTGAAATAATTTACGGTAGTGATTACTCGAACTATTATTTAATTCTAGTAATTGTGTCAATATCTATTAGTTTTAATTTATTGAGCTGGATATATGATACAACAATCATGGCATTTAAAAAGTATAAGCAACAGTTGTACGTATCATTATTAACTTTAGCTGTATCGGTCTCAGTTTCTTTTTATTTTATTTATTTTTGGGGAGTATATGGAGCAGCGATATCAATTACCATAATCAGTTTTACACAAATGAGTTTAAAATTAATAATTTTAAATTTGGCTATTAAAAAAGAGGTGAGAGAGTTTGAAAGTAGCATTTATTCATGACTTTCATGTTATTAATTATAAAAATGATTATTTCTCTACAAACTTTAACTATAAAATGTGGCAAAGATACCTAGGTGTTTATAATGAGTTAGTTATTGTTTCTAGAGTTAAACAAGTTAAGAAAAAACCTGAAAAAATGCCTTTGTCTTCTGGAGAAAATATCTATTTTAATAATATTAATGAATATTCATCTATTAAAAATTTTTTTAAATATTATAAAAAGATAGAAAAAAAGATAGAAAAAACAATTGAAGAGTCAGACGGCGTAATTATAAGATTACCAAGCATTTTAGGCTTTATGGCTGCAAAAATTTGCCAAAAAAAAAATAAAAGTTATTGTGTTGAAGTTGTTGGAGCTTCATTCGAAGCGTTTTGGTATAGAGGGCTTTACAGTAAGATTGTGGCTATTCCTGCGGAAATAATGCAAAAAAAAGCTATTAAGAATGCTGATGTCGCAATATATATAACAGAAAAATACTTACAGAAAAAATATCCTAACAATAATAAATCTTTTTATGGTGTTTCTAACGTTACCATAGATGACCTTAAAGATTATAAAAATGAACTAGAAGAAAGAGGGTCCATAAGAATAGGTTTAGTTGGTTCTACTTTTGTTAAGTATAAGGGGCATTTATGTGCGCTTAGAATGCTAATAGAACTTTTAGAAAAGGGTTATAAGGTAAAGCTTTCATTTGTTGGTCAAGGACCTAGTGAAAATATAAAAAGACAGGTTAAAAAGCTTAACTTACAAAACTATGTAGAATTTAAAGGAACTATAAAGAACAGAGAAGAAATGAATAAATGGTATAGAAGCTTAGATATTTATATTCAACCAAGTATAACAGAAGGACAGGGAAGATCAATTGTTGAAGCTGTTAGTAATGGTATTCCTACATATGCTTCAAATGTAGGGGGGATTTCAGATAGTGTAGATAATGCGTATTTATTTGATAAAAATGATAATTACCAGCTAGCACAATTAATAATAAAAAATATAGAAAACCCTAAAATTGCTAGAGAGAATGTTAAGAAAAATCAAGAGAAAATAAGTAAATATAATAAGGCAAATATTGAAAGTAAAAGAAATAAAGCTTTGAAAAAATATAGACAAATTATAAAGGATGATAACCGATAAAATGAAAGTTCTAATAACAGGTACTGCAGGATTTATTGGTTCACATTTAGCAAAAAAGTTAATTGAAAAAGGTCATTCTATTGTTGGTGTGGATAACATAAATGATTATTATAATCCTCAATTAAAAGAGGATAGATTAAAGACTATTGACGAAAATTATCACACTTTTTATAAACTTAATCTAGAAGATTATGATGAATTAACAGGTGTTTTTAGAAAAGAAGTACCGGATATTGTTATCAACTTAGCTGCTCAAGCGGGTGTACGTTATAGCTTGGAAAACCCTAGAGCGTATATTGATTCGAATATTGTTGGTTTCATGAATGTTTTAGAGTGTTGCCGTCATTTTGATGTGAAGCATTTAATTTATGCATCATCTAGTTCTGTTTATGGTGCGAATACTTCTAAACCGTTCTCAACAAGTGATAATGTAGATCATCCGTTAAGTTTATATGCAGCAACAAAGAAATCTAATGAATTAATGGCGCATACATACAGTCATTTATATAATATCCCAACAACAGGACTTAGATTTTTTACAGTGTATGGACCATGGGGACGCCCTGATATGGCATTGTTTAAATTCACAAAATCTATTATAGAAGGTAAAGAAATCGATGTTTATAATCATGGTAATATGATGCGTGACTTTACTTATGTTGATGATATTATTGAAGCTATTAGTCGATTAGTTGAAAGACCCGCACGACCAAATAATGAATGGAATGGCAATGCTCCAGACCCTGGTTCTTCATATGCACCATATAAAGTATATAATATTGGTAATAATAGTCCTGTTCGCTTAATGGAATTCATTGAGGCAATTGAGAAGAAGCTTAATATTGAAGCTAAGAAGAACTATATGGACTTACAACCAGGGGACGTTCCTGAAACTTACGCCAATGTTGAAGACTTATTTAGAGACATTGACTTTAAGCCTGAAACTAATATTCAAGATGGAGTCAATGAGTTTGTGGATTGGTACATTAATTATTATGATATAAAACTATAAGAGGTGCTAATATGAGAAAAATAGGAGTAGTTGGTCTCGGTTATGTAGGATTACCAATGGCTGTTACTTTTGGTAAGAAACAACACGTAATTGGTTTTGATATTAATGAAAATAGAATTGAAGAATTAAAAAAAAGTTTTGATCGTACAGAAGAGGTGGAGGCTGCTGATTTAGAAAAAGCGGATATTTTATATACATCAGATTTAGATGATTTAAGTCAATCGGATTTCATTATCGTTGCGGTTCCAACACCGATTAATGAACATAAGCAGCCGAATTTAGCGCCGCTTCTTGGTGCAAGTCAATCTGTTGGAAAAGCATTAGTGAATGCGCCGAAAGGCACAATTGTTGTTTTTGAATCGACGGTGTACCCTGGTGCTACTGAGGAAGATTGTATACCTGTTCTTGAGAAATACTCAGGGCTTAAAGCAGGAGAGGATTTCTTTGTTGGCTATTCTCCAGAACGTATTAACCCAGGAGATAAGGTAAATACGTTTGAGTCTATTATTAAAGTCGTTTCTGGACAAAATGATGAAGTTTTAGATATTATTGCTAAAGTTTATGAATCAGTAGTTACTGCTGGTGTTCATCGAGCATCAAGTATTAAAGTAGCTGAAGCAGCTAAAGTGATTGAGAATACTCAGCGTGACGTAAATATTGCTTTAATGAATGAAATTGCAATTATTTGTAGTAAAGCTGGAATTGATACCAATGAGGTACTAAAAGCGGCACGTACAAAATGGAATTTCTTAGATTTCAGACCAGGGTTAGTTGGGGGGCACTGCATTGGTGTTGATCCATATTATTTAACATATAAAGCACAAGAACTTGGTCACCATCCTGAAGTCATTCTCTCTGGACGTAGAATTAACGATAATATGCCGAAATTAATCGCATCAGATATAGTTCAAAAACTACTTAAAAATGGGCATGAAGTTCAAGGAAAAACTGTGAATTTCTTAGGTTTAACATTTAAAGAAAATTGTCCTGATTTAAGAAATACAAAAGCTGTTGATTTAATTAATGAGTTAGAGAACTATGGTCTAAACGTAGTAGTGAATGATGTTGAAGCGGATTCTGAGGAAGCTAAACAACTTTATGATGTAGATTTAAAAGAAAAAGATGAATTAGAAGTTTCAAATGCTCTAATTATTGCGGTTCAACATGAGGACTATATTAAAAATAAAGAAAGTTATTTAGAATTAGTATCTGACGATGGAATCGTTTTTGATATTAAGGGTATGATTTCTAAACAAGATTTAAAAGAGAATCAGAAACTATGGAGGCTTTAATTTGACTAAAACAAAAGTTGTTCAAGTTTCCGCAATTGATATGACACAAGTGAAATTACTGAATGAGTTGAATAAAGCATCAATGGATAATGGATTTGAAGTTCATTGCGTTAGCTCTAGTGGAGAGTATGTTCGGGAAATACTTGACGAAGGATTTATTTTTCATCCTATTAATATCGATAGAAAAATAAATCCAATTCGTAATATTATTTCACTAGTTAATATGTACAAACTGTTTAAAAGATTGAAACCAGAGATTGTTCATGTTCATACGCCTATTGCAGCTGTACTTGGAAGAATTGCTTCAAAGATGGCTGGAGTACCTAACATTATCTATACAGCACACGGATTTTATTTTCATGATCAAATGGATAGTAAAGCTTATAAAGTTTTCTATAATGTTGAAAAGTACATGGGAAGATTTTTTACAGACTATATATTTTTTCAAAGCGAAGAGGATTATAACTTAGCAGTTAAGAATCATTTTCTTAAAGAAAGTAGCAACTATTTACACATTAGTAATGGCATTAATCTTGATCATAAATATAATTATAATGAAATAAGTGAAGAAGCGATTTCAAATCTTAAAAATAAACATAATATTAAAGATAATGATTTAGTCATTTCATTTATAGGGAGATTAGTAGAAGAAAAAGGAATTTTTGATTTACTAAATGCCATTGATAAATTAGATGATTATAACTTAAAGTTTATAATTATGGGCTCCTTACCAAAAAGTGAAAGAGATCAGTATAGCTATTCTAAGATACAACAATATATGGATAGAGAAAACATTATTTTTACGGGTCAAGTGGATAACGCAGAAGAATATTTATATTTAAGTGATGTCTTTTGTTTACCATCTTATAGAGAAGGTATGCCACGTTCAATTATTGAAGCAATGTCCATGAAAAATGCAATCATTGCTACTGATATAAGAGGTAGTAGAGAAGAAGTTGTTAATGGAGAAACTGGTTTTATTATTGATTTAAATAGTAGTGAACAAATTGCTGAAAAAATTAAATATCTAAATTCTAATGAGGAGTTGCTTAATAATATGAAAGAGGCATCTTATTTAAGATCTCAAAAGCTTTATGATGAGAAAGAAGTTATTAAAAAACAATTAGCAGTATTTGATAGGATAAGAAATGAGTGATATATCTTGTTAAAGCGAACTTTTGATGTAGTTGCAAGTACAGCAGGTATTCTATTGACAGCGCCTATTATGATAGGTAGTGCGATTTTAATCAGTAGAAATTTAGGCAAGCCTGTTATTTTTAAGCAGACAAGACCAGGTTTAGATGGAAAACCTTTTGATATTTATAAATTTAGATCTATGTCAAACGATGTCGATGAGAATGGCGAATTATTACCAGATCATCTGAGAATGACTAAAACAGGAGAGTTTATTAGAAATACTAGCATTGACGAACTGCCACAATTATTTAATGTTTTAAAAGGAGACATAAGCATTGTTGGGCCTAGACCACTTCTTATGGAATATTTACCATTATATAATGATGAACAATTAAAAAGACATGATGTAAAACCAGGGATTACTGGTTGGGCACAAGTGAATGGTAGAAATGCGATTACCTGGGAAGATAAATTTAAATTAGACGTATGGTATGTTGAAAATCAATCCTTTTCTTTAGATATGTACGTTATATTTTTAACTGTTAAAAATGTTTTAAAAAGAAAAGATATTAGTGCTGATAACCATGTAACTATAGAAAAGTTTAAAGGAAGTCAATCATGAAACCTTTAATTTTAATAGGAATGGGTGGACATTCTAAAGTTATATTTGACATTGTAAATAGTAAAAATGAATATGAAGTTAGAGGCTTTCTTGATGATAGTGTAAAAAGTTATCATAAGAAGAATGATTTATTCTATGATAGCTTAAAAAATATTGACCTGTACAAAAGCGATTATTATTTTTGTATTGCTATTGGCAGTAACGTTGTTAGAGAAAAGAAATTTAATGAATTAAATATCTCACTAGAAAATTTTCCTGTCCTATCACATAAAAGTGCTATAATATCTAATCACTCTAAAATAGGTTATGGGACTGTAGTTATGGCCAATACAGTAATTAATAGAAGTACAAAAATAGGTAATCATTGTATTATTAATACCGCTTCAGTTATTGAGCATGATAATTTAATTGGAGATTATACACATATATCTCCTGGTGCTATTTTAACTGGAGGAGTAACTGTACAAAATTTTTCACACATAGGAGCAGGTACCACTGTAATACCGAATATAAAAATAGGACAAAATGTTATTATAGGAGCTGGATCAACAGTTATATATAATATCGAAGACAATGTTACTGCAGTAGGTACACCAGCTAAAATAATTAAGGAGAATGTATTATAATGGCAGAAAAAATATTATTATCATCTCCCCATATGGGTGGAACAGAATTAGATTATATAAACGATGCATTTAATAAAAACTGGATAGCCCCGCTTGGAGAAAATGTAAATAACTTTGAAAGTTCTGTGAAACAATATACTGGAAGTAAGGCTGCATTAGCTCTTAGTAGTGGTACTGCTGCAATTCATCTTGCCTTAATTGAAGCGGAAGTTAAAGAAGATGATATTGTATTTTGTTCATCACTCACATTTAGTGCTTCAGCCAATCCTATTCTTTATCAAAAAGCGACTCCTGTTTTTATAGATTCTGAAGAAGATACTTGGAATATGTGTCCAAAAGCTCTTAAAAAGGCTTTTGAAAAATATGAATCTCTTGGTAAAAAAGTAAAAGCAGTAGTTGCAGTTAATTTATATGGACAATCTGCAAAATATGATGAGATTGTAGAGATTTGTCAAAAGCATGATGCGGTTTTAGTTGAGGATGCTGCAGAATCTTTAGGTTCAGAGTATCTTGGTAAAAAGAGTGGTACTTTTGGTGACCTTGGAATCTTTTCTTTTAATGGAAACAAAATCATCACAACTAGTGGGGGTGGTATGCTGATTTCTAATGATGAGGAGAAGATCAAACACGCACTTTTTCTCTCCACGCAAGCTCGTGAAAAAGCGCTTCACTATCAACACGAAGAAATGGGATATAACTATCGTTTAAGTAATATTTCAGCTGGTATTGGTATCGGACAGATGGAAGTTCTTGACGACCGTGTCAACCGTAGAAGAGAGATTTTCAATATATATAAAGAAAGCCTTAAAGATATTGAAGGTGTCAATTTCCAGCCTGAAATTGAATATTCTAAATCTAATAGATGGTTAACAGCACTGACTATTGATAGTATTGATACGTATGACTTAATCAATTACTTAGGTCAACATAATATTGAAGCACGCCCTGTGTGGAAACCAATGCACTTACAACCAGTTTTTAAGGATTATGATTATATATCCCTAAATGAGGATGTATCTAAAGGTCTATTTGAACGAGGCGTTTGTTTACCATCAGGATCAAATTTAACGAATAAAGAAGTTTATTTTGTTTGTGATACTATAAAAGAATATTTCAAAGCACTTTAATTCGCTTAAAGTGAGAAAGGAATTATTATGGAAGAGCAACCAAAAAAGATAAGAAAACGTAGACGCCGTAAAAAGAAAATGCCTGTATGGCTAAAAGTACTAATCACATGTTTTCTTGTATTTATTATCGCGGGTGCAGCTTTTGCAGGGTTTACTTTTTATAAGTTAAACCAATTGAGTACGAGTATTAATGAAGGTACAGAAGAGAGACAAGCTTCTAAACTTAGAAGAGAAGATGTAAATGTTGATAAAAAAGACCCGATTTCGATCGCGTTATTCGGTATTGACTCTGACGAATCTCGAGATGGACTCGGCGAGCGTTCGGATTCGATTATTCTTTTATCAGTGAACCCAAATACTAATAAAACGGTAATGGTAAGTGTCCCAAGAGATACGCGTGCTGAAATAGTCGGAAATGGTACGGTTGAGAAAATTAACCACGCTTATGCATATGGTGGACCAACTATGGCTAAAGATTCTCTTGAAAATTTAATGGATGTACCGATAGATCATTATGTCAGCATTAATATGGATGGCTTAAAGGATTTAATAGATATCGTTGGTGGCGTAACTGTTACAAGTAATGCTACGTTTACTGTAAGAGGGAATTCGTATGTTGAAGGATTACCTTATGACATGGATGGTACTGAGGCTCTCGCGTTTACGAGAAGTCGTTATGAAGAAGGTTCTGGTGGTGACTTCGGTCGTCAGGATCGTCAACAACTCGTCGTTGAGGCATTAGGTCAAAAGTTATTATCCGTTGGCTCGATTACAAGAATTAACTCGATTGTAGATACGCTTGGCTACAATGTAAAAACAGACTTAACGATGGCGGATATCCAAGATATTGGTACAAAGTATAATGGTGCACGCCGTAATGTTGAACGTATTCAATTAGAGGGTACTGGAGAAACTATGGAAGACGGATTATGGTATTTCTTACCTGACGAAGACAGTCTAAAAGAAGCAGAGAGAAAGTATAAAGAGAATTTAGAGATAGAATAGAAATAGCTGAGATATTTAATATCTCAGCTATTTCTTTAAATCATTTTGAAAGTCTATCTCAAAGCCTAAGTGATGGAGATCAATATGACTTTCGTACTTTTTAATAAGATTTTTAAATCGTGAAAGAATTTCATTATTCCATGTATTTTTATCAGGATATAGTTCCTTTATAATTACAAATAATGGCCACAAACTTCTATTGCGCGAATTGTTGTTAAACCCTTTTGGTATTTGTGTAAATGTATTATAGTAAATACGATCAGTGTGCGCGCATATATTACGTAGAATAGTTATACAATGGAACCAACTTTTTAACTTTGCATAATTTATTCTATATAAATGAGCGATTTGCTTTTGATCACTTATTTTTAAGTCACTATAAAAAATTGAAGTAGTTGTAAGAGAAAACATTTCTACCATAACCCATATTGGGAAACGAGAATTATAGTTTTTCTTATGGTGTTTAACATACAGTTTATCCTTTTGCTTTCTTTTTAGCTTTTCGATTGTTTCAAGGAATTTTGTATGATTGTGCATAGCATTAAAATTATTCTTATTTAAATAACCTTCTGAACCATATTTATGTGCACAATAATATGCTAACTTAGTCTTCAAGTCTGTTTCAATAGGTTCTATCATTTCGAGAATTAAATTTCTAAGTTCTCTATCGAAAAGGTAAATATTATTAAGTCGATTAAAATCGATATTTTGATATTCATCATTCTGAGTCTTAAAAGGCAGTAAGTAAGCTGAAATTTTATAGTAGTTAATTTGAGAAAGAATCTTTTTAGTTTGTTCTTTATCAGTAATTGAACAACCTCTTTGTTCTAATTTAGCGATTTGCTCATCATAAGTTATTGGAGGCTTTAAGTCTTTCAAACGTCTTCACCTTTATAAAAAAATGTCTCCCACTGGGACACATCATCATAGATGAGAGGTGCGGGGAGTCCTATTAGATTCATAATATAATAATATTTAATAATAGTCAATAGAAACAAATTATTGTTGATAGAAGGTGTGTTAGATGAATAAAATGTATAGTACATTTGAAATGTTATATATGCATTTTACTTTTCCTATTTTAATTTTGTTAGTAATATTAATATTTTATAAAGAATTTAAGAAACTTTTCGATGTGTTAATTAATAAAATAAGAGAAGCTGACGATATTAAACTAGGATCTTCAAACATTATTTTAGAGCTAGCTAACAGAGAGAACAGCATTAAGAAGCAATTAGAGCTAATTTATGATAAAAACAGATTATTGCAACAGAAACTTGAAGAAAATAGAGGTGGATTAGGTACCGGCGGTGGAGGTGGGGAAGGAAATATATCGTCGCATGAATATGAGCTTATAACAAATCCAAGATATTTGCGCCAAGAACTCAAAGTTAGAAGTGCTAAAGAGTTAATCACAGAGCTCTATGATTTATATTATCATAATCGAATGATATATCATGGGCCTGAAGATAATTTAGTCCTTAATACTAAAGAAGAAATCGATGAATTTTACTCATTCTCCAAAAATATAGAAAATGAGAGTCTAATTACTGAGGATTTAGTAATAAATTTCCAAAAAATTATTAAAGCAATTTTAGATTATCAACAATATTTATCTTCAGTAAAATTCTTAGAAGAATATAATTAAAAACCTTAGCAAAACTGATGGTTTTAAATATGGACTATTATATAAAAATCATAAGTAATAGTGCAATATACAACTATTACTTATGAAATCTTTTATCAACATATAGTGATAAAGTATTTAAAATAAATTAAAATGCATCAATCTAAGAGATAGTATAATAATCGAATTTGCGCAGTAAATTCGGTCTATTTAAACCGTCACCGTTATTTTCGTACCTTTTCCTTCTTCAGACTCTACTTCTATTTCACCGCCGTGTAGGTCGATGATTTCTTTAACGATTGCCATTCCGAGTCCGTTTGATGGGATGTTGTCTTCGGCGCGATGGTCTTTATGGAATCTCTCAAAGAGATGCGATTTTGTGTCTTCGTTCATACCGATGCCGTCATCTTCTACGATGATTGCTACGCGCTCATTGTTTTTTCTGACATAGATATTGATTTCACCGTAATGATTCGTGTATTTAATTGCGTTAGTGAGTAGGTTCGTAATCGCCTGATATAAGAGATGGCTGCTTCCATATATTTCGATATCTTCAACGTGCGTCATTAAAAAGATTTCTTTTTGGTCGAGCATGTATGACTGACTTTGGACGATTTCGTTAATAAATGGTCGTGCACCGAAGTGCGTTTTCTCTAGCTGTGATTCACTCTGTTCAATTGAAGCGAGGAGTAACAGTTGCTTTGTTAACCCGCTCAGTCGCTTCGCCTGGTGTTCCATATTTTGAATCGTGTCTTTATTGTATTCTCGTTTTAATGATTCAAGTTGCATGAGTAAGTTCGCGATCGGGGACTGGATTTCGTGTGAGACGTTAGCAACGAATCGTTCGTTCGTTTTTTGTTGATCTCGAATCGCTTGACTCATATGCGCCATCTCACGTTGCAGTGTTCCGATTTCATCGCGTCTAGTGACAATGTTTTCTGTCGTATATTTTCCTAACCTTATGTCACTGGCGAAATTCTTTAACCGAATGACCGGTGCGATTATAAAGTTAGACGATAAAGCAACAAATATAATCGAGAAAACGATTAAAAGACTCAGTAGAATCGCTAAAAATATACGAAACTCTCCCATACTTTCTCCGACGTTTGGTCTCATAAATACGGAATACGTCTCACCGTGAATTGTGACATTTGTACCGACCGTGTTTTTCGTTTCATTGTCAAAGAATCCTGTAATTAAAATGTTGAACGGTCGATTTTTAATTCCGTGATAGATGTCATCTTGCAGTGCATCTTCTGGTAAGTTATCGAGTCGAAACGGATCGCCGTAAAATTGTTTTTCTCCGTCTTTAATCACAACGAGTTGAAAGTCTAAACTCGCGATTTGGTTAAAAATTTCTTCAGCAGGTCTCTTATCATTTTCTATAAACTCTTTTTGTTTTAATAACGTTTCAGTAATGCGCGCGTCGTTTTTTTCTTTCTCATAAAAATGGTAGTAGACGTTTGAGAGTAGGAATGCGAGTATGCTGCTTATTGCCATAACAACGAGTGTAATGACGATAAAACGCGTCGACAAATGTTTAAAGTTCATGGACTTGATATCCAATCCCGCGCACTGTTTTAATCTCAATACGAGAGTTTACAGCACTGAGTCGTTTTCTTACGCGTTTAATATGCACGTCTACTGTACGTTCGTCACCTTCAAAGTCATATCCCCAAATTTCTTCAATGAGCATATCTCTACTACATACATTCGGATAATTTATGAAAAGATTCTCGAGCAACTCGAATTCTTTTCTCGGGAAATATAGTGTTTCAGAATCGACTTCGACTAAGTACGCATTACTATCTAAAGTGACATTCCCAATCGTCGTACTTGATGATTGACCGTATCTTGAAAGGACCGCTTCAATTCTAAATTTTAACTCTTCTGGTTCAAATGGTTTCGTCATATAATCATCCGTTCCAGCTTGATACGCTTCACGTTTATCATATAATTCACTTCTCGCTGTAAGCATAATGACCGGTATATCGTAATCGTTTTTTATATGTTTACAAAGTTCAAAGCCGTTCATATACGGCATCATGACGTCGACAACAGCGAGGTGTATATCTTCATCTTGTAAAATATCGAAAGCCTGCATTGCGTCTTCGGCTAGAAACGGCGTGTAGTCAGGCTTTAACTTTGACGCGACCATATCACGAAGGGACGCTTCGTCGTCTACAATTAAAATGTTAACCATAATTTCCTCCTAAAATAATTTGTTCATATTGAGTTCATAGTAGCGGTGTAATATACACAGTGAAGGAAGGGATGGACCAATGAAAATCGCTTTTAAAGAACTCAAATACTATAAATTCAAATACTTAATGATCGGCATAATTTTATTTTTACTCGCATTTTTAGTCATGTTTGTTTCAAGTTTAGCACAAGGGCTTGGAAAAGATAATATATCAATGATCGAGTCATTATCTGGTGAAGAAATTCTAATTGAAGATGATTCAAACAATGAGATTCAGCAGTCTGTTTTAAGTGAAGATGTCGTAAGTGACGCACGCGACAATGGCTATAAAAGTCTATCGATGACACCTCTAAGATTTGAAAACAACGACAGCGTACAGCTCGTTTATACAGATGCTGTGAATTTAAATATTGTTGAAGGAAGTCAGCCAAAAGGAAAAGATGAAATACTCGTTGACAGTACGATGGCAGAAAGCTATAACGTTGGCGATACAGTTGAAGTAAAGGACTCAGATATCACGTATAAGATAAGCGGATTTGTTAAACGTCAAATGTACGCGCACACGCCAATCGCTTTTACAACAAAAGAGGGCTTCGAAAAAATTAAAGAAGCAGACGTCAATATTATGATTGGTAGTAAGAATTTTGAAGCGGACGGTGTTACGACGATTACGAAGCAAGATTTAATGAACGGCATTCCGAGTTATCAAGCAGAGCAGTTACCACTCAATTTAATGGTCGTGTTTTTATTCGTCATTTCTGCGATTGTGATTAGCGCATTCTTCTACGTTATAACGATACAAAAAACGAAAGAATACGGCATTTTAAAAGCAATCGGCACAAAAAATATACGTATGGTATCGATGATCGTCACTGAAGTGTTCGTCATCGTTATATTAAGTACACTAATTGCGATTGGCCTCACGTACTTACTGAGTACTTTATTACCAGTAACGATGCCGTTTTTCGTAAACAATAAATTAGTCGTGTTATTATTTGGATCATTTATGGTTGTATCATTAATTGGCGCACTATTATCAGTAATTAAAGTCGTAAAAATCGATCCGTTAACAGCGATAGGAGGAGATTAATGTGTTAAAGCTAGAGAATATATCAAAAACTTACGGTAAAGGTGATACTCAAACTGAAGTGCTAGAAGATATCAACTTAAAAGTAGACAGTGGAGAACTCGTCGTATTATATGGACCGTCCGGTTCAGGGAAAAGTACGCTACTATCGATTATCGGTGCTCTTTTATCCCCAACAGATGGAAAGATTATTATGGATGGAGACGACTGGACGTCTTATAAAGATAGCGAAATGACAGACTTACGACTCGGAGAAATTGGATTTATATTTCAAGAGTCTCACTTACTGCCGTACTTAAAAGTCCGCGAGCAACTCGAGTTTGTCGGACGTGAAGCGGGTATGAGTAAAAAAGAAGCAAAAGCACGTGCCGAAGAAATCCTTAAATTATTTGGACTCGATCATCGCCTCGACCATTACCAAAAATCACTATCTGGTGGTGAACAACAACGCGTCGCGATTGCTCGCGCGTTTATGAACAACCCGTCACTCATATTGGCAGACGAACCAACCGCATCACTCGATTTCGAGCGCGCAGTACAAGTCGTCGAAGTTATCCAACAGCGCGTCAAAGAAAACGGCGCAGCATGCATCATGATCACGCATGATCAGCGCATTTTCAAATACGCAGATCGCCTATACGTCTTAAAAGGCGGCAAGTTACAAGAAGAAAAAATACAAGATAAAGAAAGCGCATAGAGATAAATAAACTTTCTCCTTCTGTAGAATTCTCGCGGATTCCCCTGAACTATTCCTAGATTCCCCCTAAAGATATAGGATAGTTTGGGGGAATCTTTTTTTGTGGGGAGGGGGAGTAATTTAACTGAGAATCGTCGGTGGAGTGCCGGATTCGCCGTCGATTCCGGTTATCGCCTGCGAAAACGAACTCTCGCCTACGCAGCCAGCATTATCGTCGGCGACTTTTTATTTCACCGACGGTAATAACAGTATCGTCGGCGAAAAACGGGATTTTCGAGAATTCGCCGACGATTCGGCAATTCCCGACGGCGAATAGAAATTTGGCCGACGATAAGTCCCATAGCGTCGGTGGAAATCTCATTTCACCGACGATTCAGCCGAAATCAAAGAATCGCCGGCGAATAATCCTATTCACCGACGATTCGAACCAATTTCCAGCCGCTAGCCGAGCACTCTCATTCAAATTCACCGTCCGCACGCACCGCTACTTTACAAGATAAAATACTACGGGGTTTTTCTTCTTCATCGTAATGTATAATGCGTACCGCGACCTTTGTTGTGACGCACGCATTCTTCAGTTAATACTTTTTGTAAATTGTGTTTTGTGAGTACCCCACCTGAGAAGTCGATGAGTGCGGGTACAGTAATTTTCTCTGTCGGAAAAAGGACAGAGAAGTCCCGAGCGGTTTCAAGAACTATTTCTTTTACTGAGGTTTTCAAATCGCATGTCTCGCAAGTAAAAGAATTTCGCCCAGATAGGTGAAGCGGAGAACCGTCGTTAAAGCAAAATACATTTTTCTTTAAATTATCATATTGATAGATGACTTGTGCGGGGCGAGTGTCTTTTATATTATGCGCGAGTAACTTTTCCTTTAACTGAAGAGTGGTATCACTCACAGCATCTCGGTTTCTAGCCAAATTGTCTAGAACGCGCCTCAGTTGTGCACGCGTAATAATCGATAGGTGATCCGGTGCATTATACAAATGGAATTCTTCGTTTATAAATACGACAAACTTACGAACCGATCGTCTTATATCTAATCTATAAAGTAATTCACGAAATTTTTCCGTCGCATCATCCAGTTGACGAACAGGTGACGGGATTTTTTGCATATTATGATATACATAAAACTCATCTTCTTTATAAATAAAATCACCAATGTAGTTTTTCACTTCAAACAGTATACATTCATTATTAGATAAAAAAACAGTATCTATTTGACGTGTAGAGCCATCAATTTCAAACGTAAAATCATGGATACTTGTACACGTATTATACGAAGCTAAAATCTCAGAAAACTCATTTTCACCTTCAAACCCACGCTCTAATCGCTCTAAGTAATATTTAGAATCATCATCTAATGGTAATCGCCACTTTAACGCACGCAACTGCTGATGCGCAAAACTTCTTTCCAACATATAAAACCTCCAGCTGTTTTACGCTTATATTAGCTGATAAAGTACAATCAGTCTAAAAGCAATTTTCTAATTTCCGTTCTTAAAATACGTAGTATTTAAAAAAGCATTCTCAGTTTTTAAATAACTCATTAAGCAGATTTTTAAAATCTGTTTGCAAAATAAAAAAAGATGAGTCTCCTCATCTTTATTTCACTTCATTGACGTATGCGATTATTCCGCCGTTTAAGTTTTTAAATTCGTAACCGAGTTGTTCTAAGTATTGTGATGCCATTTCACTGCGTTTTCCAGAGCGGCAATATGCATAATACTCGCGGTCTTTCGGTAAATCAAACGTCTCGATTTCGTCAAGTGGATATAGAAGCGCACCTGGAATGTGTACTTCATCGTATTCTTCTTTTGAACGCACATCGATTAACTGCTTGTTGTCCGCGAGTTTTTGTAATTCATCTTTAGTGAAATTTAGCATTTCTAACTGTTCCATTAAAATCCTCCCAACTTTATCTCTAATTTGATTTTATATGAACTCCTCCAAATTGCATACAAAAAAACACCGTATCCGATTCGGATACGATGTTTGAAACTGATCTTATTCTTCGCCGCTAAGTTTGACTAAGATTTTCGCTTGGCTTTTATCTTCAATTAGAGTGTTGAAACCTTTGTCGATAATTTCATCAAGCTCGATTTCACTTGTGATCATTGGGCTTGGGTCGATTTGACCTGATTCAATCATTTTCACAGTTGCTTCAAAAATGTCTGGCTCGTATCCAAGTGTAGAAGAAATTCTTACACCACTTGTTGTGAGTAACATTGGGTTGAAGTCAATTGCTCTTTCAAAGATAGAAACGATTGTTACCATACCTCTTGGGCGAGTTGATTTAATAGATTGTTCTAACGTAATCGGTACACCAGCAACTTCAAATGTACGATCTACGCCGTCTGGATAGAACTGGTGGATATACTCGATAGGGTCTTCTTTACCACTATTTAATGTGTGAGTTGCACCGAATTCTTTCGCCTTTTCTAAACGCTCATCTGATAAGTCGAATACGAAGATATCTCTCGCACCAGCCGCACGTGCAGCAAGTACAGTCACGAGACCAATTGGTCCTGCACCGTAAATCGCAACAGACTCTGCAAATTCCATTTCAGATTCACGAATCGCTTGTAACGCAACAGCTGTTGCGTTACAAGTGCACCGATTTTAAGTGAAGTTGAATCTTGTAATTTAACGATATTCTCTTTTGGAACAACGACATAATCAGCGAACGCACCATCACAACCAAGACCGATGAAAGTACCTTCTTTATAGAAGTCATATAACGGATTCGGGTGTAAGTTATTCGTTAACGCTGGGTTTACACATACTTTATCTCCAACGTTTAACCCTTCAACACCTTCACCTAACTCCTCAATGACACCAGAAAACTCGTGCCCCATAACGACCGGACGCTCTTGACCAGTGATTGGGTTCGGTTCATCACCAGGGATGAAGATCGGGCCACCAAGATATTCGTGTAAGTCCGTACCACAAATACCCGTCCAAGCAACCTTAACTTTCACAAGACCATCTTGAACTTTAGGCTCTTCGACCTCTTCAATACGGACGTCTTTCGTGTCATAGTAAACCACTGCTTTCTTCAAAAACACTCCTTTTATATTTATACATCTATTATACCAAGTGAACGTTCATTATTATGCATAATAAGAAGAAAAAATTCGGCGATTTTGTGAGAAGTTAGAATTTTTGAGTGTGTTTAGGCGATTGATGAGTGGAGGAGCGGGCTTTTATTCTTTTTAAATCGATGAAAAACTAGGGTTGCATGACAATATGGGACAAACTATCGCAAATCGATGAAAAACCTTTGGGGCTGGCACGAATCGTCGGTGAAACGCACTTCTCGCCGACGCTGTGAGGATAATCGTCGGCCAAATTTCAATTCACCGCCGGGAATCATCGAATCGTCGGCGAAATCTCGGGTAACCGGTCAAGTCCATAATATTGTGTAAAATTATATAG